>NZ_LNTB01000001.1:0-300249 GCF_001462395.1 Pyrodictium occultum
AGCCGGGCACCAGTATGCCGGGGGACAGGTCGTTGAAGGACTTGACTATGAGGCTCTTGACCTCCCGGTTGAAGAAGGTCACGACACCCATGCCGGGCCCGGCGCCCTCGACTATTGACTGCACCTCCCTGCAGACCCGCCGGCCCGAGCCCCTGCCCCTGCAGTAGTCCTCCCATATCAGCCATAGGCTTGTTATCCTCGGAACACTGGCCGCGTAGAGGACCGCCAGGTCCAGTGTGCCGGGCTCCTCTAGAGCCTTGACAACCTCGGCGAACTGGCCGGCCGGGAGCCCGGCTAGCTCGCGTATGAAGCCCCTGAGACGGGCTATGTACCTGCTGAGCCAGAGGCTATCCTCCATACCCGGCCCTAGACCTCCAGCAGCCCGGGGGGTGACGGGGCCTACCCCGGGGGGCTCTCCAGGTGGTGCTCTGCGCCGGGGAGCGGGCCCCCGGGGGCCTCCTAGGGGAGAAGAGGGTAGGCTAGGGGGCGAGGTTATTCCAACTTCCCCTGGAGGAGGTCCTCCAGGATGCAGCGCTACTTGAGGAACTTCTCCTCGTACTGCTGTATGTAGCGTACGCTCTCCTTCACGTCCACGAAGTACTCCGCCGCCCTCCTCACGTCCTCGACGGTCACCTTTGCACGGCCCTCGCGCTCGGCGAGTATGCGGGCCGGCTCCATCAGCTGCACGGCGTAGCGCAGGCTGCGCTCGGCGCCGAGCTTGGTGAGCTCCTCCAGCGCTTCCTCGGTGAGCGGCACCTCCTCCTCGTCAGCCCTTATCCTGAGTATCTCTCTTATCTCCTCGGGCTTGTAGGGCCTTGTCTTTATTATTAGCAGGCGGTCCAGCAGGTCCAGCGGTATGCCGTGCGGCGACTCGATGTCCGTGCCCCTTATCTTGGTTATGCCCCTGTTAGTGGCGAGCACCAGTATCGGGGCGAGGTCGCTCTCCATAGCCCTCGTGAGGAAGCTGAAGGCCTCTATGTCGAGCATGTGGGCGTCGTCTATGAACAGCACGCCGGGCACTAGCTCGGCGCGGCCCTCGCTTACAAGCTTCTTCACCTCCTCATCCACCCTCTGCCTCACGTCGCTGGGGATCTCGCGGGTCAGCGGCATGCCGAGGAAGCTCGCCGCCGCTGCACGCTGGGCGGCGTAGGCGACGTCGAGGTCGTGGAGGGTTAGCAGGTGCACTATCTCCTTCTCCTTCTTAACCGGGCCGCTGGGCTTCTCGACGCACTTGTATACCGATATGTCGTACTCCCTCTTCTCGCATATCCTGCCGGTCTTGTGGACCTCCCCAGTCTCCGCGTCTATCCAGATAACGTCACCGCGGCGTACGCGGAGCTGGAGGAGCTGAACGGCTATCTCCTCGCCCACGCGGAGCTTCACACTGTCATCCCTGGTCTCTAGGACTACCTCGGCCTCATGGGGGACCCTGACGTAGGGGTTGAACGGGTGCTTCACATAGCCTATGCGTATCCTGCTCACGACGCCCTCGTATACGGTGCGGCGCTC
Source organism: Pyrodictium occultum (assembly GCF_001462395.1). Classification (NCBI taxonomy): domain Archaea; kingdom Thermoproteati; phylum Thermoproteota; class Thermoprotei; order Desulfurococcales; family Pyrodictiaceae; genus Pyrodictium; species Pyrodictium occultum. The sequence continues at coordinate 1,510 of NZ_LNTB01000001.1, forward strand.
GCGGAACCTCACACCTATGGCCTTGCGCAGCGCCTGCATCATAGCCTCTGTCTTCTTCATCTCGCTGCTGTATATCTCGGAGCCGGTCATGGCTACGAACGGTGTGTCCTCCCCCAGCTCCTTAGCTATGCCGACCGCTATTGCCGTCTTACCGGTGCCGCTGGGCCCCACTATGAGCACGCCGCGGCCGGCCATCTTGCCCTCGCGTATCATCTGCACCACGATGCCGGCCGCTTCGCGGGCCTCGGCCTGGCCCACCATACCGTCGGCCATGAACTTGGCGCGGCCGTTCTCGTCTAGGCCTAGGCCTCTGATATGGCTATGCGCGCCCACCCTCCTAAACTCCTTCCTCACCGGCTTGACCTCCTTTATCGCCGCCATGGTGCTCCTCCCCATCATGGAGGGTCGTAGGCCGCGCTTCTACAAAAACCTTACCCTTGAACGGGCTCGGGCTGCGAAGCGCACGTCACCGCCCCGGGGGGCTCCCGGGGCTCGGTCACTGGCGGTCTCCTCACAGCCCAGGGGGAGGCGGGCCCCGGGGGCTAGCCGAGGTAGTCGAGTATGCTCCTCTGCCTCCCCCGCCGCCTGGCCTCCTCCCCGCCGCCCCCGGGCTTCTCCCTGGCAGCCATCCTCTGGGCCTCCGCCAGAGCCCTGCGGGCCCGCTCCTCGCCGAGGCCGCGGAGCAGGGAGGCCAGCTGCTCGGGGCTGAGGCCGGCGAGGCTCCCTGGGTCGCGGTAGCCGGTGTTGTAGAGGAGGCGGGCCCTAACCCTGCCTATGCCAGGGAGCTTCACGAGATCCACGAGCTCCTCCTGGACCCCGTGCCGCACCATTACGGCCAGCCGGTCCAGGTAGCCCGCAGCCGGGTGGCCCCTGAGCCGCGCGAGCTGCGCCATGGAGTACACCAGCCAGCTGGCCGTCTCAACTACTGCACGCAGGTCGCCGGGGTCCACGCCGTACTTGTCCAGTATGGCGTCCTCGGGCTTCTCCAGGACCCAGTCGAGGAGCATGTCGGCTGTGTGGAGGGCCTCCGCTGCCACCGCTATATCGGCCTCGCCCACCTCCTCGTAAGGGGTGAACCCCAGGTCCTCAAGGAGCTGCTCAGCCTCCATCTCTAGGCCGAGGTGCATGCCCCGGGGAGGCCTTACCCTGGCGGCGTCGGGGTTCCATAGGGCTAAGAATAGGAGCCGCTCGATGGGAGGCTTCTCCTCCCGGAGAGCGTCGAGGCCGCGGAGCATCCGGTAGCCGGTGAGAGGGTCTATGTACAGCTCGGAGACCCTGCGCCCGGTGTCGGTCGCCTCCAGCACGTCGCCGACGCGCTCCAGGAACCCATACTCGTCGAGGAGCCAGGCCACCCTGTCTATCTCCTCCCGGGGCGGCCCGGCCTGGACTGCGTAGAGGGTGCGCCTGAAGATACCGGCCACCTCCTGGACTGTGGCCGTCCCGAGGCTCGAGACCACGGCGAGCACCTGGCTCCTCAAAGCGGCCTCGGAGACCAGCTTGGACACTATGGGCTCGGGCTCGCCCCTCACATAGCTCTCCATGGCCTCCCAGGCCTGCTCGCCCGACCTGGCAATAATCACAGCCTCGCCAACCGCGTCGAGACCCGGCCTGCCGGCGCGGCCGGCCAGCTGCTTGTACTCCGACACCTTGATCGGCTCGGAGCCCCGCCCAGGCTTGAACCTGTAGAGGCTGTCCACGACCACGCGGCGGGCCGGGAGGTTGACGCCCGCGGCGAGAGTAGGGGTCGCGACTAGGACGCGGAGGACGCGGGCCCGGAAGGCCTTCTCCACCACGTCCCTCTGGTAGCTCGCCAGCCCCGCGTGGTGGAATGCAACCCCGCTGGACATGAGCCGGGCGAGCCTGTCGTTAAGCTCCCTGTGCTCCCCGTGGCTCCTCAGCAGCTCTATGTAGGGCTCAACGCCACCCGGGTCGAGGAGGCTTCTAACCTCCCTGCTGCCCGCTGCCGCCCCTACGAGCCTCTCCGCCAGCTCCACAGCCTTCCTCCTGGAGTTCACGAACACGAGGGCCTGGCCTCCAGAGGCCACGGCGTCCAGGGCTGCATCGAGGGTTGGGTTCCTGACGAGCCTCTCCACCCGGGTCTCGCCGCCGTCCCCCCACACTATAGTGTAGCCGCTCATCACGCCCTCCCTTAGCCTCACGGGCCTCCAGCCGCTCTCGACTAGGCCGGCGCCGAGCCAGGCCGCCATCTCGCCCGCGTTGCTTATCGTGGCGCTGAGCGCGACTACCTGCATGCCCTGGTTCATCGACATGAGCCGGGCTATGACCGTCTCCAGGACGGGGCCGCGGCGGAGGTCCCCGACGTAGTGGATCTCATCCACCACCAGCACGCAAACCTCGCGTAGCCAGCCGGCGCCGTGCCGCAGCAGGGAGTCGAGCTTCTCGTAGGTAACCATGACCGCGTCGGCCTCGCCGAGCCAGGGCTCCACCCTGTCATAGTCCCCCGTCGACACGGCGACTCGGCGGCCCAGCTCGCCGAGGATGCTCCTCCACTCCTCCGCCCTCTCGTAGACCAGGCTCCTGAGAGGGGCAGCATATACAACCCGGCAGCCCCTATGCGGCCCCGAGAGCACGCGTAGAGCCGCGAGAAGCGCCACCAGGCTCTTCCCAGACCCGGTGGGCGACGCCACTACCAGGTTCCTGCCCTCGAGGAGGCCGGCCCTCACAGCCTCCTCCTGCGGGGGGAAGAGCTCCCTGTACCCCTGCGCGAGGAGTACACGCTTAGCCTCCTGGGGTAGGTCCAGCTCCTCAACACGCATCCAGCTAGCCACGCTCCCTGCAGCGCCTTGCACCGCCGGAGGGCTGCTCAGCCGCCGCTGAAGTCCTCACCGCCCCCCGCCCCTAGGGGCTCCGCGCCCACGAGGGGCTGGCAACAGGGGTTCTCAGCACCGCAGCCCGGCCAGAGAGGCCCCCTGGGGACCCTTTAACACGGCCTCCCGGGCGGGCTCTCTAGCCGCAGCCGGCGAGCCCGGCCTCCAGGCTGCACCCGTCCCCCTCCCCTACAGGCGCCGGGCCGCGCCTCAGCCTTGATGCGATGAACCTCCGGTAGATCGGGCTGCGGAGGAGCCTGAAGTGGAGCCCCGGCGTCGAGGTGAGCACGTAGACCTCCCAGCTGCGGAGGGCCGGGCACATGTAGCAGCCTATCCTGTAGAACCCGTGCTCGTACATGGGGTTGAGCGGGAGCCCCTGGGAGAGTATGTAGAGCTGCACGTGGACGCCACCCCAGAGCTTGAGGGGCGCGGCGGCCATGATGCCCTCTGCAGGGCCCGGGCGGACGGGGGGCCGGGCGCTGCGTCTCGGCGACTCCGCGTCCCGGTCGCCTATGAGCAGGAGGGTCCTTCCCCGGGCCAGCTTCCTCACAGCCCTCTCTACAGCCTCCACCTTGAGGCCCGTGCACCAGCGGCTACTGTGGCTCGGCATCGGCGCAGCCCCCTTGAGAAGGGCCTTGTCGATGCCGGCGTACGCCCGCACATAGTCTATCCCAAGCTTGTCAGCCACCTGCTCCACGTACTCCACTGAGAGGGGGAACTCCGTGCCGGTGTCCCCGTAGACCACGCGCACCCTGTCGCGCCCGTAGATCTTGAGGGCGAGCAGCAGCGTGGCCGTGCTGTCCTTGCCCCCACTCCAGGGCACAATCACGGTGTCGAACTCGCCCAGGCCCTCCAGGAACCTGGCCGAGGCCCGCTCGTAGAGCCCCAGCACCCCGCGGTTGGCCTCAACCATGCGGGGGAGGTCCACGTCCACGGGCTCGGAGCCCTCGAGCAGCCTAGCCCGGGGCGCCGGCCCCTCATCCACAATGTCCAGCTCGGCGCGGGGCCGGGCCCCGTTGTAGACCAGGTGGAGGCTCCCCGAGGCCCTCACGACCAGCGGGTTCCTACCCACCCTGCCCCCGGCCAGCCTGGAGAGTATCTCGGAGAACCTGCCAACGCCTATGAAGGCCTCGAGGCTCGGCTTGGGCTCGAGGCCTTCCAGGGGCTGGCCGGGGGCCCGCGGGCCGAGGAGGAACACCCTCCTCGAGGGGTCCCAGGAGGCTGAGACGCGTATCATCGAGCGCGCCCGGGCCACCTCGGCGTAGAGCAGCTCTAGTCTAGCGTTGCGCACCCTGCGGCGGGGCACCATGTGCATCACGACGTTTCTAGGCGCCTCCTCCCTCACCAGCCTGGCTGCCTCCGCGTCCTCCCTGCCGAGGAGGAGTATGTAGAAGCGGTCGGGCTCGACTATGCCGGAGAGCTCGGCTAGCATGGCCTCACCGCCGCGGGCGCCGTGGAGCGTCCTTACCTCAACCCCCCAGCCGGGGTAGAAGCGGTCGAGCATAGCCTTTACAGCGTCAGCGTCCCTTTTACTCCTAACTATGATCGTGAACATGGCGTGGAGGGCACCTTCCGCTGCCAGCCCGGAGGCTGTAGCGGGTCCGGGGCGCGCTGATATAGGCAGCTACGCTGCCACAGCAAAACATCCTCCCGGGGACCCCCGCGGGCTGATGAAGGGTTGAGCCACCGACCCGGGGCTGTGGGGACCGCCCCCTACAGCTCCCTGACCGCCCCCAGAGGCCCGCCAGAGAGGCGTTGAGCCTTGACCGAGCTGTACCCGCTGCTCCGGCGCGGCGAGCTGGCAGGCGTCCTGGGCAGCGGCGGCGAGGCCACGAAGCTGTGCAGCGTGGAGGGTGGCTGCCGCTACTACCTCTGGATCTCGAAGAGCAGTGGAGTCGACGTTACCGGGCTGCTCGACCGCCGGGGGATCCTGGAGACGGGGCAGGGCGGAGACAGGGGCTTCGCCCCGGTTAAGCCCTGGCTCCTCTCACCCCCCTACGTGCACGCCCGCGCCGTGCCCGACCTGGACGAGTACGCCCGGATGCTGGCCCGCTGGGTGGGAAGGGAGCTACGGGGGAGGAGGGTGCTCCTAGGCTTCAGCGGCGGCAAGGACTCCATGGCGGCGCTAGCGGTGCTCCTGAGGCTGCAGGAGTACATAGACTTCAAGATACATGTGATGTTCGTCCACATACCCTTCCTAGAGAGCCCTAGAAGCGTAGAGTTCGTGGAGAAGGCTGCCGCCAGGCTCGGCGTAGAGGTAGACATGAGGGCTGCCCCTAGGAGGGAGATGAAGAGCCTGTTGAAATGGAAGGGCATGCCCAGGAGGGGCTACCGGTTCTGCACCATGTACAAGGCGAGGCCGATGAGGGAGGAGAGGAAGAAGGACCCGAGGCTGCTAGAGGTGGTGGGGGACCGGCTGACGGAGTCGCCTAAGAGGTTCGAGAGGCTATCCAAAGCGGCTGCCAACCGGGTGGTGCTCGCCGGGAGGAAGTTCAGACCCACCTACATGTTCACGCTGGCCGACATCGTGGAGGTTGTCAGGGGCCTCGGCCTAGTGCACCCCGACTACCTCGACGGGGTGCCCCGGGTCGCCTGCACCCTCTGCCCCTACAAGGCGCTCCACGAGTTCGAGAAGCTCCCTCCCCTCGAGGACCCCGAGCTTATAGAGAAGGTGCTGGAGAAGACGTGGAGGCGGTGGTACAGCTGGACCAGCCTGGAGGTGTTCCGGGAGCAGCACCTGTGGCGCTTCGGCTCCGGTGAAGCGAGGCTCCTCCTCAACGCCAAGAAGGCCGTCGAGTCGGCCGAGGGCCTGGAGGAGGTCTCCTCCAGGGAGGTCGCCGAGGCTTACCGGAGGGTGTGGCTCGAGGGTGTCAAGGCGCCGGCGCTCGACGACCCGTGGAGGGCGGCGGAGCTGGCCCTGAGGGCTATGAGGGCGGGGCTCCCGGTGGCCGTGCCAGAGGACTACTAGGGCCCCGAGCGGCCGCTACGGGGCAGCGGAGGCGCAGGTACCGGGAAGGGGTGGCTGCTGATGCTTCCCCAGGCTGTCTCTCTCGAGCCGCCGCGCTGGCTGCAGCCGCTGGTGGACTACTCGCGGAGGAGGCTCGAGAGCCTGGGCTACCGCGCCCCGGGGGAGCTGGCTCCCGTCTTCGCAGCGATACCCCCGGCCCATGCGACCGGCTACGAGGAGCTCTTCGACTACGTGGTTGAAGCCTACTACGACCTAAAGGATTCTGCCGGAGAGCTGCCGCCCACCATGGAGCCGAGGTTCAAGCCCTGGCTCCACGCGCTCGAGGAGGAGGTGGAGGCGCTGGCAGCCTTCGAGGAGAGGCTGGCCGATAGCTCCACTGTCTTCCACGCGGAGCCTATACTAGCAGCCGCGGTGATGGGGCTAGGGCTTGAAGGGGCTGGGCTGGACTGCTGGCCCGGGAGGGGGCTGCGGAGGGCCCCGGGCCAGCAAACACTGCTCATGAAGAGGGATGATAGGAAGGTGCTTATAACAGTGCCCAGCTCCCTCCACGTCCTAGCCGCGGCCGGGCTCCACGCCGCGGGGGTAGACCCGCCTGGCAGCGGGGTCGCCGTCCTCCCCGACCCGGCGGCCATAAGGAGGGCTGTTATGGAGATGCGGCTCCCCCTGGAGGAGGCTGCTGGAGCGATACTGGAGATGCTGAGGGCCCGCGCCCTGGAGGCAGCAGGCATGGACCGGGGCAGGGCCTGCGGGGCCGGGGACATGCTGGTGGTGGAGTACAGGGTGGAGGGGCCCGGGGAGATCTGGGTAAAATACCTCTGCTAGCCCTTCACCGCCACCGTGACCCGGCTACCCTGGCCCAGGGCATGTAGACGCCCGGGTAGGCCTTCTCCACTAGCTTGCCCAGCGCCTCTAGGCTGTCCCGCATCTCCCGGTAGAAGTTGCCGGAGAGCACCGCTCCGGGCACCCATCCCCTGGGCTCCCCGTTCTCGTAGTAGATGGCTGGGTTGGCTAGGACGCTGTACTCCCCAGTATCGCTGCTCGCGGTATGGGCGCCCTGGACCTGGTGTATCACTAGCACGCGGCCCTCCAGCAGCTCCTCAGGGGCCGCGTCGCCCGGCTCAACTACCACGTTGGTGAAGCCGGGCATGGGCTTGGACGTGTAGCCGCTCCTAGCAGCGTTACCGGTGCTGGCCTTGCCGGCGCGCCTGCCCCAGTAGCTGTCGAACACGAAGCCCTTGACCACGCCCTTCTCGACCAGGATCTTGCGGGACGTGGCCACCCCCTCGCCGTCAAACCTCCAGGTGGCGTCGCCGCCCTTCATGGTGCCATCGTCGACTATCGTAACCTTCTCCGAGAGCGCCTGGGAGCCCAGCTTGTCGCCGTAGTAGCTCCTACCCTGCACGTAGATGTCGCCGCGGAGGGAGTAGAGGACAGTAGCCTCCATGAGCTCCGCGAGCACCTTGGGGGAGAGGACGAGCGTGTACCTGCCCGTCTCCAGGCCGCTGTACACGCGGGTGCAGAGCCTGGCGGTATCAGCGGCCCTCTCCACCACCCGGCCACCATCGGGTATTGCCACCCTGCTGGAGTCGAACTCGTATATCATCGGTGTTGTGGCCCCATCCCTCCTCATAACTACCCCCGCGTACACGTGAGCCGTTGTGCCTACATCAACCCGGTACACTCCGTTAGTGTTCACCACCACGCGCTCGACCACGTAGACGCTGACGCCGCCGCGGCCGAGCACGAGGCCCTTGATTCCGGAGGCCTTCTCCAGCATCCCACGGGCGTGCTCGACCACCGTGCCGGGCGAGACGCGGGCCAGAACTGGGCTGTATATGCCACCGGGCTCGGCGTACCGGCTACTGGGCTCCGGGAAGCCCTGCCACCACCGGTCCTCAGGGGAGGCCCTAGCCTGCTTGACCGCCCTCCTCGCCGCCTCCCTCACACCGGCCGGGTCCATCCCGGTAGTGTAGGAGAAGCCCACCCTCTTGCCCACAGCCACCCTTATCCCCACGCCCACGTCGTCGATGGCTTCGACAGCCTCTATAGCGTTGGTTCTTATGCTCACGCTATAGCCGCGAGACGAGCTTACATAGACCTCGGCCTCGGACGCGCCCTCCCTCATAGCCCAGCGGGCCGCCATTACCGCCAGCTCGGCCGGGGCTATGCGGCTGGACACCTCTCAGCACCCCTCCAGGGCCTGGTCTAGGAGACGCACGGCACGGGGTAAATGGGGAGGGCCAGGGGAGCCTACTCGCGGCCGCCCATGGTCATGCTGCGGACCCTCACATGGGGGCCGCCGTCGGAGACGTAGACTAGCTGGCCCTTGCCGCAGCGGCCATAGAAGAGGCCGAAGTCCTTGGCCACAGCGTCTATTCTTAGGAGGGTCTCCAGAGTGTTCCCGACTATGCTTAGGTTGCGGACGGGCGCCCCTATCTCCCCCTTGACTATCTCGAAGGCCTCCTCCACGCCCACCTGGAAGCTGCCGTCGATATTGGTCTGGCCCCCGCCCGTGGAGACTACATAGTAGCCGAAGTCTATGTCCTCGAAGAGCTCCTCCACGCTATGGTCGCCTGGGAGCATTACAGTGTTCCTCATCCTCACCAGGGGAGGGTATCGGAAGGACTCCGCGCGGGCATTGCCGGTCGGGTCCTCCCCCAGCATGGCAGCGTGTATCCTATCCGTCATTATCTGGCGGTGTATGCCCTTCTCCACTATCACCGCCTTAGCCGTGCGGACGCCCTCATCGTCGTAGCGGATGGTGCCGAACCCGTCGTCGATATCGGGGTCGTCCACTATGGTTACCGAGCTGGACGCCACCTGCTGGCCCTTCTTGCCCTGGAGCGCGCTGCCCGCCGCCACCAGGTCCGCCTCGGCCAGGTGTCCGAAGGCCTCGTGGACGAACACGCCGAGGGCCTCGGGGGCTATGACGACGGGGAAGCTGCCCGCCCGGGGCGTCTTAGCACGCAGCTGCCGCTGCAGCCTGCCAAGGAGCTCCTCTGCAACCTTCTCCTGCGGCGCCTTCTCCCAGAGAATATAGCCCTTTATAGTACCCTTGTTCACGTGGGCGGAGCCCCTGACCCCCGCCTCCTCGCCGAAGGCGGAGGCGTAGAGGTAGGCTAGCTCCCTGCGCTCGCCCAGCAGCCTCTCCTCTGTGCTAGCATAGTAGCGCTCCTCCACCCTCTCATGGTAGACGAGCGTCCTCGACTTGACGAAGCTCTTCTCGGCCACCAGCTTGTCCAGCTCAGTCACGTCCCTCAGCTTCACGTCTACGGGTACATCCTCTACGCTCCTCTTCACCGGGTGCTCGTGGAAGTCCTCGGCCGGGTCGAGGAGGAGGGGCTTGGGCTGCTTCCCGGGGGCGGCTCGGGCTAGGGAGTAGGCCTGCTCGAGGGCGCGGCGTAGAGAGTCCAGGTTGATCCTGGTGGTGAAGGCGAAGCCTATGGACCCGTTAACGTAGACCCTCACGGCCGCACCGTAGTCGGTGCCGGAGGAGACCGTGTAGACGCCGTTTCTAGCCTCTATCCTGGTGAACCTGGTGCGCTCGAGCCTTATCTCGGCGAACTCCGCCCCAAGCCTCGAGGCGTAGGAGACTGCCGAGGATAGTAGGTCCATTACCTCGCTCACTTCGGCGGCACCCCGTGGCGTATCGGGGCGAAGAAGCCCTCGTAATAAAAGGAGGGCCGGGCCCCGCCTGGCGGGGATGAAGGATGTCAAGGGCTGGGGCGTGGTGAGGCCGCGGCGCAGCCAGCCTAATTAGGCACGAGGCTCCAAGCGTCCAATGGGGCAGTGCACGTACGGGGTGTGGCATCCTGGAGACTGGGGAGGCGCCGCGCCTGCCGCGTATAACCCGCGAGCTGCCCATAGCCGTCGAGGAGGAAGTACCCAGCCCCGAGGCCCCATGGGTAACGTACCTGCTGATAGCCTTGAACACGCTGGTCTACATTGTAACCTCGTGGCAAACCGGGTTCATGGCAAGCACTGAGTACTGGATAGTCAAGCTGGGCTTCGAGCCGGTCTACATGCTTCTAAACCCATACAGTGTCTACAAGATATTCACCGCCATGTTCACCCATGCTAACCTGCTGCACATATTCTTCAACATGTACTTCCTCTACCTCTTCGGGAGGGCTGTCGAGAGGGCCCTGGGCCACGCCCGCTACCTGGCCCTCTACCTCCTCAGCGGGGTTATGGCCGCGCTCTTCCACACCGTGTTCATGTTCATACAGGACCCGAACGGGCTGGCTGTACCCAGCGTCGGGGCCAGCGGCGCTATAAGCGGCGTGCTGGGAGCCTACATGATACTGTTCCCGGGCACTAGGCTCGCAGCCTGCTTCTTCCTCTTCATCTTCCCGGTGTGCTTCGAGCTGCTGGCAGCCTACTACCTCGTCTTCTGGTTCGCGCTGCAGGTGCTGGAGGGCTACTTCTCCTCTACGTCAACCGTGGCCTTCTTCGCCCATGCTGGTGGCTTCATAGCCGGGATGGCCCTGCTGCCGCTCCTCGCAGACCGGGCCAGGCTAGAGGCGATGAGGCTCTACGCGGGGGCGAGGAGGCTCTTCGGCATAATAGTGTTCCTGCCCCAGTTCTACCGCCACCGGGGCCTCAACGCGCCAACGAAGGCTGTGCTCCTAACGCTCATCGGCATGCTGCTTGCCGGCTCTGCGGCCGCCCTAGCGTTCACGGGTAGCACCCATATAGAGTTCGCCAGCTACTCGATAGCATGGAGGCCCGGCGGCGGCACGGTGCACCAGGATATAGCCTTCCTGGGGGTTGCCAAGGCGCGGGAGCTGGCCACGCCGCTTCTGGAGGCCACCCAGACGCTCCCAGCCCGTGTCCTCGTAAAGGCTCTCGAGTATAATGGGCTCCTCTACAACCCGAGGCTGGCTGGCAGCCACCTGGTGCTCGGCAGCAAGCAGCTGAGGAGCGTGAAGGTAGAGGTGCCGGTCTCGCCATTCCAGACTGTTAGCGTCCTGGTGAAACCCTTCTACTTTGAGGGCAGGTATAACCAGGCCGGCTTCCTTGAGAACAGCTACACCCAGGCCACAGTGATAGCGATGGGTGAGCTTGCCAGCGTGGAGGCCAGACTGACGCTAACCACCCTGAAGAGCCCGAAGCCCTTGATCGAGTCTATGGCGCTGCTAGCCGTTCTGACGAGCCTGGCTAGCATGTACGTGGTGGCCTACAGGGACGAGGACTACGTTATAACGCCCGAGTAGCTCTTCCGGGGAGAAGCCTCCGGGGATGATGCGGGCCGTGAACCCCCACCCTTCCCCACCGGGGAGGGGATGGGGAGGTGTTTCAAGGCTGACCCCCTCCACCCTGCGGGTCCCCCGCAGTCTCCTCGAGCATGGCCTCTATCTCCCTGGCCAGCCTCGCCGCCCTAGCCGTGGCTTTCTCGACAGCATCTATCAGCGCCGACTTCATTCCCTTGCCCTCTATAATCTTTAGAGCCGTTATAGTGGTGCCCCCGGGCGTCGTTACCTCGTCACGCAGCTGGGCAGGGTGAACGGGCCTCGCGCGGAGGTACTCGGCCGTGCCTATGATGGACTCCAGCACCGCGTCGTAGGCCAGGTCCCGGGGGATCCCGACAGCCAGGGCGGCTAGGATCATCGAGTCTATGAACTCCGCTATTATCGCCGGCCCGGAGCCCGCCACGGCTGTCCAGGCGTCTATGAGCTGCTCGGGCAGCTCGTATACCCTGCCCATGCACGAGAGTATGCTCTTTACCAGCTCCTTGTACTGGGCCCCGGGAGGGGCCACTAACCCGGTGGCGCTCCTCTTCACCGCCGCGTTCAGGTTGGGCATGGCGCGGTAGACCTCTGCCCCGGGCAGGGTCTTCCTGAGGAGGCGGAGGGGGATGCCAGCCATTACGGATACCACAGGCTTCCCGGCCACGTGGCCCTCTATCTGCCGGGCGAGGGCCGGGTACTGGTAGGGCTTCACTGCTATGAACACTGCCGAGGCCTTTCTGACGGCGTAGGCGTTGTCGCTCGTGGCCTCGAAGCCCTGCATGCGGAGCCTCTCTATCCTCTCCCTGCTACGGGCCGTGGCTATGACGTGCATGCCGCAGCTGGAGAAGGAGGAGGCCATTATACTGCCTATCTTGCCCGCCCCGAGGACGGCTACAGTCAGGTCAGAGAGGCGGAACCTGCATCCCGCATGCACCGGGTGGCTGCCGGCCACCCGGGGGCTCAATATAAGGTGCTCGGGGCCCTCTCAGCCTCCGGGGCCCAGGAGGAGCCTAGCAGCGGCCTCTGCGGCCTTTATGTGGAGGCCGCAGACACGGGGCTCGGCCATACAGTCTATCTCCAGTACCACGCGCTTCAGGGCCTCGCTGTCCAGCATCCCGGCCTGGCTCCAGTCTATGGCGCCGGTGCCCGGGGGAGCGTGCTCGTCCCTCGTGCCGTCGTTGTCGTGGAGGTGTATGCATGCCATCATGTCGCCCAGGATCTCCGCCGCCCTGCCGGGGCTGTAGCCGTTGAGGTTCCCGTGGCCAGTGTCGTAGCACACCCTGAGCCTCGGGCTGGCCACGGAGCGTATGAGCGCCGCTAGCCGCTCCAGCCTGTTCCAGGGCCCGCTCCTGGAGGCGTTCTCTAGCGCCACGATGGAGAGGCCTTCGCGCTCGGAGTACTCGGCCAGCGCGGAGAATATCCTCTTGTTGAGCCACTCCACCCTATGGCTCCCCACGTGCTTGGCGGGCAGGGGGTGGAAGACTACCACCTCCACCCCGTAGCTGTAGGCCATGTCGAGCAGCAGCCTGGCCTCGGCCAGAGCCCGCTCAACCCCCTGGCCCAGGGGGAGGAGGAAGTAGTCCTCCCAGGGCGCGTGGAGGGTCACCGGGTCCGCGCCTAGCCTAGCCGCGGTGAGGAGGGCCCAGCGAAAGTGGCTGAGCACCGAGGGGTCGTCGACTCCGCTCCTCTCGAGGTTGGCGTAGTTCACGTCTATCCTCCTGAACCCCATGTCGTAGAGCCTCTCGACAGCCTCCGCTAAAGGCAGGCGGAGGGTGCGCGTAGACGCTATGAAGCCCGCCGCAGGCAAGAGAGCTCTGCACCATCCTATCCAGCGCGGCCGCAGCCCCCCTTAGGTCTGGGGGCTAGACGCTTGTCTTAACGACCCCCGTGTATGCGCCTATCCTGCTTGTCAGCCTCGCGAAGCGGGCCTTAGCCCACAGCTCCTTTATAGACGAGGCACCGGCGTAGCCCAGCCCCGCCCTGACACCCTCCACGAACTCCAGCACCACGCGGCGCAGGGGGCCGCGGTACTCTACAAGCCCCTCGATGCCCTCCTCTACACGCTTAGCAGCCCTCGAGTAGCGGTCGGCCGCGAACCTCCTCTCCAGCGCCCCGCGGCTAGCCATGCCCCGGTAGGGCTTGTAGAGGCTCCCACCTATCCTCAGCAGGGGCGCCGCCGCCTCATCGGTGCCGGCGAGCATGTACCCCGTCATGACGGCCGAGGCCCCGGCGGCGAGCGCCTTCACCGCGTCGCCGGGGCCGCGAATACCGCCGTCAGCTATTATCGGGACCTCCTCGAGCCCTAGCCCCATCTCGCGGAGGGCGCCGCGGGCCTGCATCACCGCAAAGAGCGTGGGGGCCGCTACCCCCGCCACCCCGCTCGTGGTGCAGATAGAGCCCCCGGCTATGCCCATCCGGAGCCCGTCAACCCTCTCCAGCCTCGTTATAGTGTCTATGACCCCCTCCCTGGTGCCCAGGTTGCCGGCCACAAAGTCCGATTCCAGGCTCTTTACTATCCTCCTCGCAGCCTCAAGCACGTTAACATTGTGGAAGTGCGCCACATCAGCCACCAGTATGTCGGCGAGCCCGTCGAGCGCCTCTATCCTCCTCGCGTCGAAGGGGGAGACCGCTGCCGCCGCACGGAGCCTGCCCTCCTCGTCCAGGGCGGGGCTGTAGACCGCCAGCGCCTCCTGCACCGTTATAGTGCCGAGAAACCTGCCTCCAAGGGTGACCGCCGCAGCGTCCCTCCTGCCGCGCTTAACCTCCTCCAGTGCCCTCGCCTCCTCGCCCACCTCGAAGACGGGGCCGGGCCGGGCCAGCTTCCCCACCGGCGTGCCGCAGCCGCATGACTCTAGATCCGAGAACTCGGCGTAGCCCTTCACCGCGCCCGACGAGTCGACGAGGGGGAGCTGGCGGAGGCCAAGGCTCCTCATGTACTCTCTCACCCTGCAGCACTCATCGGCCTCGCCAGCGGCCGCGCTCGAGAGCTCCACGAGAGGGTGCTTCTTCACCATCTCGACGTGGCGGCGCTGCTCCTCCACCGGCATGTTCCTGTGTATAACGCCCACGCCGCCGAGCAGGGCGAGGGCTGCGGCGAGCCTCCACTCGCTCACAGTATCCATGGGTGCCGAGAGGAGGGGTATCCTCACCTGGACCCTGCGCGACGCCTTGCTCGAGAGGTCCACCTGCCAGGGCTCTACGGGGCTAAGCCCGGGCAGGACGACGACGTCGTCGAAGCTGAGGGCCTCGTCCACCACACGGCTCTGCGCCAACAGCCCTGCCCCATGTAGCCCCGGGGGCTCCAGGGAGTCGGGGCTAATAATATCCGGGTGGCGGGTGGCGCCGCTCCACCCCCGGGGGCGTGCCCTGGAGAAGGGGGACCGCATACTAGTAGTCGGGTTCGGCGGCCAGTATATGCACCTCATAGCCCGGAGGCTGCGCGAGCAGGGCTTCTACGCCGAGATAGTGCCCCACAGCGCTATCCGGAAGGAGGAGCTGGAGGACCCTAGGGTAAAGGCTATAGTGCTCTCCGGCGGCCCGCCGAGCGTCCACGTCCCCGGCGCACCGAGGATCCCCGACTGGGTCCTGGACCTCGGCAAGCCCGTGCTAGGCATCTGCTACGGCTTCCAGCTTCTAGCCGCCATGCTGGGGGGCAGGGTCGAGACAGGCTGCGGCGAGTACGGCCGCACCATTGTGAGGGTTCTGGACCCCGGTGACCCCCTCTTCAGGGGCTGGGGGAGCGAGGAGCAGGCCTGGATGAGCCACGGCGACTGCGTCCGCGAGCCCCCGCCGGGCTCCAGGCTGCTAGCGGTGAGCGAGAACGGCTACGTGGCCGCCTTCCGGGCCGAGCGGCAGGGCGTGCCGATCTACGGCGTCCAGTTCCACCCCGAGGTCTCCCACACGCCGAAGGGGAGGCTGCTGCTCGCCAACTTCGCTAGGCTGGCGGGCGCCGAGGCCTGGTGGCGGCCGGAGAACCTTGTGGACTCTATAGTGAGAGAGCTGCGGGAGAGAATCCGCGAGGGCAGAGTGCTGGTCGCCGTCAGCGGGGGCGTAGACTCCACCGTCACGGCTGTGCTGCTGAGGCGCGCTATAGGGGACCGGCTCCTCGCGGTCCTCGTAGACCACGGGTTCTTCAGGGAGGGGGAGGTCGAGGAGACCCTTAGGATGTTGAGGAAGGCCGGGGTTGAGCCGCTGCTCGTCGACGCCAGGAGGGAGTTCATGGAGGCGGTTAGAGGGGTCAGGGACCCGGAGGAGAAGAGGCGGAGGATAGGAGAGACCTTCGCCAGGGTGTTCAAGAGGATAGTCGAGGAGAACCCTGATATAAGGTACCTGGCCCAGGGCACCCTCTACCCGGACGTCATAGAGTCGGGCGCCGCGCCGGGCGCGGACAGGATCAAGAGCCACCATAACGTGGGCGGGCTCCCTAGCTGGCTCGGCCTAGAGGTGGTGGAGCCCCTCCGCGAGTTCTACAAGGACGAGGTGAGGAGGCTAGCCCTGGCCCTGGGGCTGCCCCGGGAGCTTGCGTACCGCCACCCCTTCCCTGGGCCCGGGCTGGCGGTCAGGGTTATAGGCGAGGTTACAGAGGAGAAGCTCGAGATAGCCCGCAGGGCCTCCCGGATAGTCGAGGAGGAGCTGAAGAAGGCGGGGCTCTACGAGAAGGTCTGGCAAGCCTTCGCCGTCGTGGGGGATGACCGCTGGGTCGGGGTGAAGGGCGACCGCCGCGAGGAGGGCCATATAGTGATAGTGCGTGTCGTGGAGAGCGAGGACGGCATGACGGCTGACTGGACGAGGCTGCCCTACGATGTGCTGGACAGTATATCAAGGAGGATAACCTCTGAGGTGCCCGGCGTAACAATGGTGGCCTACGCCGTCACAACGAAGCCGCCGGCAACGATAGAGCCGCAGTAGAGGAGCATGGAGGCCTTGGCGACGGCTAACCCCGCGATAGTCTGGAGAGGCGAGCCGATGCGGGAGGAGAGGCTGCCGCCCCTCGTGCCTAGGGGCTGGGTGCTGCTACGCGTCGAGTACGCTCGCTGGTGCCCCCTCGACTCCCTGGCCGCGGCCGGCGCCATGCCACTCGAGAACGGCACGGTGCTCGGCTGCTCCGGGGTGGGCATTGTGCTCGAGGCCGGGGTCGACGCGGACACGGGCCTGGCCGGCAGGCGGGTGGCGCCGGCAAGGCTCAGCGCTGACCACCTCCCACCGTTCACTGGCGACGGGTTCCTAGCGGCCTACACCGCCGCGCCCTCCAGTGTCCTAGCCGAGGTGCAGGGGCCCGACCCCATCTACACCTTCCTCCCCGAGGCCTCCCTGGCCTGCGAGGCCGCAAGAGAGGCCATGGACTCCCACCGGGTGCTTATAGCGGGGGCAGGGCCCTTCGGGCTCCTAGCCGCGCTCGCCATCTGGGAGGAGGGTGGGCACGTGCTAGTATACGCCGGTAGGAGGGAGGCGAGGGAGGCCGCGCGGAGCCTGGGACTTGAGGCCGTGGAGAAGCCCCAATCCAGGGTGGACACTGTAGTAGCGGCCACGGCGAGCCTCTATACTCTTGAGAAGCTTATCGAGGCCACGGTGCCTGGGAAGCTGCTCCTCCACCCCCTGTACACGCAGCAGGCGTGGCCGGGCTGCAGGAGGTGCAGGAGGCTGGAGGCCGTGGTGCTGGAGGGGGGAGCCCCGGGCTGCGCTAGAAGGCTGCTGGAGAAGGCGAGGCGGCTGATAGAGAGCAATATAGGGGTTGTGGAGGGGCTTGAGCCCCCGCCCCTCGCCGGGGGCCCGCTCCTCGGCTACGTGTACCGGCTTGGACGAGAAGCCTAGGCTCCCACCATCTCCCTTACAGCCTCTGCTAGGCGGCGCACACCCTCCCTTATCTCCTCCACGCTGGGGTAGCTGAAGTTCAGCCTCATGGTGTTCTCGCCGCCGCCGTTGGGGTAGAACGCGTCCCCCGGCACGAATACCACGCCCTTCTCGACAGCCTTCTCGAGCAGCCTACGGCTGTTGATGCTCTCCGGCAGCCATACCCAGACGAAGAGCCCGCCTATGGGTCTTGTCCACCTAGCCCCCTCCGGCATGTACTCTTCCAGGGCCTCCAGCATGGCGTCCCGCTTCTCCCTGTACAGCTTCTTTATGAACGGTATATGCTTGTCTATCACGCCGCGGTTCATAGCCTCCGCCGCTATGAACTGGCTCAGGCTCGGGGTGTGGAGGTCTATGCTCTGCTTCACTAGCTCCATCTTGGCTATCACGGGCTCCGGGCCTATGGCCCAGCCGAGCCTCAGGCCGGGGGCGAGGATCTTGCTGACAGTGCTCATATATATGACCCTGCCGCTCTTGTCCAGCGTCTTGAGCGGCTTTACATCCCTCTCCTCGAAGGCTATGAAGCTGTAGGGGTCGTCCTCCACCACGAGGAGGTCGTACTCCTCGGCGAGCTCCAGCAGGTGGCGGCGCCTATCCATGGGCAGAGTGGTCCCGGCGGGATTGTGGCAGGTGGGCACAGTATAGATCAACTTAATCCTGAGCCTCTCGCTCCTAGCCCTCCTAAGCACCTCCTCCAGCTTGTCAGTCCGCATCCCCTCCTCGTCTATCGGCACAGTGAGGAACCTGGCGCCGGTGACCCGGAAGGCCTGGAGCATGCCCAGGTAGGTAGGCTCCTCCGTCACCACGTAGTCGCCGGGATCCAGCAGGGCCTGGCCGACGAGGTAGAGGGCCTGCTGGCTGCCCACCGTGGCTATTATACCGTCGGAGTCGCTCACCGCAACCCCGTGCCGCTCGGAGAACTTCCTCACCGCCTCGAGGAAGTGGGAGACACCCCTGGTCGGGCTGTACTGGAGCGCCTTCTCGCCATACCTCTCCACAACCTCGGAGGCTATACGGGCTATCTCGTCGCGGGGGAAGCTCCTGGGGTCCGGCAGGCCGCCCGCAAGGCTTATCACGCCGCCCTTCTCGACCACCTTGAGCAGCTCACGTATATCGGACGCCCTAGCCTCCCTCGCGTAGGAGGAGTAGAACTTCGAGTAGTCCACCATCATAAGGCACCCCGTTCACCGGCCCCCACGGCTATTCTTAAACACTACCCGCTGCGCAGCCCTTCGGCGCCAAAGGTTATCACGTGATACCCGCCCAGCCACGCCACGAGGACCCGCTATGCCGGATGGCCTCGAGGAAGTGCTTGAGAACGTGAGGCTGGTGCTGGAGGCTGTCTCCAAGGGCGAGTACTGCTGCCTCCGCTTCGGCCTCCCCTATGTCACCCCCGGGCTCCTGGCCAGCCAGGCCCTCTGCGAGAAGAGGCTGGAGTACGAGCTGCTCGGGGAGCAGGAGCCGGGCGCGAAGAGGGCGAGCGAGGCCCGCAAGCTCGTCGAGGTGCTCCTCGAGGCGAGGCGCCGCATACCCCCGGGAGCGGGCTCCTTCACCCTCTCCATACCCGTGGCCGCTGTGGTTGAGGGGGTGCCGGTGATAGGCAGGCCCCACGCAGTCCACGTGAGGAATGGCAGAGTGGCGGCTGTGGTCGTGGGGAAGATCTCTGGGAGGCCAGGCAGGCTCTATCCAAGCGACAAGGTGAGGCTCTACGCCTACGCCCTCACCCTGGAGCGCGCAGGGTTCCCGATGAGCAGTGGCACCAGGCTCGTGCTCGCAGCCGCCCGCGACAATCGGAGCCTGATCGCACTGCTCTCCGGGCTCGACCTATCCAGGGTGAGGCCCGTGGCTGGCGACGGGGCTGCACTCCATGTGCTGGCCCACGACCCGGACCTGGAGCTGGAGATGCTTGCACCCCTATTGGCGTACTGGAGGGGAGAGAGGCAAGCTGCAGTAAGGAGGGGGCGTTGGTGCGCCTCCTGCCCCTTCCGCGAGAGATGCGGCTAGTAGGGTCTGCCCAGCATCTTCAACGCGTTGTCAAGCACCTTGTTGAACAGGGAGGCGTAGAGCGCTGAGTGGAGCCCGAAGGTTATAAGGTTGAGCATTATGTCTAGAGGCGTAGCATTAACCCTGCCCTTCAAGCCGTCGCAGCGGCTGAGCAGGTACAGCGTGTAGTATATCGGGACCACGTAGCCCAGCGGGGCGGCACCGACTGCAAACACGAGGCCGGAGGGCTTCGCAAGCCCACAGGCCTCGGAGATGCTTAGAGCGAGCCTATACAACTGGTAGACCCCCGAGGCCACCACGGGGAGGCTGGAGAGGTAGAGTGCAGCAAACACATCCTCTACAAGGCCGGTGCGCGCCCCCATGTTGAGGAGCAGTAGGGGCACAAGGCTGGAGAGGGACGCCAGGACCCCCGCGAGCGTTATACCGCCCCTAGGAGCCTCGGAGACTATCATCCTCTTGGCCCGGTATGGTATCTCCCCAGTCTCGCCCATGGCCCAGCCACACCAGTACGGGCAGCGCTGGACTACACACCTTTAAGGCATAAAACGCTCTTACCGGCCCTCCTACCACCGGACGGCGGTGTGGTGCGCCTGCGACGACGATACCGCAGCCCCACACTGAGCGGGGCTGCGGGATGCTGATGAAGAGCCGTGCCGAAGCCGTCCAGCCACTCTAGGGCCCACCCACAGCCTCCTCCAACACGCCCCGCCTAGTTATGCGGAGCACCTTGTTGTGGTAGATCACTATCCCCTTGTCGGTTATCTCGAAGGGGTGCCTCCTCATACTATGCTTGGTGCCCCTCATCTTCCATACTATGAGGCTGCGCTTTAGCTCGCCCTCGATCTCGTCAAGGTCTAGCCTTATGATGCCATCAGCCGCGTGCTCGACGCCGGGGCCGCCGAAGCCCCTCTCGGTGACGGACACCTGGCTCACCAGGAAGCTCGTCGTGCCGAGCCCGCTTAGCACCCTCTTCAGCATCATCACCACGCTGCGCGCCACACTGGGCTTGGTGAGGTAGAGTGTGGACACGGAGTCTATAGCCACCCGCTGGGCTCCGGTATCCCTTATGGCCTCCTTAAGCACGTCTATCAGAAGCCCCACGTCGCTGGGGTCGCGTACGACGTAGCGCTCCCTCTTAGCAGCCTCTCCTATCCCGCCGGTGAAGGCATCTACAATGGCGAAGACTCCCTCCTTCTCGTAGGGCCTCACATCCCAGCCGAACTGGCTCATGTTTATCCTTATCTGGACGGGGTGCTCCTCGAGCGCGACATATACCCCGGGCTCCCCCATCTGGAGCCCGTTCCAGAGGTACTGCTGGCTCATGATGGTCTTGCCGGTGCCCGGGCCTCCGCTGAGGAGGACAACGTTCCTCCGGGGTATGCCGCCGTAGAGTATCTCGTCAAACCCGGGTATACCCGTCTTAACACGCTCAGCCATGGCCGGGTTCACCCGTTCCGGGGAGTTACTAGGGGTATATGGCTAGGTTAAAATGATATCCATAAAGAGAATCGCCATAGCACCTCTGGGGGCCGCTAGACCCTTTATCGAGAATCCTTGTAGAGGCCCGTGGAGGGGCCGGGGTTTTGGCCAAGCAGGCCAGGGAGAAGATTACAGCATGGCTTACCGACGCTGGGCTCGTGGTGGCGCCCCTCAACGCCCCGATGCCCTCGAACGCCGAGTGGGGCCTCCTGGTTGCAACGCCTCCTCCTCTCCAGGTCAAGCTGCGCGTCATAGGGCTGAAGAATGGCGACGTGATCCTCAGCATTGGTGTCAACTTCTCGGAGCAGCATAGGGAGGAGGTTAGGAAGATGCCGGTTGAGGAGCGTGTGAGGTTTACCGCCCAGCTGCTTGAAAGGCTAATAGCGGTGTGCCCATACTGCCGCGTGGCGCTCAATGGTAGTATAGACTCTCCGGAGGCTATTGTAGCCGAGGTGCTCTTATCCGGGGACGAGGTCTCCAGGCAGAGGATTATGGACGGTGTGGCCAGGCTTGTCAACCTGTTCCTCATGGTTAACGCTGTACTCTGGGAGAGGTTCCCGGGCACCGTGGCTGGCAAGGAGCCGCAGAGCCAGTCCTTCATATAGGCTCCAGGCTTGCGGGTGACGGGGCCAAGCAGCTATAGGCCCCATCCCGCCGCCATAGACCCCCGGCTCTCCCTCCAGGCCCTAGAGGACTGGAGGCTCCCCGGCTCTCCTCTACGCCGAGGCCCGGGGGAGTGCTGGTCGGAGGCCCCGAGGCATGGAGGCTGCTGGGGCTGCAGTACTGCTAGGGCTACTGCTGCTCGCAGCCAAGGCTAGCGAGGAGGCTGCAGAGCGGCTAGGGCTACCCGGGTTTGCGGGCTCTGTGCTAGCGGGGCTTATCCTGAGCAGGGCTGTGACGGGGCTGGTTTCGCCGAGCGATCTGGGCCAGGCGTCTCTCCTCTTCATGCTCGGTATAAACTTCACGCTCTTCCTGGCGGGCGTGGAGGAGCTCTCGAACCCCTCGCTGCTCCGTCCAAGAGTGAGAGAAGTTCTCGTGTCCCTGCTGCTCCTCTCGCTATCGATTGCCTCCGTTCTCCCGCTTCTCCACGTGATAGCCTCGATGCCTCTCCGAGTAGAGCTGGCCTTGGCTATAGTAATGGCTATGGTAAGCGCCGGGCCTTTGATGAAGATACTGCTCTCCAAGGGGACGCTCAGGGAGCAGGATGTAGCTGCTATGAGGATCGCGCTGATAGCGGAGGTGGCTGGGCTGACGCTCTTCAACACTGTGGCCCAGGGGCTGAGCGTCGACAAGCTTGTGGAGTCCGCAGCGTTCATCATATTGATCTACCTGTTCGGGAGGCACTACCTGGACAAGTTCATGCTGTTCATAGAGAGGCACATGGCTGTCAGGGAGGCGCCCTTCGCTATAGTGGTCTCGCTCGTTATAATGGCTGGCTATATAGCCGAGGTGCTGGGCTTTAATGCCGCCGTGACCGCCCTGCTGCTCGGCGTCTCGCTCTCCGAGTATATGGAGCTACGCCCGCTCTACCTGGAGCGCGTGAGGGCGTTCACCTACGGGTTCCTCGAGCCGCTATTCTTCATAGGCATAGGCGTTAACGCTGCTAGGCCCGGCCTTCCCACACTGCTCCTCTCGCTAGCCCTCCTAGCGGCCTCCTCGGCGCCTAAGATAGCGGTAGCCATGCTCGAGGGGTTCCGGGGGAGGGAGAGCCTCCTCTACCTGGCTAAGGGCGGGGTTGACGCCGCGCTGCTCCTCACACTCCTCCAGGACGGGCTGCTGGGCTATGACGCCTACACTGCAGTGCTTATGGCTATAGTGGCGTCTACCATACTCTCCTCGTTGTCGCTCCGCGTGACCGAGCGCCGGCCGGATATACTGCGGCTGAGGCTACGCGACGTAGACCTCCAAATGAACGTTATCCATGCCGACGAGACGGCTGAGTACGCGGCCCGGGTCGTCTCGGAGAAGGGGGCCGTTGTAGTAGTGGACGAGCACATGAGGCCTGCAGGCTACGTGGTTGCAGAGGATCTTGTAGGGGTTGATCCGCAGCTGCTCCGGCGCCTGCCCGTGCGCTTCTTCACGCGCACCGAGGTGCCTATAGTTACCGCCGACACAAGGCTTGTAGAGATACTCTCAAACGCGGCCCTGCTCCACGAGCCTATAATAGCCGTGGTCAACGAGAAGGGGGAGGTGGTGGGCACTATAACGGTTAGGACGCTGCTCTCACTACTCATAGGCCAGAAGGAGGGGGCGGCCTCGCAGCGGCGTGGGAGGGGCTCGGAAGCGCCGGCCCCACAACATCCTCGGGGAGGGCGGGACGCTCCCCCGAGTTCTAGGTAGCACTGCGAGCTGCGATAGGGTCCCTCGTCACCGCCCCTCCCCCTAGGGGGTTCAGGCCCGAGGACCCGGGAAGCCTCTTACGAGTAATCCCGGGGCCAGCGTCCCCGCCGGGATAGGGGTTAATGGGGCTCGGCGAAACCCTGACCAGTCATGGCCGCTGGAAGGGCGGCTCCTACTTGCCGGGTAGTCCTCACAGCCCCCGGGTGCTGGCCGCGCCGCCGGCCCTAATACCCCTGGGCGCTGGAGGCCTCTATCTTCCGTAGCTGCCTCTTGTACATCTCGTAGAGCTCCTTAGCTGTGGTCGCGTCCTCGGGGCCCTTGTCGGGCCTCCAGCGTATGAACCTCGGGAACCTTATCGATATGCCGGCCCCCTTCCTCACCCATCCATAGCAGCAGGTGTGTATCGGGCTGAGAGTCAGCTCAGCGCCTATGATCTCGGCCACAAGCGCCGGCTCAACCCATACGTCGGGCTTCAGCTGGCTGTCAACACGGGCCGGCTTGCGGTCACGTATGTAGGGCTTCAGTATGTCGCCGAGCTTGTCCAGGTCCTCGTCGGTGAAACCGCTGCCAACCTTACAGACGCTCTTGAACGTGTCCGTGTCGGGGTCGTAGGCCGCCATGAGCAGGGCGCCGAACTTGCCGCCGCGCCTGCCCTTGCCGTAGAACGCGCCTATAACCACTAGGTCCACGGTGTCGCTCATTTCTGACTTGTAGTCGCGCTTGTATTTTATCCAGAGCCAGCCTCTGGAGCCGGCCTGGTAGATGCTGCGCTCGTGCATGGCCTTCGCCATGACGCCTTCGGCGCCGTTCTCTATGGCCTCGAGGAAGAACTTCTCCAGCTCCTCGGGGCTGCTTGTCACTATCCCCTTGGCTAGCTGCCACGTGTCGCTGGGCTCTATTATCTTCTCGAGGATCTCGTGCCTAGCGGGCAGGGGTTTTACGGTTAGATCCTCGCCGTCCACGTATATGGTGTCGAATAGGAATACTGCGACGGGTATCTCGGAGAGCACCACGTGTATGTCGTGCTTACGCCTCCTATGCATGAGGACCTGGAAGGGCCGCAGCTCCCCGGTCTCCGGGTCTATTGCTACTATCTCGCCCTCTACTATAGCCTCGCTGGCCTTTATCCCCTTCCTGGCCATCTCTACTACGTCTGGGTACATGTAGGTTATGTTCTCGAGCCTACGGGAGAATATCCATATCTTTTCTCCCTTCTTGTGTATCTGCGCCCGCTCACCGTCATACTTGTACTCGACCAGCGCCCTCCCGCCGAGCTTGCGGAGTATCTCCGCCGGGTCGTTCAGCCTCTCCGCCAGCATGGGGCGTACGGGTATACCTACCTCCGGCTTCACATGCTTCAGCTCCTCTATGCCCTTGGTGGCCAGTATCTTAGCTATCATGCCGAGGTCCGCGCGGAGGTTGTAAGCCCTCTCCACTATACTCCTCATCGAGGCGCTGCCTGCGTAGACAGCGGCTAGGGCGTCCATGATAGTAGCGTCGCCGACTCCGAGCCTCAGCTTGCCCTCCACGAACCTGGCTATGTACTTGGCCTCCTTGGGGGAGGCCTCTGCCAGGAGGCCGGCGAGAAGCTTCAGCTTTATCTCGCGGCTCCCCTCGCCCTGTGCCATGGCTATTTTGGCCAGCGTATCGTACACCTTCTCAACCGTCAGCCCCGTCTGCTGCCCACCTGGGGCCTTCATGAAGGCTAGGAGGCCCACCGCCTGCGTCTTCTTAGCCTTCTCAGCCTTCACCTTCTCTATGGCGCGGCCTATGTCCCCGAGCTTCTTAGCCAGCTGCTCCAGCTGGGGCTCGGATACGTGGAGCGCTATAGATGCAGCCTTTATCAGCAGCTTCTCCCCCACGCCCAGCTCGGGGAGCCCCTTCCAGTCCGGCCACAGCTTACCCTGGAGGAAGTAGACCACTTTATCCACAACATCTGGCGGCGTCTTCTTGAACAGCTCTACCAGGTAGAGGAGCATCTGGGTACGCGCTGTAACCCTCTCAAGCTTCTCAAAGGTATCAGCGAGTATGGAGAACGGCATGGGCATGACTCGCGTTACCCTTACCGTAGTATAGCAAAGGAGCCTGCCCCCTTATAACGTGCCGGGGGCGAGGGCCAGGGCTAGCGCCTAGAGAGCCGGTGCATATAGACCCTCTCAACAGGCTCGGGGGCCCGGAGCGGCTTCTCCTCGGGATCCCTCCCCTCAACAGCCTCCACGATACGGCGGTATAGGCGGTAGACATCGCTGTAGGAGAGGCCACCGCAGGCGCTGCTGCAGCAGGTTATCCTAACGTTGCCCGCCTCATAGCGGTCGCCGGCCTCGCCGCTGCTATGGACGACTACTAGCTCGACACGGTCTGGCCTCAGGCCCAGGCTCTCCAGGCTCCGGGCGAGCTCGGGGGCCTCGAGGTAGATCAGCTCCACAGGCGCGTCGGGGGCCTGGAGCCTCCCGGCCACACGGTAGCCCGGGGGTATGCCGTCGAGCTTCCTGTACACGTCTATAGAGAGTACCGTACAGCCCCCGGCACGCACGACCAGCACGCGTCGGAAGTTCTCGTACCAGTACTCCGTTACCCCTCTCCAGGCCTCCACTATGCTTGGATGCTCAGCCGCCGGGGGGACAGGCATACGCGTCCACCGTGCCCTGGAGCGCAGCCGGGGTGGGCGCGGGAGAAAGAGGGGCCGCGGGGCCGGGGCTGTAGCCCAAGCATCTAGGCGGTAGGGGCTAGCGGCGTTTCTGCGCTATCCAGGGGGTTATGGGCTGCAGCTCGCGGCCGCAGAACGGGCAGCGGTAGTGGAGCCTCTTGGCATCGGCCGCGCAGAAGTAGGCCCCATAGCGGTCACGGCAGTGGGGGCAGACGTATACTATGTCGAGCGTTATATCGAGCTTCTTGGCGCATATCCTACACTTTACCTCGACCCAGCCCCGGTGGCCGACCGCGTTTATCCCCTTGAGCCCTGCCGTGGACAACTCTCCACCGCACCCCCAGGGGCCCGGACGGCGGCAAGGACCGAAATTAATACTGTGCTGCCACCCTGGGAGGAGGGGCGGTGAGGAGAGCGCTCTTCGCCGACGGGCTGCTGGGGAGAACGGGCTGGGATTGCCGAGCCCCTCTACAGCGCCTCAGAGATCCTCGCAAGCTGTACGCGGGCCATGCCACGGCCCGGGTCGAGGTCGACCAGAGCGTACCTTCCAGCCTCTAGGGGCCCGGGGTTAACCACGGGCACGCCCTCGACGCAGGCTGAGCCCCAGGCTTCGTGTATGTGGCCGGTAGCCACCAGCAGCGGCTTGACCTCGGCTATGAAGCTCCGGAGGCTGGGGCTGCCGACGTACTCTCCCCCGCGCACCCTGTCAAGCCCGCTCATGTAGGGCGGGGTGTGGGATACCAGCACGAGTCTATCCTCATAACCCTTCACAATGCTTCTCAGCTGCTGCAGCATCCTAGCAAACTCCTCCTCGCTATACTCAAAGGGAGTGCCGAAGGGGGTTGCCACGGAGCCGCCTACGCCGGCGAATACGAGCCCCGCCATGCTGACGGCCTTAAGGTGGATGCACTCCGCGTTCTCCACGCGTATCCCCGGCGACTCCGGGCTGTCGCAGTTGCCGGGAACCCAGACAACCGGGGACTGGGCCGCGAGCACTGAGAGCACCTCGCGGGCCTCCTCGATGGAGCCGCACCGGGCTATATCCCCCGCTACTACTGTCACGTCTCTCCTGATCCTGGCCAGGCGCCTAGCCTTCTCGACGGCCCCGTGTATATCCGATACTATGAGCAGTCTGACCAACCCGGCAGGCCACCTCCCGGGGGCTCCAGGCCCCCTGGGGGTGGTTGTAGTCTCGCCGGCGCACTACGCGCTCAGATGAGAACAGATAAGATCTACTCCTTGTAGGCAAGCCCTTGGCACGCACCTTCCCTCCTGGGGCCCTGGACCCGTGGAGGCGCTGCGACGTGGCGTGGCGCAACATAATGGCATCAATACTGGAGGCGGCGCTGGATCACATTGAGGCATCGTGCACCAGCGGGGAGGCCGACGCAGCCCGGTGCGCCAAGGCGCTAGTGGCTGCAGCAGACGCGCTTTACACCCCGCTGAAGCCCATAGACTCGGGCCTGGGAGAGGCTAGGAGGATAGCTACAAGCTTCGCCAGCCTGGTGGCCAACGTCTTCATATACAATGCGGCGAGCAACAAGGGAGAGGAGTTCATAAAGTCTGTAATGCAGGAGCTCAAAGAAACCATTAAATCCGATGAGCCGCTTGAAGAGGCCAAATCTATACTCGAGAAGGTCTCAGCAGCCATGCAGCCAGCTAGGCTCGACGACTCCCGCGAGGCTGTCTTCAACGAGGTTAGAGATTACCTGGAGCCGCCGCAGCCCGCCATACCCCGGAGGCGGAGGAGGCAGCCCAGGAGGCCAGACCCTCTCCAGAACATAAGGCGGCTCATACGGGAGCTGGGGCGCCGCGACCCGCTGCTTGCCAAGCAGGTAGCCAGGATTCTGAAGGCACGCGGCCTACCCGTCTAAGCCCCCCGGGCGAGAGGAGCGTGGTTTCTTGCCCCTTAGCTCCTGGAGCCCTGCTCCCCAGCCGGCTCCCGGTCTACAGCTAGCAGGTCATGGATGACGCTCCCTATGGCTATGAGTGCGGCGGCCGCAGCGTACTCTGTCGACAGCGTTATACCGGGAGCAACATCGAGCACGAGGTCGGCGAACCGGTAGACGCCCTCGGGTATGCCCTCCCTGGAGCCGAAGAGCAGGTTCACCCTCCTCCCCTTCCTGACCAGCTCTAGTATGTCCCTGGCCCTCTTGGAAATCGGGTCTCCCTCGGGCTCGAATACTATCACCGGCTCGTCATAGCGGCTGCGGACGAGCTGGTAGAGGTCCTGCACGTAAACCGGGACCCGGTGCACGTCCCTCCCGTAGCTCTTCCTCTGCACCTGGTACCTAGACTCTATGCCCTCAAACACGCCATCCAGGAAGGTTTTAAGCTGGAGCGCGTCCACCAGGCCTATCGGGGAGACGACCAGCTCTCCTACCTCGAAGTTCTGGACCTCCCTCCCTACCCTGACACCCATGGTGCGGCACGCGTCCAGGGGGCCGAGGTAGGGCATCTGGACTACCGAGAGGCGGCGGAAGAGCTTGTAGAGCGGGTACTTGCCGGGCCTCATCTTCCGCCATTCACGGGAGCCTGGGTAGAAGGCTATGAGGGCAAGGTCCTGGATGATCTCAACCGCTACAACCTTGTCGGGGTAGCGGAGGTTCACCTGCGCCCCGGTTGCCCGCCTCACAGCGTCGCCCACGACAACGTTCACATCTATGCTCGTGAAGCCATGTCTCCCGCGCCGGACGGTGCGCACTGCGAAGGTCTCACTGCTTGATATGAACCTGGGGGCTAACTCGGCAGCTATCTCAGCGATCTTCCTGGGGTCCGCCTCTGTGCAGGCCTCCGCGACGACAACCTTCTCTGCCTCGGGCACCCTCTCCTCTATCTCCTTGGCCACCTCATACTTGTCCCTAGAGGGCTCAACTAGTACTAGGCCGCGGAAGCCGCGGGGAGAAGGCTCGACACGAGCGCCGGGGTCTATCTCCTTTACGTAGCTCGCAGCCACCTTCTCCATCCCCAGCACTGTCTTCATGAGGACGAGGTTACACTTGGAGCCCTGCATCCTATGGAGACCCTCCACCCCCCAGGCCCAGCGCCCGTTCCCCGGGACGACGGTCTAAGCTTGTTCCGCTCCCTCTAGCTGTGGCAAAGGCCCAGAGAGGCGGCCAGAGCTATGGCTAGTGCACTGGAGGTACAGGGGAGAATGTTGCACCGAGCCGGGCTGGCAGAGGGTAAAAACAATGCGCTATTCCGGGCTTCTAGCGTATCTCGTACATTAGGGGCGACACCACTACCGCGGGCTGCGGCTTCCCGTCAGGGCCGGGCACGGTAAGCAGCTTGGACTTGTATATCTCGACTTTGCGTAGCGGGTAGATCTTCTTGGCCGCCTCGAATACCTCGTTGGCTAGCTGCCCGAACAGCATTGCCTTTATCAGCCCGTCTAGAGTCATCTCGGCGGAGCGCTTGACTATTATGTCTCCCATCACCTTCCTTATAGCCCTCTTCTGGCTGGTCTTACACCTATAGGTCGTGAGGACCACGCCGGTTATCCTAAGCCCGTAGCCGTCCTTAGTGGTCACATTGTATATGCCCTGCACCTTACTGCTCTTCCTGCGTATGAGGCTCTTCATGTAGTCGCGGGCCAGCTCGTGCCCCTTGAACCTCGTGAAGGCCTTGAGGTTCTCCTCATCCACGTCGATTATCTGGAGGTAGAGGTGAACATGGATCAGCGAGAAGTCGCCGGTTATGTCGTAGAGCGTGGTCTCCATCACCCTGCCTATGAGCTTGCGCGGGTCGTCGGCGGGGGTCGTGCCTAGGGTGACGCTACCGAACACCTGGGGCGCCACTACCTCGTACCACTTCTTGAGGCGCCACTTATCCCTCGTTCTAGCAGGCCTGCGGCTCATTACCTGCTGCCCCGGGTACCGCCGTGGCCTGCCCCGGGCTGCTTTAAAGTCTTAGTAGTCTCCTCTATGGCCTTCAGCAGCGAGTATAGGTACTCTAGTATCTCGTCCACAGTGTTGCGTAGAGATCCAAGCCTCCTAGGATCCCCGGCCTCTACAGCCAGCTCCAGGACCAGGTCTCCGTCCTCCACACGCTCAGAAATCCTCATCCATCGAGGCGCTGTGGCGTCGTCGGGCCGTATAGCGGCCTGGAGCGCTCTAGCAGCCTCCTCGCCAAGCCCCTCTATGCGCAGGAGGATCTCCACCTTCAGGGCCCTACTGGCATCCGAGCCTGATCTCGCCAAGCAGCTCCCCCTCCCGATAGCGTAGACACTTGGAGTCGATAGCCTCTCTCACAGCCCCCAGCCCCTGGCTGTAGAGGAGGCTCTCCATGGATACGAGGGCTGTGGAGCCATCCAGCTGGTAGCCGGCCACCTCCTGGCCCCGGATCACCCCCAGTTTGCGGAGTATACGCTCCACTGGGAGCAGCGGGGCGTCCCCAACCCTCTCGAGGAGGGCTACTGTGAAGGGGCCGCTCCTCTTCAGTGGGGGCCTCTTTCTGGAGAGGTTGGCCTCCACGGCATCTACTATGGAGGGTATACTCTCGTGGTAGGTGTAGTAGGCTGCAGCCGCAACTAGGTCCTCCGCCACGCCTAGGGAGGCTAGTGCGGCTGCCCCGTGCTTCTCGCCGTAGACCGCTAGGGCTATAGCCGCCTCGCGCAGGTCCTGCAGGGGGGCGGGACGGCTGTAGTGGGTTATCCCTATCAGCTCCGAGGGCCTGCGCGGCACGCTGCTGGCCTCCTTCAGCATAACGTAGAGCTTCTCCCCGAGGGTTGCCACCGCCTGCTCCGGCGCCTCCTCCAGGGTCTTGCCGATTAGGGGGGAGAGGCGAGGATCCTCTTCCAGGAGGCGGCGGGCCTCCTCCGGCCTACCCGTTATGCCCGGGAGGTAGGGCTCAAGGGTCAGGTGAAGGGCCTCCTCCGTCGGCTCGAAGAGCCAGCGGAAGAGCCTGAGGCTGAAGTGCTCCTCCACCCTGTTTTCGAGCTTAAGTGTCTCTATGATACCGTTTTCTATGCCGGTGAACTCGCCCTTCTTGCCCACGTCAAGGCCGCGCCAGTAGCCCGCAACCACCGAGTAGACCGCGGGGGGCCCTACGACTGTTATCTCGGAGAGAACCCCGACTAGGAGGCCCGCTATGCTAGAGGAGGTATGGCTCGTCACAGCCACCGATAGGAGGCCTTGGGGTACCTCTCCGAAGCCTATGAGGGCGGAGGGTTTGCGGGGTGAGAGCTCGCTGGCCAGGGAGGAGGGGTAGCCTAGGAGGAGCATGGGTGCATCGCTGGCGGCGGGAGGCGCCGCTGTGAAGTAGAGGGTAAAGCCTACGTTGTTCCTGGCGAAAGTGCTGGCGAGTATGGCCGCAGCGAGGACGGAGTCCACGGAGGGGTAGGCGTATACCTCCATGTACCCGTAGTCCTTGGTGGCCGCGGCTATTTGGCTAGCCGAGGGGCGGAGGAGGGCGGCCTCCTTCTCGCCGACAAACCTGGAGATGAACTCGTCAAGGTTCAAGCCCTGACGCCCCTAGCCGCCGAGAGAAGCTGGAGGCTAAGGGGTTTCTGGAAAAGAGTGGGGGTCTAGCCACCTGCTTACTCCTGGTAGAGGCCGCCAGCCACCAGCAGCTTCGCCTGCTTCGGGTCGTAGCGCCAGTCCTTCGGCAGCTTGCCAACCCTCTTGTAGTACTCGGCTAGCCTGCGTATCTTAGCCTCCAGGTCCAGCAGGCCCTTCTTGGCGTGGGTATCCTTCGGGTGCTCCTCCAGGTGGCGGCGGAGGTTCACAGCCTTCTCTATTAGCCTGAAGAGGTCCTCGGGGACAACCATCTTTATACCATGCTTCTCGAGGACCTCGGTTATGCTCTTACCTAGTATCGGCTTCACCAGGGGTATGCCGAACTGGTCGCGAAGCACTATGCCTATCATGCTCGGGCCGTAGCCCTTCCTGGCAAGGTCGACTATGATCTCCTCTATCTCCTCGGGGTCGTACTGGACCCACTTCGGCACGGTCGGGCTAGCCGGCCTGGTCGAGTGCGACCTACCCTTCTTCCTCCTCTTACCTGGCACAGGGCATCACCCCTGCTACCCGGCGAGTAGGAGCCCGCATCGAGCGAGGGCGAGCCCCTACCCCCGGGTGTCCCGGGGGCTCGCCATGGGCCGGGCCTCCCGGGGCCTAGGCTAATAAACGCTATCAGCGCCCGCCTCCCAGCTCCTCGCCGCTCTCTAGCCAGCTGCAGAGCCTGCGGGCGGCGCGGGCCCTGTGTGAATACATGTTCTTCTCCTCAATGCTCATCTCCGCGAAGGTCCTGGACTCGCCCTCCGGGATAAATATCGGGTCGAAGCCGAAGCCTCTGGTGCCCCGGGGCTCCTCGGCTATCCTGCCGTCGCATCTACCCTCGAAGAGAGCCACTCCCCGGTCATAGGCCAGGGCTATGACCGAGTAGAAGTAGGCCCTCCGGTCGGCCACGCCCTCCATGAGCTTCACCACGCCCTCGATGCCTATCGTCTTGTAGACGTAGGCGGAGTAGGGGCCCGGGAACCCGTTGAGAGCCTCTATGAAGAGGCCCGCGTCCTCTACTATGAGCGGTCTCCCTACGATGCTGTAGGCCAGGGAGGCCGCGTAGAGGGCCACGCTCCTAAGGTCGCCCTGCAGCTCCACCTTGGGCGCCGCTATGGGCTCTACCCGGTAGCCGCACTCTGAGAGGACCCTCTCCAGCTCGCGGATCTTATGCATGTTTGATGTTGCCGCGTATATCACTCTTCCTGGCGCCATGCCGTCCTCCTCTCCTCCCGGTACCTGCCCATCAGCCTAATCTCTCTGACAAGGCTCATTATTCTATCCGCTGCCTCGCCCCCGCGAACCCGCCGGTAGCCCTCGAGGAAGGCCTGGAGCATCTCGTCCACGTGCTCGGGGTGGGTTGACTCGAGGCTACGGAGGTAGAGGTGGACGTCCACCGCCTGGTCCCGCTCCTCGCTCCGGAGGGATGCCAGGCCGAAGTCTATGAGGTAGACTCTATCGCCGCTGACTAGCACGTTGCTGGTAGTGAGGTCGCCATGGCTTATTCCGGCTGCGTGCAGCCTTGCCGCTGCCTCCCCGAGCATGCGGGCGTAGCGGGCCGCCTCCCCCGGCTTCTCCTCGACGAGGTCGCGGAGGCTCACGCCATCGATGTACTCCATCACTATCGCCGCCGCTGCAGGGTCGACATAGTATATCGCTGGAGCGTTTACACCGGCCTCAAGCGCTGCTTGCACAGCCTTGGCCTCGTTCACGGTGCGGCGCCAGCGGAGCCTCTGGTCCAGGAGAGGGTGGCGATAGCTCTTCGCAACCCGAAGCTTCAGCACCGCTCTGCGGCCGAGCCAGTCGATTAGGTAGAGGTAGGCCTCGGCGCCTCGGTGGAAGGGCTCTCCGAGCTCCTCGAAGCCTCCTAGCGCCAGGGGGCCTCCACCAGGTCTAGCCTCCAACGCTGCCTCACCACGGCCTCCTCGGGGCTTATCGTGATCCCGGCTAGCAGGTTGAGAAGCCCGACCCAGGCTATCATCGCGCCGTTGTCGCCAGCTAGGCTTGGGGGAGGATACCCTGCAGCAGCTCCATGGTACCTGGCCATCTCCTCTATCTTCCTACGGAGCACCGGGCTCGCGGCAACGCCGCCCGTGAGAAGCACCGAGTCCTTCCTCATGTGGACGAGCCCCCTCTCCGCAACCTCCACCGCCGCGCCGTAGGCCACCTCGCGGAGCCCGAGGCAGATAGAGGGATGCTCGCTGGGGCCGCTCCTCTCCCACATGCGGAGCGCGGCGGTGAGGAGCCCCGAGAACGAGACATCCATGCCCTTAACCACGTAGGGGAGGTCAGCGGGCTCCTTGGCGTCCTCGGCGCAGCGGTCGACCACGTGGAGCCCCTCCACCACGTAGGGTGGCGCGAGCCCGGCATCCCTGGCGAACGTGTCTAGCAGGTTCCCCAGGGCTATATCTAGCGTCTCCCCGAACACCCGGTACCTCTTCTTAGCAAAGGCCGCCACCATCGTGTTGCCGCCGGACACGTAGAGCACCAGGGGGTCGAGGAGCCCTGTGACCAGCCTGCCTACCTCGATATGAGCCAGCGCATGGTTCACCGGTATGAGAGGCTTAGAGTAGTAGACGGCGAGCCCCCTGGCTATAGTGGCGCCAACCCTGAGGGCGGGGCCCAGGCCGGGGCCCAGGGCGACAGCTATGCCGTCCACGTCGCGTATGCTGAGCCCTGCCTCCCGAAGCGCCTCCCGGAGTACCCTGGGGGCCACACGGGCGTGGTGACTAGCAGCCTCCCTGGGGTGGATGCCGCCCTTCTCGGGGCGGTAAGTGTCACGCACGTTAGAAAGTATGTAGGGCGGCCTCGTGGAGGCCACGCCTGCCCCGAACGTGTGGGCGGTAGACTCTATCCCGAGCACGTATACCTCACGGTCCCAGTCAAGGCCACGGTAGAGGAGACGGGGGTCACTTACTCTCCCTGACGAACTCGGTGTGGCCGCATTTGCCACAGTGCCACCTCGGCACGGGCTTCTTGTGGAAGGCCATGAAGCTGCCGCAGCGCGGGCATATCTTGTTCTTGCGCCTAATGGTCCCAGTCTTGTAGTCGTACTCGTAGAGCCTGTGCACGTACAGCTTCAGCTCCTTATTCGCCATGCCTCCTCACCCACTGAGCCTCGGAGGAGCTATGCAGGGCTAATTACTCCTCCTCTTCCTCCGGCAGCTTGTTACGCTCGATAATATACTTGGGCTCGAACTGGAGGGCGCGCTCGGGGGAGTCGTAGACGTGTATCTCCACCCTGCTCCTCCCGACACCGTACTCGCTCTCAACCTTCCTCACGTAGAGCCTCTTCACATCCACGTTGAGCGCCTTGGAGAAGGCATGGCGGAGCTTCATCCGGCTGGGAGTAGGCTTGCCCACGTGGAGTATCACAAGGTCCAGCTCGCGGCGCTTGATAAGCGGGTTGTACCAGTCCCTCACCACGTATACCTCGTAGCCCTCGCCCAGATCCACCTCAAGCCTCTTAGCGTCCTTAGGCCTCAGTAGCTCCATTATATCCATGGGGGCAGCCTCCTGCGCCACTACCGACACCCCTACTACCTAGCCCGTGGGAGCCCCAGGGCCTGTCAGGCTTGCTCTTTAGCCTTTCCCAGCCGGGCTGCACGGGGCGAGCCTGCGAAGTATAGCGGCGGCAAGCCTCTTCACGGCCTGGTCGACCTGCACCAGCACCACGCCTTCCCCCGGCTGCCCATAAGCCACCACAACCCCGACGTCGCTGTAGAGTATTGCTGGCAGTGCTAGTAGGTCCTCCTCCCCATCAACCTCCACCACTGCATTGCCGCGGCGGAGGGCCTCCCGGACTGCCCCAGCCGCCTCCGGCTGGATTGTGGAGCGAGGATTACGAGCCCTGATGCGGACATAGCCCGGGGGAGGCTCGGGGCAGCCGACGCTGCTGCGCATCTCTCTACAGTCATACACCGCCACGAAGGGACGGAGACCTAGCCGGAAGGCGGTCCTCGACACCATGTCCCCTACGGTCACTAGCCTCGTGTAGCGGAGCCCGGCGGCAACGTGCCCCAGGCCTGGAACCAGCTCGCCGCGTGGAACTCTCGAGGCCAGCAGGGGCCGGAGCTCCTCCCGGAGGCAGAGGGGCCGGGAGAACATCACCCGTCGCCCAGGGGCGTCGCGGATGCTCCTCGGCGGCGTCCCCCTCCCGCAGGCCTACCTAACCTTGATGGCATACCTGCCCGGCCTCGTAATGCCCAGCTTCTTCGCTATGAGCGAGTTCTCCGGGTCTATAACTATTATCGCGCCCTCCCAGTCCTCGGAGAGGTCTGTGGAGCCGCATACAGGGCAGCGGGTGGCCTCGCGAGGCGCTAGGCTCTTACACCTACGACAGGCCTTGAAAGGGGGAGTTCTGCTCCTACGCGCGGACATAGCGCCCCAATACCTCCGTGGACACTATCCCGTATGAGGGTGCCGTGACACAGGCGATACCATGTACGCGAACTCCCGGGCCACACGAGACGGATAAAACGCGGTCTGTAGGCTAGGCCGCCTTCTCCGCCTCGGCGCTTCTCTCCCTGCCCTCCGTCTTCTTAAACCACTCCAGCTTGCCCAGGTAAGGCTGTCTCATCGTCAGCTGTATCCTGGGCCTCATAGTGGGCTCGGAGGGCATCGATACGGATACCACCCTTGCCCTCACCACATCATTTATCTCTACCAGGCGCCGCGTGCGCTCTCCTATCAGCGCCTTCCTCTGTGGGTCGAACACGACACGGTCATCCATCAGCTGTGTTATGTGGGCAAACCCCTCGACAGGGCCAAGGTTTACCCAGAGGCCATACTGCTGCACATTGGCCACAGTGCCCTCGACGACCTCCTTGACCTCCGGCTTGAAGGCCAGCACACTGTACTCCGATTCATGGTAAGTGGCGCCGTCGCCCGGTATTACGCGGCCCTCCTCGCCAACCTTTACATCGAATATAGCCACTATGATGCCCATATCAGGGTGCACATAGCCTACGTACTTCTCAGTCAGCACCTGGAAGGCAGCCTCCTCAAGGGGCATGCCGAACATGCTTGGCGGGATCCTAACAGTGTCCCTAACACGGTATACCATGTACAAGCTGTCACCCGCACATGAGCCTCAGTATCGCCTATACGATACCCTAGCAGCGCCGAGGGCTGACTGGAGGCTGGGAAGTATTAAGCGTGTCCGTATAGGCCTAAAAATAAGGATAGGGGCCCTCAGGCTAATCCCCCTCGAGCATGAGGCCGTGGCGGGACCGGCGGTAGTAAATGTTGGGGAGCCCCTTCTCCCGGAGCCTCCTCCGGAGCTCATTGTCGGCCGTAGCCACTATAGCCTCTTGGTCGGAGAGGGCAAGCGCCAGGATAGCCTCGTCGGCGCTCTCGGCGCTAGTGTCTACAACGCGGCAGCTCTCCCTCCTTAGAGCCTCTATGGCGAGGCGGGCGGCCCGCCGGCGGTGGATGGGGCCAGGGCCGGAGGCGATGCGCTCCAGCTCCTCTAGAACCTGGCGCGGCACCACGCACTCGGGATTTGATAGGAGTAGGGAGGCGCTCTCCTCGAACACGGGAACGCCTTCATAGAGGAGCATTAGCATACTGGTGTCGTAAATGACCCGTTTTAGTCTTTTACCAACCCCCATCCAACCAGCCTCCAGCGGCCGAGGATCTGCCTGGAGATCGCTACCCTGGCGCCCTCCCATGCCGCCACAGGCTTGCGGAGCTTCACTTCGACCTCACCGCTGCCCGCCTTGGTGACTATGCCTAGGGTTATCGCTGTCCCAACAGTCAGCATCAGTATCTCCTTCGGGCGTATCGGCGTCACCTTGACGAACTCGCGTGCGCCGACAGCGCGCTCCAGGAGATGGTGCTCGAGCCTCAGGGTATCACGGACCGGGGGCAGGTGGCCAGGCTTCCCCACTATGTTGCCGACAAGATTGTCGGCCTTAGCTATGGATGGATCCAGCTTGGTGCCGACGGCGACGAGGCCGCCGGGCTTAGCCTCCTCCACCTCCAGGCTGCCAAAGCGTAGGCTGGTCACCTCGGTTACTAGGGGCTCGTAGCGTACACGCCCCTTATCCTCGACCCTCACGCCTGGGACTATCTCGACCTCGTCGCCCACGCGGAGGACGCCCTGTATCAGGGAGCCACCCACCACGCCTCCCTCCAGCTCCTCTACCGGTGTTCCGGGTTTGTTTACATCGAAGCTCCTTGCCACGAACATTAGTGGAGGCTTTGATGGATCCCTCTTGGGAGTTGGTATGATGTACTCCATGGCCATGAGCACGGCGTCTATATTTATCTTGTGGAGCGCGCTGACCGGCATTATTGGAGCGCTCTCCGCGAATGTACCCCTAACAAACTCCTTTATCTCGCGGTAGCTCTCCCTGGCCCTCTCCGGGGTCACCACGTCTACCTTATTCTGCACTATCACGATGTCGTGGGTACCCACTATGTCGAGAGCCATCAAGTGCTCGTAGGTCTGGGGCTGGGGGCAGCGCTCATTGGCGGCAATCACTAGCAGCGCCCCGTCCATAAGCGCCGCGCCGGAGAGCATTGTGGCCATCAGTATCTCGTGGCCGGGCGCGTCCACGTAGGATACCCTCCTAAGCAGCTTGGGCACCGTACCCTCCGGGCATTTCTCCGGGAAGGGCTGGTAGGCCTCCGGGGGCTCGGCTCCCTCGCAGTACCAGACCTCGCCCTCGGCATAGCCGAGCTTTATTGTCATACCCCTCTTGAGCTCCTCGCTATGCCTGGCTGTCCAGACTCCGGTGAGGGCCTGCACCAGCGTGGTCTTGCCGTGGTCGACATGGCCCGCTGTACCTATATTCACCTCCGGCTGGCGCCGCCGCTGAGCCTCGATCTCGTCCATGTCGAGTCTCGCCAATACTGCTACACCCCGCTTAGAGGCCTAGCAGCCGCTAAGGGAGTAAAGAAGGCTCGGCCCCGCTGGGGACGGACGCTGGGAGGGGCGAAGGGGGCTTAAAAATAAGGCTGGGAGCGTGCTCCTCACCTACGCTCCTCCGAGTAGACTATCACAGTGTTTATCTGTACTATATCGTGGGATATCGTGTTGCCTCTGACGGTCTTCCTGCGCCTCTCCCCCTTCTCGCGCGGGTGGAAGCCCGGCGGGCCGGATAGCAGCACCCTCTTCTTCACAGGGCCTGGAATGGAGGGTATCATGGGGAAGCCGCTATTGTCGCTGCCTCCACGTATCCTCAGCTGGTAACCTCGAAGCCCGACTATACTGCCGTCAAACGTATCTCCTATCTTAAGGCCTATCAGCTGATCAGCCTGCGGGCTGCCTATAGCCACCTGCCACGCCTTGGCGCGGAACGCTTCGCCCTCAGCCTCCTCAGCCCCAACAGCGTCGCCCAGCCACTCGAGGCTTACACGCACCTCGTCCTCGGGAACCTCGGCGTCCGCCACCGCCTTGCAGGTATGCTTTATCTTCTTCTCCTCCTTCCTTATCCTAATGGTTATTACTCTGTGGACTGCCCCCAGCTTCTCGAGGAGCTTGGGATTGGCCTTGCAGGTAGGCAGCTTACGCTGGCTCTTCTCCTCCTCGCCGCACTCTATGTTCCCGTCGCCCTTGACCTTGACCTTTACTATCGGGGAGTCGGCCTTAGCCTGGGGGTCGGATATTACTATCTTGAACTCCGGCATGGCCCTTCTGCACCTCCAGGGGGTTCATCCCCGGGCCCTGCAGGGGCCCAGCATCCCCTCCCTCTGCGGGAGGGGCCGTGCCAGGGCCGCCGTCGCCTCCCCTTATTTGCGCTGGCCCCATAGCCGCGGGAGGAGGCTGCCTAGGTGCAGGTTATAGTGGGGTGTCTGCTGCTCCTCGTTCTGGGTGGCGGGTGATGCCCGGTAACGAGGCAGGAAAACAGCCCGGTAAACGGCTTAGACAGCCAATAGTTGTTGTACTAGGCCACGTAGACCATGGTAAGACCACGCTCCTGGACAAGATCCGCGGCACAGCGGTGACCGCCAAGGAGCCGGGGCTGATAACCCAGCACGTAGGCGCCAGCGTGGTGCCGGCAAGCGTTATAGAGAGGCTGGCCGAGCCGCTGAAGAAGATAATACCGTTCAAGCTCATTATCCCAGGCCTGCTGTTCATTGATACCCCTGGGCACGAGCTGTTCAGCAACCTACGGCGCCGGGGCGGCAGCGTAGCCGACTTCGCTATACTAGTGGTTGATATCAATGATGGCTTCCAGCCTCAGACCTACGAGTCCATAGAGATTCTTCGGCAGCGCCGCGTCCCATTCGTAGTAGCGGCTAACAAGATAGACAAGATACCGGGCTGGAAGCCTCACCCCGACACGCCCTTCATAATATCCTACCGCCAGCAGGCCAAGTGGGTCCAGGAGGAGCTCGAGAAGAAGCTATGGGACAACGTTATAGCTAAGCTCTACGAGCTCGGCTTCCAGGCCGAGCGCTTCGACAGAGTCAAGGACTTCACCAGGACGGTGGCCGTGGTCCCAATATCCGCTAAGACCGGCGAGGGGATAGCAGAGCTGCTAGCCGTGTTGGCAGGCCTTGCCCAGAGGTATCTACAGCACCGGCTGCGCTTCGCCGAGGGCCCGGCTAGGGGCGTTATACTGGAGCTGCGCGAGCAACCAGGCCTGGGTACCACAGCCGACGTGATAATTTATGACGGTGTGTTGAAGCGCGGCGACCTGATAGTCACCGGCGGGCTCGAGGGCCCCATTATAACCAGGGTACGAGCCCTGCTGATGCCTAAGCCCCTCCAGGAGATACGTATTGCTAAGAGGGAGCTTGAGCCCGTCGGGGAGGTCTACGCGGCCGCGGGAGTGCGTGTCGTAGCACCGGAGCTGGAGAAGGCTGTGGCCGGTGCACCCCTCTACGTCGCCACCAGCGAGGAGGAGGCCAAGAAGCTGGCGGAGAGGGTTAGGCAGGAGATAGAGGCGCTGCGCATCAAGACTGAGGCCGAGGGCGTTATAGTCAAGGCCGACACTCTTGGAAGCCTAGAGGCTATGGTCGAGGCACTCCGGAGGCGGGGTATACCGATACGATACGCCGACGTAGGGCCCGTGGCTAAGCGCGATGTCATAGAGGCTGTAGCCAGCAAGGAGATAAACAAGTTCTACGCCGTGATACTGGCATTTAACGTCAAGACGCTCCCCGAGGCGGAGGAGGAAGCCAAGAAGCATGAAATACCCGTATTTAGGCATAACGTGATCTACCAGCTGCTGGAGGACTTCGAGAAGTGGTACCGGGAGCAGACGGAGGCCGAGAGGAGGAAGGAGCTAGAGCAGCTGGTACGCCCGGGTAAGATAAGGATATTGCCTGGCTACGTGTTCAGGCGCAGCAACCCGGCTATAGTAGGCATAGAGGTCCTCGGCGGGGTAATAAAGCCCGGCTACCCCTTGATGAGGGAGGATGGGAAGAGGATGGGAGTAATCCACCAGATCCAGGATCGCGGCAAGACCGTGCCGGAAGCTAGGGCCGGAATGGCGGTGGCCATATCGATAAAGGGGCACGTGATGGTGGGGAGGCATATAGATGAAGGCGATGTACTCTACACTGATGTCCCTGAGAAGCATGCTATAATGTGGCTTACCAAGTACAAGAGCGAGCTGAGCGATGACGAGAAGGTAGTCCTCAAGGAGATAATAAAGATAAAGAGGAGGCAGAATCCCGCCTTCGCTCTCACAATATAGCCGCTGCCAAGGCTTTCTACCGCAAGCCCTCCGCCGCCACCTCTCTCGAGGCGCCTTCTCCCTCATAATCTCGGCAGAGGGCTGGCCCCGTGGCTGTGGGAGAAGGGCTGCCGGCTAGGCTCCGGAATACTGTGGAGAGACTCTACATCCTCGGCGAGGCTCCTGCCGGCACCAGGGCGGAGCGGCTCCTGGCCGGGGAGGTAAGGGACCTCCTGCAAGGCGTAGGGGCTGACGCGAGGCTGCTACCAGTCCCGGTAGCCGCCTGGAGCGATGAGGGCTCCCTGGTGGCTGGCTGCGGCTTCGAGGCTGAGGCGGCTGCGTGGCCCGGCAGCCTCGGGGGCGAGGCCGAGGGGGAGGCAGTGGTACTCCGGGAGCCTGACGCCCCGCTCCCGGAGAGCCTGGAAGGCAGGGTTCTCGTGGCCGAGCTGCCACGGGATCCCGATAGGGCGCTCGCCCTCTACCGCTCAGCGGCCAGGCGCGGAGCCGCGGCCATAGTCTTCTACGACTGGCTGCCGGGGAGGCTCCGTAGGATAGTCGTGACCGAGGCCCCGCTGTCCCTGGGCACGGCCGGGCTTGCGGGAGCGCCTGCAGTCCATGTTAGACGGGAGGACGCCTCCAGGCTCCTCGGCTGCAGGAGGCTCCGCGTCGTCCACGGCGGCAGAATGTGGAGGAGCTACGGCTACATCGTGGAGGCCGTCATCGAGGGCGGCGCCGACGGTCCGGAGGTAATGATTACCGCGCACCACGACCACTGGCTTGGCGGCGCCAACGACAACCTTGCAGGCGTGGCTGGGGTCCTGGCTCTGGCAGAGCTTCTCGCCAAGCGTCTCCGCGGCGCCGGGGGGCGTGTGAGGGTTGTGAGCTTCACTGCCGAGGAGTTCGGGGACCCGGGGCTCCCGGGCTGGTACTGGGCCTACGGCTCGAGGTTCTACGTTGACTCGCTCCGCTCTATGGGCCTGCTGGACGAGGTTCTCGCCGCGCTCAACCTCGACGTGGCGGCTTCGCCGGGGGTGCGGATACATGCAACCCCGCTGCTTGCCGGGCTTCTCCTGGAGCTGGCGGGCCGCCTGGGCCTGGGGCTAGACGCCACGGGCTACGATACAACTGATTCGGACAGCTTTAGCTTCTCAATGCAGGGGATAGAGGCAGCCACGCTCATGGGGTATGATGAGTGGCTCGAGTACTACCATAGTAGCCTCGATTCACCAGAGAGGCTCAACTATGGCGTGCTCGAGCGGGGGGTGAGGCTCTATGCTGAGGCTGCGGCCGAGCTGCTGAGGAGAGGATGGGAGAGCTTCCGCTACACGGACTACGCTAGGAGCATGCTAGAGCGGCTGAGCAGCACGCCAGTGCTGGCTGCAGTGCTCTACAAGCTCTATCGGGCGACCAGGGCTGCCGAGGAGAGGAGGCTCCACAGGGTGCTGGCTAGGGCGTATAGGGTAGTGAACCAGGTGCTCTGGACAGCCGTGTACGGCGAGAGGCCGGACGGCTCCTTCTGGCTTGACGCGGGGCTTGTCCTGGAGCCTCTCCAGCGCGATCTAGCCGATCTTAACGCCCTAAGGAAGACGTTGGAAAGGGGAGGCTGCGAGGAGGCGCTGACACTAGCAAGGGATATGGACGTTGCCCGCGTAACCGCGGGGGGCGAGGCGCTGCCCGCGCCAGGCGGGCTGCTGGCCAGCTTCCGGGGCGGCTGCG
Source organism: Pyrodictium occultum (assembly GCF_001462395.1). Classification (NCBI taxonomy): domain Archaea; kingdom Thermoproteati; phylum Thermoproteota; class Thermoprotei; order Desulfurococcales; family Pyrodictiaceae; genus Pyrodictium; species Pyrodictium occultum. The sequence goes on from NZ_LNTB01000001.1 coordinate 43,703, forward strand.
ACAGGCTGGCCAGGGCCGTGGAGGCGGCTGGAGAGGCTCTACGCACTGCCTACTGGAGGCTGGCCTGGCGGGCTGCCGAGAGGCTTGAGGAGGCCTACAGGATTGTGGAGGAGGCGCTCGAGGGAGCGGATCACTAGGAGTGCATGGAGTACGGGTCCCTATATAGTATCTCGCCGGCCACCCTCCTGGCTAGCCCCCAGCCTATCACGCCCCTGCTATAGTCTACCAGCTTGCAGGCGTACTCCTCGCGGGCATACTCAAGGCCTATCCGCAGGTTCCTCTCTATCCCCTGCGCCGGGAGCCAGACCACCGCATCCAAGTGTATACCCGGTATGCCGGACTCAGCGGCCACCATCTGCCATGCCTTAACCGCCTCGGCCCGGTGCCGGGTGAACACGCGGTCGGGGGGCGCGTCAAGAAGCCCCGAGGCCGAGGTTAGCACTGCCATCCTCCGGTCGAGAGGCAGTGGTATGTCGTCCTTCCCGGAGACCTCGATGCCGAGAGCCCGGTAGGCGTAGTAGGCCATCTTGGCCGCGAAGACTATGGTCTTCTCCTCTAGGCGTGCACCGAGAGCCCCTGCCAGCTCGCGGACAAGGAGCCCGAGATTGCTGTACTTCCTGGGCTCCCTCAGCAGCTTCTCCAGCGCGGGGAGGGCGCGCTCAAGCCTACGAGCCTTCTGTAGGCCAACCATGCGGTTTCCGCGGCTCTCGGCGAGGAACTCCTTCATCTCTGTGACCAGCTCCCTGCCACTACCCGGCCGGGGCCGCTTCGAGGCCCAGCCGGCAAACTCCATCCAGTACTTCTCGCCCGGCATGCTGAGGCGGTAGCTTATCAGCGCGTTAGCGGCTGCTAGCGCAACCGCCGCCTCGCCGTGGATCGATACGAGCTTCTTCACCGCGTGGTACTGGGGGTCATTCAGCTCTATCACGTCTATCGCTGAAGCCGGTGCCTCTCGGAGCACCGAGGCTAAAGCCTTTACCCTGTGAACGTTCACCGTAATGGCCAAGGCTGCGGCACCGCTGCCGGGCTCCCAGGCTAGGTCAAGGGCACCGCACATATTATATTATATTAGGACACCCACGTACCCGGGCCCGGGGAGCCGGTGAGGATAGACACCGGCGTGAGCCCCCGCTCCTCCTGGCAGGCGTGAGCGGAGGGCTATGAGCAGGGTCGGCGTCGCCGAGGCTTAACGGCCCCCTCCTTGATGACGGGGGTTAAACGTCTATAGGGATGGGTCTGCTGCGCTACTGCTCCTAGGGGTGAGGCCTCTGTGAAGCAGCGCTACGCGGTGGTGACCCACACCGATCTTGACGGAGTGGCGTCCGCCGCCATATACCTTAGGCTCGCGGGCGCGGAGCCGGATATAGATGCCAGCATCACGTTCACTGAGCCTTACAAGCTGCACCGGGTGCTACAGAACATAGACGGTGTGGATAGGCTCGCGATTATGGATCTAGGCCCTAACGCCGATACCTTCAACGATCTAGTAGAGGCCGTGGCCAGGCTCGTGGAGAGCGGGGTGAGGGTGGAGTGGTACGATCACCACCGCTGGGCGCCGGAGTGGGTGGAGAAGCTAAGCTCGCTGGGCGCGAGAATGCATGTGGACACCTCTACATGTGGAGCCGGGGTTGTGGCTAAGTACGCGCCTGCAGAGCTTGAGGCGGAGCCCGACGGGGTCATCGAGCGGCTTGCCCGGGCCACTTGTGCCGCCGACCTCTGGAGGTGGGACGACCCTCTCGCCCCCAGGCTCTACCGCGTTGTCGACCGCTATCACGGGGCGAGGGGCGACCGGTGGAAGAGGGAGATACTCCGCGGCTTCTGGGAGGGCAGCCTCTGGTGGCCTGAGCTGGACGAGGCCCTCAACGAGTACCTTAAGAGGGAGTTCAGCGGCTTCAACGATGCGCTGAGGAATGTAGTGGTAGCGGATATGCATGGCTGCCGGGCCGTGCTAGTGCTGAAGAGGCCTGGGCCCCCGAACGCCAGCATACTAGGCAACAGCCTCATCGACAGGCTCTCTGCCGACGTGGTAGCCATAGTGCGGCGCAGAGGGCGCGGTATAAGCCTGCGCTCCCGCCGAGTGAATGTGAGGGAGATAGCATTCCGGCTCGGCGGGGGAGGCCACCCAAGAGCCGCGGGGGCGCCGCTGAAGATGCCCCTCCGCTACCGGCTCCTAGCCTTCTTCTGGCCGAAGGCTAGGCTCTACTACGCGAAGCACCTCATAGAGCAGGTGCTGGAGGACATCGGCGGATGCCCTGTTACGCAGGAATAGACCTTGCCGCCTCGCCCCGTAGGCCCACCGGCGTCGCTATAGTCTGTGGTGGCGGCGGGGGCAGGCTCGGGCTGGAGTCGGTGGGAATAGCGTACTCCGATCACGAGATTCTAGCTCTCATCCCCGCCGGGAGGGTTCTCGTAGCCGCTGTAGATGCGCCCCTCTCCCTCCCACCCCCCGGCCAGGGCTTCCGCCCGGTGGAGCGAAGACTCCTCTCCATGGGTGGGCGACTCCTCCCCCTGAGCCTTGAGCCTATGAGGAAGCTCGCTGAGAGGGCTATACGACTCCAAGGCCTCCTTGAGGGTAAAGGCGTTAGGGTTGTGGAGACACATCCCTCGACTGTCCTCCGGCTCAGTGGCTGCGGCTCCCACAGCCGCTTCTACGCCGCCTTCGGCGTAGAGGAGCCAGGAGGCCTCTCCAAGCACGAGAGAGACGCCCTGGTTGCAGCACTTGTAGCGTACTGCGTGGAAGCGGGCTGCGGCCTCGAGGTTCGGGAGGCCGGCGACACTGTATACATGGTGAAGCCGGGCACGTGCATATCCAGGCCATGATCCGGAGGCATGAGGCCGGAAGGGGCCTCCTCCCCATCACACTTGTTAATTTTTGGAGGGGTTCTACGGGTTTTGGCTGCGATTGCGGGCTGAACTAGGCCAGACAAGCTATTAAAGCTCCCCTTGCGGCACTCCTTGCTGCCGGTGAAGAGCTGTGGCGGAGAAGAAGATACACGTCTGGATAGACCGCGAGCAGTGCATAGCTGACATGGTATGCGTGAGCCTCTGCCCCGATGTGTTCGAGATGAGCGAGGAGGACGGCAAGTCTCAGATAGTGGCTAAGTGGCGTATAGACAACGATCCCGCCCATGGCCTCGTCCCTGAGGACCTCAAGGACTGTGTCAACGCTGCTACTGAGGCCTGCCCGGTTAGCATCATACACTGGGAGGAGAAGGAGGTCTAAGAGCCCGGGGCCCTTAGGCCCTTTTCTCCTCCTTCTTCTCCGCCCTGTTTTCGCTTGAGGGCTTCCACTCGGTGTTGAAGATCTCGTATATCTCCTTTGCGCGTTTCTCGCCTACACCCTCCACCGTCATTAGCTCTCTTATGCTGGCGTTCGCTATCCTGCGCAGTGTCCCGAACCTCTCCAGGAGGCGGCGCGCTAGCACTGGGCCGGCCAGCCCCTCCGCGACGTAGAGAATCCTCTCCTGTATAGTCGGGGGCTTCTTCTCGACCCTTAGCCTCACGATGCGCTTCTCCTCGGTCTTGCCGAGGCTCTTAGCCTTGGCTGCGAGCCATACTATTGTGGCTCTCTTGCTATGGGCGGGTATGACGGGTATACCCCAGTCTAGGACTATCTCGTCCAGTATCCTCAGTATTGCCGCTATGTTCCATCTAGTCCTCTTCTCTATGACTCCTAGCCAGCCCTCGAGCAGGATTACTGGGCGCACGCCCTCCTTCTCCGCCGCCTGCCGCAGCAGCTTCGCCTGCTCCCATATCCTGTTGTCGCGCACGCTGTTGGCGAAGTCGGTGACCGATTTCCTCTCTACCAGTAACGCCTTCCGGGGATTCCTCGCGAGGAGGTAGTAGTCGCCGGCCTCGAGGGCCTGGACCGCTACTCTCAGCCCCCTGCGCCTAAGCTCCTCCACGACGTCCCGGTTCTTCGAGGCTTCCCTGCTGTCCACGATTATGTCCACGGGGTAGAGGAGCTGCTCCGAGAGTATCCCCAAGGCATCTGCCCTATAGGCTAGACTTCCTCCTGCCCCCGGGGGTTCTCAAAGGCTCCGTCCCCACGGCTAAGAGGCTGCAGGAACTCCCATCCCGGGGGGCCCGGGGCATGGGGCGCCAGGTTGTTGTTGCAGCCTATAGTGGCGAGCCTCCAGCTGGGCTTGTAGAGGCTGCAAGACGGCTCGTCGAGGGACTTGCAGGCTGTGAGCCCAGGCCTGCGGTGCTGCTTGGCGGCTACCGCGGCCTCATGAAGGTTGTAGCGGACTCCGCCGTTGAGGCTGGGCTCCAGCTAGCCTTCGTTATCCCGGGAGAGTATGAGGAGGATCCCTATCCCAGAGGCTCCTTGGTCGTGAGGACCGGGCTTGGGCCGCGGGAGAGGAGCAGCGTTCTCGTGAGGAGCGGCGACGCCCTGGTCGTGCTGGGCGGAGGCGTGGGGACCCTGGCTGAGGTGCTTCTTGCCTGCAGCTACGGGGTTCCAGTCTTCTACCTTAGAGGCTACGGGCTGCCGAGTGACAGGTTTGCCGAGTGCTTCGCCGAGGGCTCTATAGATCCCCGTGTGGGCAGGTGTATAGAGTACTTTGACTCCGTAGAAGAGCTGCTTGAGGCGCTCTGCCGGCGCCTGGGCCTCCGCCGGGGCTAGGGGCTGGTGCAAACCCTATAGAGCGGCCCGCGGCGGGCTCCTAGAAGGCATGCATGGAGGTGCGGTTCAGGTATGCGCCATTCTCTACTCAAGAAGCTAGCCAGTCTTGTCGAGGAGAAGGGGGGCTGCGGCGCTGTAGTGTCGAGCGAGGCCAATGTTTTCTACTTTACAGGGTTCCGTGGCCCAGGCCACCTGGTCTATGACAGGGATTCTGGCTCATACACGCTGCTCGTGCCGGCGCTCGAGTACCTGAGGGCTAAGCACGCGCTTGAGGAGGAGGGGCTTCTGGGGAGGATTGAGCTAGCCGCGTTCGCCCCCTACGGGCTCCCTGGAGGCCTAGAGCTCGATAGCCAGGGAGACTACAAGCTTGTCTACGGGAGGCTCGGCGATATAATAGTGTCGATGCTTCCTAAGGGCTGCCGGCTACTCGTAGACACCGACTCGCTCGCCCTATACAAGAGGCTGGCTAGTACATACAATGTCGAGGAGGCTGGGGACGTTATAGCTGATATGAGGGCTGTCAAGGAGCCGTGGGAGATAGAGAGGATGGAGGAGGCTGCGGCGATAGCTGAGGCAGCGCTCAACACAGCCCTGTACAGCATTGACGCCGGGGTCAGCGAGGCCGATATAGCAGCCATGATAGAGTATGAGATGAGGAGGAGAGGAGCCTCCGACCACTCCTTCCCGCCTATAGTGGCCTTCGGCGAGAACACCGTATACCCGCACGCCGAGCCCTCGCCGCGCAGAGTCATGGGGTACGAGCCGCAGCCGGTGCTAATAGATCTCGGTGCTGTCTACAAGGGCTACTGCAGCGATATGACACGCACCGCTATGGAGGGCGCCAGGGAGGAGTTCCGCAGGGTAGCAGAGGCGGTCCACGAGGCCACCTACACTGCCATAGACGCCATAGAGCCTGGAGTAACCTCCCACGAGGTATATGAGGCTGCACGCCGGGTACTCGCATCCCATGGGCTGGACAAGTACTTCATCCACAGCCTCGGCCACGGCGTCGGGATAGAGATACATGAGAAGCCTCGCGTATCCTACAAGAGCGAGACAAAGCTACGCGAGGGCATGGTGGTCACCGTAGAGCCTGGCGTCTACATACCAGGCAAGTTTGGTGTACGGATAGAGGAGATGGTTCTGGTAACACAGCGTGGTGCCAGGCTGCTGACGAGGTATCCCTCCGTGCTATGGTAGCGCTTGCCCGGAGGGCTCCTGGAAGCCGTCTTAGAGCGTTTTTAGAGTAGAGCTCCCTGTACAATCTACCTACAGCACCCGGGGGAGGGATTGTATAGCCGATGTACGGGGTCGCAGAGCTGCCCCTCCACGGCGGCCATGTGCCGGCGTGGCTTGCAAGGTACATGAAGAGGCTCGCCCACGCGATCCTGGCTGCTGTTGTAGAGTTGCACGGCCCTGATAGGGCTGTGAAGTGGTTCGCCGACCCCTTCTGGTTCCAAGCGTTCAACAATGCCATAGGCATGGACTGGGATAGCAGCGGCTCGACCACGGTAACAATAGGCATAGTGAAACAGGTTGCAAGGGAGGACCCAAGCCTAGGCATAGCGGTGGCCGGGGGCAAGGGGGAGAAGGCTAGGGAGGCGCCCCTCGAGATAGAAGAGGCTGCTGAGAGGCTCAACCTCTCCTCCCAGGCCCTGGAGGAGCTGAAGCTGGCGTCAAGGCTCTCGGCAAAAACCGACTCAGTGCTGCTCCAGGACGGCTACCAGCTCTACCACCACGCGGTGATAGTCTCTGCTACCGGGAGGTGGACCGTAGTGCAGCAGGGCATGAATACCGAGGCGCGGATGGCGCGCCGCTACCACTGGTCGAGGCCGCTGCCCCCGGTCCCGACGCTGGAGCCACATAACGCCATAGCCTCGGGGAGGAGGGAGAGCTTCGTTGTAGACCTAACCAGTAGGATGAGTATAGAGGCGCGTAATACCATAGTCGACCTGGCCAGGGAGGGGCCCAGGCGTGTACTGGATCAGATCAGGCAGGCCTACGCACTGGTCCGTGGGGTGGCGCCGCTAACCGCCTTCCAGGGCTCCCGGCCGCGCATCAGCCTGGAGGAGTTGAGGAGATACGCGAGGTATTATAGGCCCCAGAGCAGGCCTCCCCGCCACATAGAGAGGGTGCTCAACAAGGTCTACGAGGCCTCGCCAAGAAGCATAGAGGAGCTAGTCATGATAGAGGGTGTGGGCCCTGCCACGCTGCGGAGCCTTGCGCTCGTCGCAGAGATTGTGTACGGGGTGCCGGTAAGCCACAGGGACCCGGCAAATAGCCCGATAGACCCATTCCGGTACGCGTATGTGGCGGGAGGCAAAGACGGTGTCCCCTACCCCTTCCGGAGAGACCACGCGGAGAAGGTCATAGAGTTCCTCGAGAAGGTTGTGGAGGAGGCTAGGATCGATGAGAAGGCTAGAAGGAGGGTGCTCGAGCGGATTAGGAGGCTGGCGAGCCTCCTGCCGCGTTAAAGGAGCGGGGCCCTCCGGGGTTTAGCTCCCCCGCTTCTCCAGCAGGACCGCGTTTACTACACCGTCCTGGCCGGGGCGGGAGGTCACTACAGCCTTGCCGAGCTCCGTCTCTATTATAGTGCCCTTCGTTATTATGTTTGCACGGGCGTAGTTCGGGTTGGCCGGTGTCTCGAGCACGCGTAGTATCTTAACTTTCCTGGTGGTCTTGGTCTCCGGGTCGACCACGTTGGCGTAGACAGCGCGCTTTAGCCTAACCTTGTAGTTGCCGCCGCGCACCCTTATCAGTTCGCGGACCTCCTCGCCGGCTAGCCTCGTGTAGGTAGGGTATCTACCCATCCAGTACTTTCTCTTCACCTTCTGGTGCGGCCACTTCCTTCCTCCAGTGGGCTTCTTGAAGTCGTTGCCCTGGTATACGCCCATCCAGCTCCCCCGTGGAGGGGCTGCGGCCTCGCCTACCCGGCTATAAGCTCTGTCCCCCCTTCTCCAGCTTCACGAGGACCTCCCTTACGCGCGGCGCCTGCGTGTAGAGGCTCGGGTTGAGCCTGGGCACTAGCGCCATTACTACCGCGTTGTAGGTTAGATCGGTGCGCGTTACATGGCCCCCGGTGAGGTAGCCTATAAGGCCCAGCCTCTCGCCTATGTCGGCACGTCTTGTGATCCTTGATGCTATGTCTCCGAGTTCGATCCTCTCTCTGAGCTTGCTCATCCAGTCTCTCGGTACCGGGAATGCCTGGCTCAGCCCTATTGTGACTCTCTCCTCCCTGTCAACTATAGCTGCCGCCTGCAGCTCTAGCGGCTCTATTGTTGTCTCTATGACTCCTGCCTCGACGCCCACGCCGTAGTCGGCGTTAAGCTTCCTCAGCGCGTTCACTGCCCGGTTGACCGCCCCTAGGACTATCTCGCGCAGGCCCAGCGGCTGGCTAGGGATACCGCTCTCCACCTCCACGCCGTGCACATCCGCTAGGCAGAGGAGGCGTATGGCGCGTCTCACAGCGTTCACCTTTACAGGGTTGGAGGAGCCCACCGCCACCAGGCAGGCGCCCTGCCCTACCATGGCTCCCAGTACCCCGGTGCTGCCAGCTGCCTGGCAGCTGAGTATTGTATGCTACCGCTAGGCTCCTATGGACGGGCGTTTGCGGAGGAGGGCGTAGAAGAATCCGGCGGTGTCATGGCGGTGGGGCCAGGCTCTCATGGTGCCCGGGAGGAGCGGGGAGGGGTCGTAGGGCCCGTCTAGCGGCACCAGCTCCACATCCCTCCTGCGTTCGAGCAACCATATTATATTATGCTCGCCCTCATCCGGCAGTACACTGCACACCGTGTAGAGGAGGAGGCCGCCCGGCCGGAGAGCCTCTACAGCCTGGAGGAGCATAGCGCGCTGCCGCTCCACCTGCCTCTGTATGCCCTCCTCTGTGAGCCTCCACCGAGCCTCGGGATGCTTGGCGAGCGCACCGGTGCTCGTGCAGGGTGGGTCCAGCAGTACGCGGTCAGCATGGCCGCGGAGTAGGTAGGTTACACGTGTAGCGTCGCCCACCACAGGCTCTATCGAGGCTATAGTCCCGGTCCGCTTGGCGAGCTCGACCAGTCTATCCATCCTGTCAGTGAACACCTCCACCGCAATTATCCTAGCCATATTGCCGGAGAGCTCTGCTAGGTGCGTGGCCTTCCCTCCCGGCGCCGCGCACATGTCCACAATAAGCTCGCCGGGCTCTGCCCCGAGCAGCCAGCCGGCAGCGGCGCTGGCCTCGTCCTGGGGCACCACCTCCCCCTTCGCGAGGGGCTCGAAGCGCCTATAGTCGAGCTGGCCGCGGTACCGGACATGGTAGGGTACCCGGCTGCTTGCCCACGCCTCTACGCCAGCCTCCCGGAGGCTCCGCAGCACCCGGTCTACGCTGGACTTCAGCCTGTTCACCCGGAAGCCCAGCGTCGGCCTCCGGGTGTTCACCGCCTCTGCGAAGCGCTCAAGCTCCTCGCTGCCTAGTAGCCGTTGAAGCCTCTCTATGAGGAGGCCTGGAAGGAGGTATCGCAGCTCGAGTTCCTCCACCCTGCTCCGCGGGCTCCAGGGCTCCCTTAGGAGGCTTCTGTAGAGCTTCCCTATCATCCCTGCTCTGTCGCCGAAGCGCTGCCGGAGGAGCCTACTGAGCCCATCTACTATGGCCCTGGCCAGCTCCTCATCCCCTGTCTCGTCGAAGGCCGCTAGCACCACCGCGAGCCGGGCCCCCTGGCGGAGGCCCGCCGGGAGTCGGCGGGGCTCGACACCGAGCCTCTCCCGCGCTATCCTATCCAATATACCCTGGAGCCTGTACATCTTGTAGAGGAGGGCGGTGAACACGCGATCATAGCTTGTCCCCAGGATGCCGTACTTGGAGAACACCCTCCTCTTCACCACCTGGAAGGGCTTTACCCTCTCAGACTCCTCAAGGACCTCAACCAGGGCCTTAACATGCCTCTTCGCTATTCTCAGCGCCATACCCTCTACACGCTCCTCATAGACTCCTCGACAGACTTGACCATCAGGTATAGGGAGTCTATGTAGGGGGTATAGAGGTCGCGCCTAAGCGCCTGGCCCAGCAGGTAGCCGAGCATATAGTCTGCCTCCGTCTCCCTCCTCTCGCTCACGTCCTGAAGCATCCTGGGCACACAGCCCTTCACTTCCGCGAGCTCCTCGAGTGCCTCCCGGGGGCTCCTCCACAGCTCTGTACCTGTCTCCTCCGCCACACGGCCTGCCTCCTCAGCGACGCGTAGCGCGAGCTCACGGGCGTGTTTAAGCCTCCAGACTCTGGAGTAGGGCAGGCCTAGCAGCGCCGAGAGGGGCTGGAGCGAGGCAGCCGCTATGCTGTAGTCCCAGAGAAGCTGGGTAACACGGCCCCCCACGCGCTCAATGGGGACGCCGGGCAGGGCCATCATGTCCGCCAGGTGCTCTGCCCCAGGGCCCGCTGCTACGCGTACAGCCCCCTCACCCGGCCACTCGATCTCACCTGGGCCTATCTTTCTCACGCAAGTGTAGAGGGCTATGGCTCCGTAGACCTTCAAGCCCCGGGAGGAGGCTAGCTCGAGCACGTAGGGCGAGGGCTGGACGAAAACCACCCCGCCGCTAGGCTCTAACACCCTCTTGACCGCCTCGAGGGCGTGGTCTAAGTAGTTGAGCCTGGCAGCAACAATTACGTGCTGGAATCTCCTCCTTGCCGCCAGTATGTGGGCTACTGAGGCGCGTGCCCGGGCCTCGCCGCCCTTATAGTGGACGCGTATCTCCCTCTGAAGCAGCGCTGCCGCGCTTTCAGAGCTGAGGCATAGGAGTACCGGTGTATAGCCGGCGTAGGCAACGCCTGCAGCCAGGAAGAGGCCCACAGGCCCGCAGCCCGCTACAGCAACCTCCTTGCCCAAGCCCCGGCGCCTGGATGCTGGGGTACTACCATGCCTCCTGCTTTTAACCAGAGCCATATGCTCCATTCTATGGTACTTACCGCAACATAATAGGAGCCGGCCCCGCCACCCCCTGGAACGAGGGCGCATCCTATGCTGAAGAAGCTCGGCACAGTGCTCCATAGAACACCCAATGGATACATAGTAGCTAGGCTTGAGAAGGAGGACGACACGCTACCGCCGCTAAACACTATTGTCTACGACGAGAATGTGAACAGGGTGGGAGTACTCCTCGACGTTATAGGCTCCGTATCCTCCCCCTACGCCGTGGTAAAGCCGTCCTCGCCCAACGTGAAGGTAGAGGCCGGGACCCGGCTCTACTACCGGCCGCCGACGCCCCGCCGCGGCAAGGGCAGGGGTAAGCCTAGGCGGAAGCCCAGCGGGAGGAGGGCTGCCGCATCTCCACGGCAGAAGCCCCAGGCGAGGCCCGGGCGGGGGCAGAGGGGCAGGCAGCAGCGTGGCAGAGGGGGTGGCGGGGGCGGGAGGCCTCAGAGCAGGAGGGATAGAAGGAGATGATTATGCGCGAGGATGGGAGATGCCCCGTATGTGGAGCCCCGCTGAGCCTCTATGCACGTAGGCAGAGCGATGGAAGGCTGGTATGTACGCGCTGCGGGTACGTGATCGAGGAGTCCCCCATAGACTCGGGGCCGGAGTGGAGGAGCTTCACGGAGGAGGACCGGGCCCGGAGGAGCCGTGTGGGGGCCCCGCTCACGGAGCGGGTTCATGACAAGGGGTTAACCACCTACATATACGCTCCAAGGAATGATATACGTGCCAGGAAGCTGGTAGCGCTACAGGCCAGCCTGAGGACCCACGGGCAGAAGAAGCTCATAAAGGTGCTCCAGGAGGCTAACCGGATAGCTATGAAGCTTCAGCTGCCATCCCGCGTAGCCGAGACCATGGCCAGGATTGTTAGGCAGCTGCACTCCCTGGGCGTCATAAAGAGGAACAATGTAAATGACTACCTAGCCGCCGCGGCAGTCATAGCCGCCAGGATAGAGCGGCACCCCCTCACTATGCGCGACGTTGCCGAGCTTCTGGGCCTCGATTCCCAGAATGTATGGAGAGCATACCGGCGCATAGTAACAAGGCTCAAAGTACGCATCACAGCGCCTCCTAAGCCTCAGATGTATGTATCCAGGATAGTCTCGAAGCTCGGGCTAAGCGGGGAGGTCGAGGCCCTAGCCACAAGGTTCACTTTCATGCTGGCTAGGAGCGGGCTCGCTCAGGGCAAGCCTCCGGAGGCGCTGGCAGCTGCAGCGGTTTACGTGGCATCCATACTGTTGGACGAGAAGAGGAACCAGCTAGCTGTAGCAAAGTCGATAGGCGTTACAGACGCCACAATACGGAACAGGTACCGTGACATAGTGGACAACTTCTACATAGAAGTGAGGCTCTAGCCTCCGCAGCTACCACACGAGACACACAGGCAACGGCTTTTATAGAAGCGGTCACTCCATGAGCTTAAGAAGGCTACGAATGACGGGCATGAGGCCCACATCGGGATAAGGATATAGGGGCGGGGCTTAGCACTAGATAACATCTTGGTGTCCCCCGGGCATCTCGGGAGACACTATGTAGGCAACGGAAGGTAGCAAAGGGGTTGGATACCCTTGTCGGCTGCCATGGAGCCCTCCATCGGCAGTGGGAGGAAGGGCCTCGAGGAGCTGGAAGCCAAGGCGCTGGAGATAATAAAGGCTCACGGTGACGAGGGTATATACCAGCATGAACTGTGGAAGACGCTGGGGCTGGACAGCAGGGAAGGCTCAAGACTGGCACTAAGATTGTTGAAGAAGGGGCTTATCCGGCGAGAGCCAACAGTACACAAGGGCAGGCATACGTACAAGCTGTATATAGCAGAACAGACGAGGCAGCCGGTTAGCGTCGACATCAAGATTGGCAGTGTCATCGAGGTGCCCTGCTTTACTTGTAAGAACCTTGAGCGCTGCCACATAGGCGGGTTCTTCGACCCAACTAATTGCCCTATACTAGTTAACTGGCTGGCCTCGAAGATAGCTAGACTGAAACGCAGCATGTCCTCATAGCATATAGCATCGCCCCTAGCCTTGGCGCCGGGAGCCGTGTTCTCATCCCGCAGCCCCTCCGTCGCAGTGTCTCCCAGGTGGTCCTGGAGGGCTCCTCGGTCTTCCGGCTCGCGGGCTGTACTTGGCGTGACTCTATACCCTCCTCCCCGCACTGATTCTATAATGGTTGACAGCTATCAAGCGTGAAATAGTAAATGATATATCTGTGGGTTCTGCGCTGTATGTGAACGATACATGTATGCTCTAAGCCATGTGTAGGGGTGTTAACCTCGCCGGGCTCGGTCCAGGAAGCCCGCGTAACTTTTCTCGCGGAGGATACTGCAGGCTCCTTCCTAGCAACAAAGCGCAACATACTGGGCCAGCACGGGCTTTCAGCCCTTATAGAGGTAGAGAGCAGCGAGGGGAAGCGCTATAAAGTTCTATTCGATACGGGCCAGTATGCTGAAGCAATCATTCATAACGCCAGGCTTCTCGGCGTTAGCCTCGAAGACGTTGATGCCATAGTGCTTTCGCATAACCACTACGACCATACTGGCGGGCTTATAGGCGTGCTGGAGAAGATAGGGCGTCGAGTGCCGGTGGTTGTTCATCCTGACGTGTTCAAGCCCTCAATCTACGTTGGCGGGGGGCAGGGCCTCATGGATCTCGGGCCGGGCTGGAGCAGGGGGGAGGCCGAGAGAGCCGGTGCTATATTCGTTGAGACGCGGAGGCCTCTCGAGGTGGTGCCGGGGGTCTACTACCTGGGGGAGGTGGAGAGGGAGAGGGAGGACCTGGCCCCAGGCCTCCCGGGCGCCTATACCATTGTAGACGGTGAGCTCGTACCTCATAGCTTGAGGGACGACACAGGTGTTGCGATAAGGATTGAGGGCTATGGCCTCGTGGTTGTTAGTGGCTGTGGGCACTCGGGTATAACCAATATAGCTGTACATGCCTCCCGCGCCCTAAAAGACGATGTTAAGGCTGTAATGGGCGGCTTCCACCTCTACGCGGCCGAGCGGGGCACCATAGATGAGATAGCCGGCATGCTCCGCAAAATCGGTGTAGAGGAGGTTTACCCGGGTCACTGTACGGGCTTGAGAGCTGAGAGCAGGCTGGCGGAGGTCTATGGGGATAGGTTCCACCGGATCACAGCAGGCTATACAGCAGTGTTCCGGAGCCCAGGGTAGGCCCTCGGGGGCTTATAGCCTCCCGAGCCCTCCGTCTTTTTATGCCTGGCGGGTCCCGCTGGCCCTCATCTCAACAAGCGTGTTCACGACCACCGGGTGTGGAGCATCCGTCCTGAAGCCCCGCGGGTCGAAGTGTGTGAGCGTGGCTCGGTAGCCCTTGTACCGGAGGGCTTCAACCACTTTAGCAGGCTTGGGCATGTTCATGCGGAGCAGGCTGCATAGGCGGTCCAGCCTGTAGTAGGGCTTCACAATGCTGCACTCCTCTCCTAGCCGGCTGAGAAGCTTGGCAACGCGCTCGTAGTCCGAGAGTGTGTGCCTCCTCTCCTCTGCAATCCTTCTCATGAGCTGGACCAGCCTCGGGTCGCAGAGGGGGCCGGTGTAGAGGGGGCCGGTGGCCTGGAGCGGGGCGCTGCAGTAGGGGCAGCGGGTGTCCGGCTGCTGTATGTAGCCCGTGTAGCCGCAGTAGGGGCAGTAGGCGCCATAGCCCAGGCTTGAGAGGCTATCGTCGGCCCTGCCCGCTCCGCGCCGAAGCTCGGCGTAGACTCGTACGTAGTAGTCGGCGTAGTAGGCTAGGAGGATTCTTGCGCCATACTCGTGGCTCGCTGCCCTCCTGATTATGTAGCCTGCCAGTATTCTCACAGCTTGCTCCTTCTCCCAGGCGGTCCTGGCGGGCTTTACGTCGTATCTCCTGCGGAGTGCCCTGGAATGGGCGCCGGAGAGGGGTGCTGTGTCGGTGGCTGTCGCAGCCAGGACTCCTCTAACGCCGATAGACTGTATCGCGACGTCTATGAAGGGGGCAGGGCTGCCGAAGGGGTCTAGGTCTACTATGCTGGGCTTTACCCCGCTCCTCCGGAGCTTGGCCATGAACTCGTTGGCATCTGCTCTCTCAATCTTCACGCGGTCCGTCACGCCATTGATATCAATATTTATCCTCGCCAGGTGGACCGCGTCCGGATCTATATCGGCAGCGTAGACGTAGGCGCCCGCCTCCACTGCGTAGCGCAGAGCCCTCACACCGCTCCCTGCGAGAGGCTCGACGACAACTAGCTTCTCGAGGCCAGCCAGCTCCCGGTAGGCTGCTGCGAGGATAACCGCTATGTCACGGTTGAACCCCATACGGGGATTGTAGAAGACCGGGGCCCAGGCGGGCTCGTAAACGCCATCGCTGCGGCGGTATGCATTGGGGTCGGGGATCAGGATCTCTACACCGCCTTCTCGTATCCTCTTAGTAGGGTAGGGTAGCTCATGCAGCGCCACCATACCAGCTGGCCCCACTATGACGTTGGGGCCCCAGGCCCCCTTAGGCCTCTAGTTGCTCCAGGGGGTCTGCCGGCTACTCGTAGCCCAGCTCGCGGCGGACCTGCCTGGCGGCTTCAACCATGTTGCGGAGCTTTGCTTTTGCTATCTCCCTCGGGAGCCTCTTGAGCCCGCAGTCGGGGTCTACGTATATCTTCTCGGGAGGCAGTATGTCCATCTTTAGCAGCCTGTATATATCATTCTTTATCTCCTCCACCGTCTCCACCCGGGTGCTATGCACGTCTATGACGCCGTAGCCGAGTTCCTTGTCAAAGCCATACTCCTTAAGGTGGGGGAGCAGCCGGAAGTTACTGTTCTTAAACTCCAGGTCAAGCTGGTCTACAGGGAACTCGAGGGCGTAGGGGAGTATCCTCTCTATCCTCCCGAAGCATATGTGTACTATCTTCTTCGCACTTACACCCTTGAACATTATCTCGAGCGCTTCCCTGAGCAGCTCGGCCTCCTCGCGGTAGGGCCTTGTAGAGAGAGCGGGCTCATCGACCTGTATGAACTCGGCGCCGCGGCGCGCGAACTCCTCTATCTCGCGGCGCAGCACCCTAGCCATCTCGAGCACTAGCTCGCGGCGATCGCCGTAGGCTAGGTCAAAGCTCCAGTCAACCATGGTGTAGGGGCCTGTCAGTATGGCCTTCACCGGCCTGCCCTCTGCTATACTCCTAGCGTACTCCCAGTCAGCGACCGCCATGGGCCCCTTGTAGCCGAGCCTGGAGGCTACTATCGGCTTCCGGAAGTACACGTTATCGAATATCCTCACCCAGTCGCCGCTCTGGTAGCCCTCAATGCGCTCGGCGAAGTATACAACCATGTCCTCGCGGGCCTGCTCGCCGTCGCTGATTACATCTACGCCGGCCTCTATCTGGTCCATAACCACCGCCTTTATAGCAGGCTTTACGAGCTCATGGAACTCCTCCTCGCTTATGAGCCCGCGCTTCCTCCTCTGTATGGCCTGCTCCGCCTCGGGCAGCTTGGGATAGCTGCCTACGACCGTCGTTACAAGAGCCTTGGGAAGCTCGTAGCTCATGGAAACACCCGGGAGGGGGCGAGGAGCGAACCGGCATATAATTCTACTACCCCGGAGGCACGTAGCCAAGGCCGAGCGCCTAGTAGGCCGTAAGGGATTTACCCCTCAGCGGGACGGGCTAGGCTGAGCCTGGAGAGGCGCCGCCGTAGCTCAGCCGGCAGAGCGCCGCCCTGGTAAGGCGGAGGTCCCGGGTTCGAATCCCGGCGGCGGCTCCAGTCGCGGGCCTCCCCGCCTTCTCCCTTCCTCGGGCCCGCCGCTCTAAGGGGGCAGAGAGTTCCCTTTAAGAAGGGGTCTCCACGGGCGTCACGGAGCCCGGAGGGTTGCCGGCATGCCCGTCGAGCTAAAGAGCAAGGAGGAATTCCTCAAGGTTGTCGAGAGGGCTAGCGAGTGCCGTGTCAAGCTTGGATACCGGAGGGTTGAAACAGGGGAAGGGGCCAAGAGGATAAAGGTGCTGAAGGTTAAGGCCAGGACCCCCAGCTATCTCTACACCCTGGTGTTCAACAATATTGACGAGGGTGTAGAGTTCGTTAAGTCGATAAAGGGCAGGTGCAAGAGCCTCCGGGTTCTCGACCCTGAGATGGAGGATAGGCTTAAGTGAATTGTAGATAACGCTCTAGCTTCAACACTCTAGCTTATCCCGCGCTAGCCCCCGGGTCTTTACGGTATGGGCCCTGGGCATCCCTCATCCTCAAGGGCGGGATGGGAGGGAAAATGCTGTAGTTTTGTCCCTATTTACGCGTGACGCCCACTATTATACCTATAATGAAGCCTATCGACGTAGGGCCTACGGCTATGAAGCCGAGCATTTTTACAGCGTTTAGTATGAGATCCTTGAATTTCGCCAGTCCCTCTATCCTCGATGCTAGGTCGTTAACACTACCAGAGGCTCCCCACACGCCTATCAATGTACCTAGCAGGAACACACCTATGAGCGCTATAATGTACTTTGCTATTTTTGCCATATAGTAGCCCGCCGCGAAGCCTAGGAGAAGTTGCAGAACTACAGCTACCAGTAGCTGCGGGTTAGTGCTGGCTGCGGCTATCAGGCTTGTGAGAGAGCTTACATTGGTAGCGTTGCCTGCCACTCCCTAGCCACCATCTCCAATAGGGCTCCTACGCGGCTTTAAAGAGGCCAACGCTGGGTATGCATCCTGTTGGGGGTTAAATCGGTATCTACCCCGGCCCTAGCCCCTGGCCAGAAAGCTAAATAACAGCGCCCCAGGGTCTTGGAATCCCCCGTAATTGGAGTCTCTGGCGGCGTGGGTGGGCCCGTCGTCTAGCTTGGTAGGATGCGGGGTACACACAGCCCCGCCCGGGAAGCCGTGAGGGCGGGGGTGTGCCCGACTCGGGACCCCGTGGTCCCGGGTTCAAATCCCGGCGGGCCCACCATCTCCTCCGCCAGCCGCCGGTCACCCGCCCTGTTCTGGCGGTCGTTAAGGGGCTCGATGGCTATGATACTTAGGCCGGCCACGAGGGAGGAGGTTCTAAGGCTAAGGGGGATAGCGGATTACCAGTTCGGCTACCCTGCCGGCGACCTCCTCATACCCGATGACGCTGTCGTGGGGGTCTCGCCGGGGACGCGGAGAATAAGGGAGGTGTACGGCGAGGAAGGGCTTCTAGCGGTGCTGCGGGCCCACGACTATCTTTTCTCCCTGTCGCCGAGGGGTGCGCGCCGGCTGCTATCGCTGCCTGAGCCCCGGCTGCGGGCATGGGTTTCCCCGGACGCCATGGGCGAGCTTCGGAAGAGTATACCGTGCAGGGCGGTAAGGAGGCTGGATACAAGCCTCCTCGCAGGGGATGAGGTTATAGTTCTGGATGAGCGTGGAGTGCTGCTCGGCGTGGGTAGGCTCCGCCTCTCCCCCGAGGAGATTCTGGAGGAAGAGTGCTGGGGAGAGGCTATCCGTGTACGTAAATTTGCTGAGAAGGCTGTATCCCCTGGGCAGCGGGAGGTGCAGCCAGGGTGAGCAGGTATAACGTTCACAGGTTTCGGACTATCCGCGTAGCGTACGCCGAGGATGTGAGGGGCTCCGATCTCTTTATCACAGGGTTCAAGGGCTATGGGGCTGTAGGCTATATAGCTACGCTTCATCTTGCCGACACGGCTGACTGCAGGGAAGCTGGCTATGTAATAACAAAGTATATGCCCGAAGCCGTTACCCCCAGCTCGCGTGGCGTTGTTGGCCCTTTCACGCTCTACTACTGCGAGAACTCTGGGAAGCGCATAACGCTGCTCGTCAACCATGATATACCGGTTGTCCAGGAGAGGAGCAGGTTCGCCGAGGCTATAGTGGACTTCCTACAGGCCGCCGAGGTTAAGGAGGCTGTTCTCATAGGCGGGTTTGACTCCAGGTTCAGGCAGGGCGAGGAGAAGCTACGCTGGGTGGCTACCTCCGCCTATAGCCGTGGGCTTGAGGAGCCCCGTATGGATAAAGGCCTCTACGTGGTTGGGCCTCTGGCCCTTCTGCTCTTCTATGCAGAGGTGAGGAGCTATCCGACGCTGGCCGTGCTCCCCTACACGGAGGCGGCTAGGCCGGATCCTAGGGCAGCCGCTGTGGCCATTGAGAAGATAAACGAGCTTTACGGGCTGAGCTTCGGCGTTGAGGAGCTGCTGGAGCAGGCAAAGAAGATAGAGGAGATGATTACTATGATGGAGCAGCAGCAGAGGGAGATGATGACGCCGCCCAGCAGCGAACGGGCTTACATGTAGCCCTCTTTTCCTCCCCTCCCGAGGGGCCGGATGAGGGCTCCCTAATCTTCTCCGAGGTGGTCGATTCTCCTTAGCTCCACACGTAGCCCCAGCTCTCGGAGCATTTGGGCTATGCGATGAGCTAGCCTGGTGCTCCAGGGCAGCTCCGAGTATTCTATCACTATAACTTCACTATAGGTATCTATATGCCTTTTGAAGTACTCTGTAACATAGCCTACTGTCCGCTCTACGACGTCGCTGTATTGAGAATCATTCATCTCGTACTGGGAGAGGGGGTAAGTCTCCGCGAGCTCCTCTGGAATCACCCCTATATAGGGGCTATAACCCACCACGTGATAGCCACGGTCGAGCCCGCGGACCGCCATCCTGTATATCCTTGAGTGCGTGAAGGGCTTCTCCGAGGGGTCAACCGGGATTAGCAGGGCCTTCCCCTTCCTGGGCTTGTAGTAGTTGACGACTCTCTCGCGGTGGATTACCAGCTTGGGATGGTGGAGGCTCTCGTTACCGTAGAGGAATATCCCCTTGGCCTGCGAGCCCTTGGCTCGTGGCGTCAGCCTGGCTAAATAGTTGCTGTACTGTGCGAGCTTGCTGAAGGCCTTGGCCAGGGATGGGTGGGCTCTGCTCTTCTCCTCGAGGAGCTCCCAGAGCCTCCCTTCCTTTATGGCTGTTTTTACCTCGTTTATGGCTGTTTTAAGCACGTAGAGGTTGTGGAGTGCCAGGAGCCTTGTTCTCTCCTGCTTTGGCATCTCCCTTAGCTCCTGTGGCGTGTATTTGCTGCAGACTGGACAGCTGCAGGGGAAGTAGTCTAGCTCCTCCAGCCTATAGGTTCTGCTGAGGGTCATGTATCTGCCGTCCCTTGCATATAGGATGTATGAGGCTGAATCAAACATGTCCACGCCAAGGGCCACGGCGAAGGGAATTATCATGGGGTGCCCCGCGCCGAAGAGGTGGAGAGGCTTGCTTCTTGGAAGATAGCGTCTCGCGGTAAACACCATTTCCACAAGCGTGGAGTAATCGTAGCGCTCTAGGAGGACTGTGGGGCTTCCAAGGGCGTAGAGGCGGTAGCGTGGTAGCTTTGCCGACTCCCTGGCGCTCTTCTCCAGAAGCTCCCGGAAGGGTCCACCCTGCACCGGTAGGGTCCATATTCTCTCGTCATCTATGTGCTCTAGGGCTTCACGAGCCCGGCGTAGCGTCTCCTCAACACTATAGCGGGCCTGGACGGGGTCCCCAGCGTTGCCGGTAGGCACGTCCAGGATCACTGCTATATCGCTGCCTATGCCCTTCTGGAACTCTACCACCTCGCGCGGATCTATGTCGACTCTGCCGTACTGGAGTATCTGGTAGGCTCCCGAGTCAGTCATAACTATGCCATTGAAATTGAGTATGCCGTGTACGCCTTGCTCGAGCGCCCTGCTTCTCATCCTCTTCCACAGCAGGTAGGCATTGGTTATTACCGCATTGAAGCCCATCGACTCTATATCCTTTAGTGGGACCTCCTGCCTAGCTATATCTATGACTGGGAGTAGCGCGGGGGTCTCGAGGACCCCGTGTGGGGTGTAGAGCCTCCCTATTCTCCCTGCAAGATCCTTATCCTTTACCTCGAATACGCCTATCCGGGTCAACGGAGCTCTTCTCCCCTCTTCTTCGCCTCAATATACTCTCTTAGCACGTAGCTTACCTTGGCCGCGAGGGGCCCCGCGCCCTCAACGCCGTTGGCTGTGACCCTTATACTGTTGTATATTACCACGACACCGGCGTCCTGGAACACCTTTATCGCATCAGGGCGCAGTCCTAGTCTCCTTGCGACGTAGTTGGCGAATTCCCGCGGGTCAAACATGGTTGTTTCATAGGCCCTAATCTCGGCCACAACTCTGCCCATTATGAAGAGCCTGGGTATCCTTGTCTCTCCCGCCTCCACGTCGCCGAGGACCAGGTTCATCTCGGGGTGGTCGAAGCCGAGAAGGGTTCCCTTGTACTTACGTCCATCCATTAGGACTACTTCGACGCGCTTTCCCAGAAGATTGTTCAGCTCTGCGACTAGGCGTCTCGCCGCAGCCGGGGCGATTGCTGAGGCCATCTAGGGTGCACCACTGGTACACAAGGGACGCATGGAGTTTTATAGCTACAGAGGGTGCATCAGCCTTCCAGCCCCCATGGAGGGTGGGGATTTTAGCTCGGCAGGCCAGGGGGCGTCCAGGGTGCAATAGAGAGTTGGGCAACGTGATAGCACAGTTCCGGGGAAGGGTTGAGTCTGTTGAGCGGGAGCTTATCCCGCGAATGTTCTTGGCCCGTATTAAGAGCCTTGACGGCGTCTATGAGGTTGAAATGGATATACATAGAGACCTTGTGGTCTACGAGCCTGGCACGGAGGTGGAGGTAACCGTTTCGAGAGAGCTGCCAGCCTATAAGGATGGAGAGGACCTCGTGGGGAGGGGCACTGTTGTCTCGATGAAGGATGAGGGCGGGCGCAAAGCAGTCCTCATATCACTAGGGGGGCTCCTCTTCATACTTAGGTCCTCAAAGGAATTAGACGTGAAGCCGACTGAGAAGCTCTATGTTAAGGTTTCCAAGCTCTAGAGGAGAAGACCCCTAGGGACATGGAGTATCATTTGTTTCGCTGACCAGTGTAAGAGGGGTTCACAACAAGGCCCAGCCTCCGGGGAATACCCTGCCGTGGATAAGCTGCCAGCGCTTGCAACGGCAGCGGCTATAGCGCTCCTTGCATACGGGGTAGGGATGCCCATAACTGGTATAGCACATATGCTTCCAGGTCTCGCGCACCATCTACACCCCGGGGTCCTTGCAGCGGGCCTGGCGGCCGTGCTGGCCGGCTACTACCTTCGGAGCAGGCGGAAAGCAGCCATATGCGTAGAGCTTATATCCTCAAAGATAGCCCCCAAGAAAAACCTCAT
Organism: Pyrodictium occultum; assembly: GCF_001462395.1. Lineage (NCBI taxonomy): Archaea > Thermoproteati > Thermoproteota > Thermoprotei > Desulfurococcales > Pyrodictiaceae > Pyrodictium > Pyrodictium occultum. The sequence continues at coordinate 65,386 of NZ_LNTB01000001.1, forward strand.
CAATGATGCAAGGAATCTCGAGCATCTGATCCGCCGGCTATCCCTTACATCCAGAAGGGTTACGTACAACGTAGAGGGGCCTCCTCCGAGGGCCCTGCTCCTCGTAGAAGGAGCCTCAATAACGCAGCACGAACTCATTGAGATATTGAACTCGTACATGGATAGCATAAAGGCGATTCCATGTACAAGGCCTACGGCGAAAGCTCACACCAACACGGAGTGCTGTGCCACGCAGATTAGAGCAAAGCTGATCGCACCGCTCCTGCGAAAGCTGGCGGGTGCCAGCAAGGGCCCAGTACTCATTATAGATCTGAAGAACCTTCTGGACGAAAACATTCTGGCCAGCCTGCAAGTTGATGGGGCTGGCAAGATTACTGTAGAGAGGCTTGGAAACAAGCTCTATATAAGCGATAAGATAGCTGGCATGCTCTCCGCCTTAGAGAGAGCCGGGCCGAGCACGCTCGTTATAATAGAGCCCCTTGACCTTCCCGCAAATATTCTCTCGAGACTGGCCGAAGACTACAATGTAGAGAAATGCATAGTGATAACCCAGTACAGCGACTACGCGAACAAGCTTGCTCCATGCAGGGGGTTGAAGATCTAAAACACCAATACGAGAAACACTATTAAACCCGGTCTAGCTGTCCGTACCCTACATGGCGGTCCACTGGAGGGATCCCGCCGTAGCTCAGCGGCAGAGCGCCCGGCTGTAGGTGGGGCTCAGGCCCCCCACGCGCCCGACGCCCCCGCAGGGGGCCTGGATGAGGGCGCGCCGGCACGGGGGCCTGGGGGCAGACACCGGGCGGTCCGGGGTTCGAATCCCCGCGGCGGGACCACCGCCCGGGCAACCCATCCCACCCCCTGCTAGCTCCTAGACCACACTCACGCCACATGCCACCGGCGAGAGCCGGTGCAAACCACTGATGCAGCTAGGGTCTTGAACGATTTAAATAGGTAGTAGAAGTCCGGCCTGCAAGCCACGAGCTGCCAGACCCGGAGGGGGTTCAGCCGACAAAACTAGATAGCGGCTGTGCACGCGAGCATGTATAGGGTCCAAGGCTTTGAAGCGGTGAAGCTAGGCATCCACCGCTATATCACTATTATTCTCTCCTATTACGATCTTTTCAGGTATCCCCGTATCCATTACGTGTTTCGCATACTCTTTAGCCACGTCCTCCTCGCTGTGCACTATAACCACCATTCTAGGCTTGGTAGCCTTCACAACCTCCAGCAGCCCCTTGTAGTCAGCATGGCTACTGAAGTCTAGCCATTCAACCCTGGCTCTTACAGGCTCCTCGCTTCCTGGCATAAGTCCCTCCTCCACTATCCTACGGCCATTGGACCCTGGCGCCTGGAAGCTAACTAGGACTACTGCGTTCCTGGGGTTTCCGCCTATACGTTTTAGATAGTAGAGGCTTGGTCCCCCCTTAAGCATGCCTGCCGACGCTATTATTACGCTGGGCTGCCTCCAAGCCCTATTACGATCACGCCAGCCCTTTACTATATTGAACTCCTCGTAGGCCTTGCGGAGGAGATGTAGGTTGTTAATGTACTCGCTATTCTCCAGGAATATCTCTGTCACCTTTCTTATCATACCGTCAACGTACACAGGCACTCCGGGATCGTGCTCGGCGAGGATCATCATCATCTCTTGGCCTCTAGCTATGCTGAACGATGGTATCAGCACGGTACCGCCGCGGTCTACAACCTCCTCTACTATTGAGAGTAGGCGCTTCTCCGCCCTCTCCCTCGGCGGGTGAAGGGAGGCTCCGTAAGTCGCCTCGGTTATTAATACGTCAATTCTCCCTATGGCGTCGAGCTGCGGAGGCTTCATCAGCTTCGTCTCGATAGTGTTTATGTCTCCCGTGAACCCTATCCTGACACCATCTATATCGAGCACAACAAAGGTGCTGCCCGGTATATGGCCCGCCGAGTAGGCTGAAGCCTCGACACCATCTATATCGACACGTTGGCCGTACCTTATGTATTCTGCCGCCTCGAGGAGCGTTTGCACCTCACGGTGCTCATAGGGCGAGTAGTAGCCGTTAAGCTTGAGGAAGTCTTCTAGCATGAGCTTCGCCATCTGGATCGTTGGGCGCGTAGCATAGACCCGTGGATTGCCGGAGATGAAGTACATCGGCGCAGTGCCTATATGGTCTAGGTGGGCGTGGCTGAGTATAATGGCGTCAATGTACTTTGGCGGATAGGTGGCTGCGAATACCGGCCTATCCTCGTCATCAAAGTTGACTCCCGCATCAAGTAGTATGCCTCTCTTATCCCCACTGTTTCTCCTCACGAGTATTGACATTCTGCCGACTTCCTTGCCTCCACCTAGTACTCTGATCACAGGTTTACCCAAGGCTACCCCCTCTACGACATGTGTTCAAGGGCCGGAGGAGGCATAACCTCACACACTCCCACAACGAATTGTGGCACCCCTGAACATGCAACGCAAACTAGCCATTATATACTATAATGGCTCACGCCGCTGACCCGTAGCAGGGTAAGCGGGGTGCGCCCGGCTCTTGCTTAGGTTCAACCCGAATGAGCTTAAGAAGCAGCTCAAGAGGCTTGGACTGAAGAATGTTGACATAGAGACCCTTGAGGCTGAGGAGATTGTTATAAGGAAGCGTGAGGGCAGAGAGCTGGTCCTCATAACCCCCCAGGCCCTAGTGGTTAAGATGCCCGGCGGGGCTCTCATGCTGCAGGCCTTTGCCCAGCAGGTCGAGGAGAGGGAGGCAGGGCTGGAGACCGTGGGAGCAGAAGTTAGCGAGGAGGACGTAAGGCTGGTGGCGGAGCAGACTGGGGTAAGCCTCGAGGAGGCCAGAAAGGCGTTAGAGGAAGCCGAGGGCGACATAGCAGCGGCAATAATGCTTATCGAGGAGAGGAAGCGAGCTGGCGAAGGCCGCTGACGAGCTCGTCGACGCTCTTCGCCAGGCTTAGTATCACTGGGACCCTCTCGCTCTCAGCCATCCAGAGGGCCAGGTAGTCCAGCTTACGCGGCCCATGCAGCACTATGGCTGCCGGCTTAATCGTTGATACTCGTAGAGCTATCATCGGACTCCTGCCCGTGGTGACCCTAGTGAAGACTATCACGCGCTGCGTAGTAGAGCCCAGCAGGTGAAGGAACTCGCTCCCGCTAAGACTCATTATGGCCCTGAGGCTGTCCACAACAGTGTAGCCGTATATACGCTCGTTCAACAGGTATGAGTTTACGGGGAACCCCTTCACGCTAGTAACCACCTTTTCCAGCTCAACGCCGCTCTCAAACTCGCGCATATCTATGACGGCTCCAAGGTAGTTTAGCTGAAGCATTTTAGCCAGGTGGGAGACAACGCTCCATCCACGCTCGCTATCGATCTCCAGCAGCGCCTCAACGAACCTCCGTATAAACTGAGAGCCAGGCGTCCTACGGCCCTTCTCATAGTCGCTTACAACGCTGGGGGTGACGCCCATGTGTCTTGCCACGTCAAGCTGGCTGGCGGCGAATATCTCTCTCCACTTCCTGAGCACGCTGCCAGGACTTTCACTCATGACAATCTCTCCAGCGATATGCCTAGCTATCTTCTCGAGCACCACACGCGGGGGCCAGGAGGGCTCGACCATCTCTCTTATACCACCCCTAATATCTACAGAAAAGGATTTAACCCCTATGCCCTCAGCCTTATAGTTCGAAATGGATGCCGGGGTCGCCTAGCCTGGTAGGGCGCCGGCCTGCTAAGCCGGTGGGGGTCCACCCCGCGCGGGTTCAAATCCCGCCCCCGGCGCCACCGAGCTGCAGAGGGCCCAGACGCCTTCCCGTTCTCCCGCATCATCCCACCTACCTGCACTCCCGGAGGAGCTGCTGGAGCTTATCAACATCTACAACCATGTAGGGCTCCTTGCTCGAAGCATCTATCTTCTCCACTCCCTTCTCCCTGAGCTTCTCCAGGCACTCCCCGCATCTTAGCAGCTCCTCTACAACATCCATGAATCTCATATATCCTGTCTCCTCTGCCTCGTGGCGCCGCCAGAGGCCGTAGAGGGATATTCGAAGCCTCCTCTGGCCAGTAGCCCTAGCCATCGAGAGAGCCATTACCCCCCGGTCGCGTAGATAGCGGCAAAAGGTATCCATAAAAGCCGTGAGCGGGTCCATCCGATAGCTTCTCATCGCCGATCTACCCGCATCCCCTCCTAGCCTTTACGCTGAGGAGCAGAGACTTAGTATCATCTATGAGCCGCCGTGCTACGTCAACCTTATGCCTGACGCCTGGTATGAGCGCATCAGGGTACTCTAGTGCACGCATCTCGTAGTAGAGGGCTTCCATTAGGTCAAGTACTACCTCTGCCTCCTCCAGCCTGTCGGAACGCATAAGGTCTAGTGCAAGGCGGCGGAGCTCCCCTAGGACGTCGCCCAGCCCCTGGAGGTAGGGGACCTCTCCCACTCCAAGGTCGTGGTGGCTGGGTATCTTCCCCTCAACCACTATGCTGTAGAACACTCTGGCCTCGACATACTCTGCTAAGACGTTGTAAACGAAGCCGCTCTCCAGCAGGAAGCTATCGCTCCTGGCAAGCTTCAGGAACTCTTTAACAATCCTATCCATATCCTCAATGTAGCCACGCGCCTCATCGACGAGGCCCCGGTGAAGAGCATTTATAGCCCAGCCGGACATCTTGATAATGTCCCGGCCGGTCTTTATCAGGCTATCCCTAGCCTCCTCCCTCCTGGAGAGCACAGCGTCTATCTCGGATATAATGCCGCGAAACCTCTGAGCCAGCTCGTCTACACGTATCTCAGCCAGCCTCGGCACTCCCGCGCCGCTCATGCAGAGGGGCACCACCCAGGCTAGAGAGCTTTTCAAGCAAAAACCCTAGCTCATCCCCCTCTAGCACGGAGAGCCAGTCTATACAGCAGCGAGACACTCCCCTGCCGATCATATCAACCACAAGTTTTGCAGCGTCATCGGGATCCATCTGGGTCGTATCAATCTCAACCACCGGGACGCCTTTATCCACCAGCCGCCGGGCCTCGGCAGCCACTACCCCCACCAGCTCGGCCTCAACATTCTCGGCAATCTTTGCTGGAGGCCACCCACGCCTCTGCAGCCGCTCCAGGAGCACCAGGGGGTTGCATCTCGTCACTACAACAGCCTCAATGGCATCGAGAATGGTCTCGAAGGGCTCCAGCCAGTGGGTCTCAACAACATAGTCCTGGTAGTAGCGGATCTCCCTTACAAGCCTATCATAGTCTGCTATGAAGCTTCTCCTATCAGCATCATAGCCCGTCCAGAGCCCCTTCTCCAGGACAATCCACGAGAGTGTTGTAAAGCGGCGCAGGAGGAGCCTGGCCACACGCGAGCCCACAAGACTCTTGCCGGTACCGGGCACACCCGCCACAACAATCAAGACGCTACGCTCCCGTGGAGCAGGTGGAGGCTAAGACCCTACTAAGAGACTAATGTAGGCAGGGCGACAGAAAGCCCCTTATAGAGTGGTTCTACTCCTTTAAAAACGAGTTTGGATGAATAGGGGGTTACTCCTCCCCTTCCTCCTTCTTCTCCTTCTCCTTCTCCTCCTTCTCCTCGCGGCGGGCGGCGGCGATTATGTCGTCTATCCTCAGCACCATGGTTGCAGCCTCGGTGCCGGCCTTGATGGCGTTAGCCTTGATGCTTACAGGCTCCACTACGCCAAGCTCCATCATGTTCTCAACGTTGCCGTTGAACACGTTGATACCATACCACTTGCCGTCCGGCTTGGAGTGGGCGGCGCGCAGCTTCATCATGATCTCCACGGGGTCCAGGCCCGCGTTCTCGGCCAGCGCCATCGGCAGGCCCTCAAGGGCGCGGGCGAAGGCCTCTACCGCTAGCTGCTCCTTGCCGCCAATCTTCGGAGCGATCTCGCGCAGATACTTGGACAGCTCTACCTCGACAGCGCCACCGCCCGCGACTATCTTGCCGTCCCTTATAGCGTCGGCTACTGCGTGCATAGCATCCTGTATACTCCTCTCAGCCTCGTCAACCAGCCGCTCGAGACCACCACGTATCACTATAGTCACCGCCTTGGGGTTGGGGCAGCCCTCTATGAACACCATCTTGTCTTCGCCGACCTTCCTCTCCTCAACTAGCTTGGCGAAGCCCAGGTCCTCTGGAGTTAGGTCCTCAATGTTGCTCACTATCTTGGCTCCGGTGGCCTTGGATATCTTCTCTATGTCGCTCCTCTTGACCCTTCTCACGGCCATTATGCCCTTCTTGGCTAGGAAGTGCTGGGCCACCTCGTCGATGCCCTTCTGGGTTATCACCACTATGCCGGCCTTACCAGGCTCCATGCCGTCCCTCTTCATCCTCTCAACGGCAACGTTGTAGATCTTCTCCACCATGTCCTCTAGTATGCGCTCCTCCTCCTCGAGGAACTTCTTCAGGTAGGTCGGGTCGCTGATCCTTATCTCGGCGTCGATCTCCGGCTTCTCCACCTCGAGCGGGGCGTCGAGCAGCACTATGTAGGCGTTCTCAACCCTCTTGGGCATGCCTGGGTGCACAACCTCCTTATCGAGCACAATGCCGTAGACTAGCTGGGTGTCGCGGAGACCGCCACCATGCTTCTTTATTATCTGTATGCTGTCCAGGTCTATGTACCACTTGTCGCCGCGCTTCTCGGTGACCTGCTTGACTGCCTTGACTACAATCTCTGCCAGGTAGTCGCGGGCGCCGTGCACAGCCTTGCTGGTGAGGCTGGTCCTGGCTATCTTCTTGAGTATCTCATCGTTGTTTATGTCTATGGGCTCGGCCAGCTCCTGGAGCTTCTTTATGGCCTCCTCTGCCGCCTTCTTATAGCCGCTGACTATGATTGTGGGGTGCACGTTCTTATCGAGGAGCTCCTCGGCTACGCGGAGTAGCTCACCAGCGAGTATCACGGCAGTCTTGGTGCCGTCACCCACCTCCTCGTCCTGGCCCTTAGCTATCTGTACTACGAGCTTGGCAGTCGGGTGCTGGACATCCATCTTGTCAAGTATGGTGGCGCCGTCGTTGGTTATAGTTATGTCGCCGAGGCTATCGACTAGCATCTTGTCCATGCCCTTGGGGCCGTAGGTGGTGCGCAGAGTCTCGGCAATCGCCCGCACTATCATTATGTTAGCGCGTAGAGCCTCGCGGCCGTAGGTCCTCTGGGTGCCCTCCTTGAGTATGAGCACCGGCACACCGGTGGGCTCCACTGTGACCGCGCGCGCGGGCGCAGACATGGTTCCACCTCTAGCCATCCCTTTGATGCGCTACGTCCGGGTAGGTTGCCTTCAGAGTGCTTCTATATAAACCTTGCTCTCGGGGCTTCCACAAGGTATATCTCCCGCGGAAGAGCCGGGGCCGGTCCCGGGGGCATGTAATGGGTAAAGTAAGGATCGGGGTAGTCAAGCGCACCGCGCGTAAGCTGCTGTCAATGTATCCCGACCTCTTCACAGAGGATTTCGAGCATAACAAGCGCGTGGTATCAAACCTTATAGAGACGCCTTCGAAGAAGCTGAGGAACCAGATAGCAGGCTACGTCACCAGGCTATATAAGATATACAAGAGGACGGGGCAGCTGCAGTACCTTATAGAGCAGCAGCACGCCGAGGAGACCAGGGCAGCGCTGCTAGCCCAGGCGGCGCAGCAGCCGGCAGAGGCGGGGCAGCAGCAACAGCCCCAGCAGGCCGGCGAAGGCCAGCCAGCAGCGGAGAGCTAGACATAAGCCTCTACAACAGCCCCGGGCCCGCACTAGGGAGCCCGGCTCCTTTACCCCCGTCCGCGCAGCACCCTTAGGCCACCCTGAGGCCCAAAAGCCCGGGGGCCTGAGCCCACGAGCCATGGGATGGGAGTGACGCCGGCAACCGGGGGCGCCAGATGCCTTGGCGGGTCAAGGCCATCCAGAGCCTGTCAAGTTTAAGCCTGTAACCTGGCGCGAGGTAGAGGACGGCTGCGCGAGGATAGCCGAGCAGGTGCTAAGTAAGGGGATAAAGGTTGACGTCATCGTGGGAGTCCTTCGGGGCGGATGGATCCCGGCCAGGCTGCTCTCAGACTATCTAGGCACACCCGTGATGGGGGCCCTCGAGATTAAGTTCTACCGGGGGATCGGCGAGACCTCTGAGAGGCCCGTAGTCACCCAGCCCCTTATAGCCGACATAAGGGATAAGGTAGTGCTGGTAGTAGACGATGTAGCCGACACCGGGAAGACCTTCAACATGGCTGTGAGCTTCCTCTCCCACTACGGGCCCCGGAGGATACTCACAGCCGCCCTCTACCTCAAGCCCTGGTCAATGTACCGGCCTGACTTCTACGCCGAGGAGACTGATGCCTGGATAATCTTCCCCTGGGATAAGGCGGAGACCGTCGAGGAGCTTGTAAAGAAGAGGGGGCTAACCCTCGAGGAGGCGGCGAGAATAACGGGTGAAGACCTTGGGTTCCTCAAGAGGGTTTTCAACACGCGCCAGCTGGGTACAGCTGCTGCCGGGAATAGGCAACCTTAAGGTCGAGCTGCTCTGCACCCGGTACCGGGAGGGGTTGGAGGAGGAGCTCAGCCCTGCCGATGGCCGCGAAGCACTGGTATCCCTGGTTGCGGAGAGCCTGGCTCGCCGCTACTGCCCGGAGGAGATAGCCTCCGCCGCGCTCGCGGTGTACGCTGCCAGGGTAAGGGGCTTTGGCATAGCTAGGAACCCCGGGATAGACCTCCTCCTATACCTCGCCGGCCAGCGCAACATAGCGGACGTCCTACATAGCTACAAGCCCCGGCCAGGAGGCCGTGTGCTGATCGTAGCCGTCTACCCCGCAAACCGACTGCCACAGAGCCTTATCCCCGGCGTCCTAGAGCCTCCAAGCTCCTGCACCGCCGGCAGCTGCGACCGGACTAGGGAGACGAGGCTTGCTGTCTTCCCGCTGCGCGAGCGGGTTTACCGGATGCAGGGCGAGTAGGCCCCTTTTGATTCCTCATAGCCTCCGGGGAGGCCTTTAGGATAAGAGTTAAAGAAAAGCGCCAAGAGCGGGGAGCATGGAGCCCGCCAAGCATGGTGAGGCATAATGAAATGGCTCATACTAGACGAGGAAGAGGAGTGGTGGGAAGAGGAAGAGGAAGAAGAGGAATGGTGGGAAGAGGAGGAAGAGGAGGAGGAGTGGGAGGAAGAGGAGTGGTAAGGTAACGAGGGGCGTCGGCATACCTTGCCTTTCTTCACCGCCGTCTCCCCGGGTTTTTAAGGCAAGGGCTCTCAACTAGCAGGCCGAGGAGCGGCTCGGTGCCGTCACCACTCCCCATACCCCCAAGTTGGGCCATTCCTAGAGCCCTATATAGGTACCGTCATCTGCCTCTAGGATGTACGCGCCGCCAGAGCCTTATGAGCCGCTGGGCCTGTGGGCCTTCTCCTCAGGGAGCGCTGGAATGGTGAGGATAGCTGTCATAGATTATGATCTATGCAAGCCCAGCAAGTGCCACCAGGAGTGCATAGCGTTCTGTCCCGTAAACCTGACAGGAGGCAAGGCTATAGAGATGAGCCCAGAGAGGAGGAAGCCCGTCATATATGAGGAGACCTGCATAGGCTGCGGCATATGCGTGAAGAAGTGCCCCTTCAAGGCCATAAGCATAGTGAACCTTCCAGACGAGCTCGAACGCATGCTGGTACACCGTTACGGGGTTAATGGATTCAAGCTCTACGGGGTACCCGTGCCCCGGCAGGGGAGGATACTAGGCATAATAGGTAAGAACGGCACAGGGAAGTCTACCGCCCTCCGCATACTCGCCGGCGAGCTGCGGCCCAACCTGGGTATAGTTGAGGGGGCGCCACCCGACTGGGACGAGATAATCAAGAGGTTCCGTGGCACCGAGATGCAGAACTACTTTAAAATGCTCGCGGACGGCAAGATAAGAGCCGCACACAAGATACAGTACGTGGACCTTGTACCGCGCAGGGTAAAGGGGCGGCTGCGGGACCTGCTAGAGCGGGCCGACGAACGTGGATTATGGAGGGACCTGGCCAGGGATCTTAACCTGGAGCGTCTTCTCGACCGCGACGTGAGGCAGCTCAGCGGCGGCGAGCTACAGCGCTTCCTGGTTGCAGCTGTGCTGAGCAAGGACGCCAACCTCTACCTCTTCGACGAGCCTAGCAGCTACCTCGACATAAGGGAGCGCATACGAGTGGCAAAGGCCATCCGCAGCTATGTGCCCAGGGATAGCTACACCGTAGTGGTGGAGCACGACATAGCTATGCTAGACTACCTGTCAGACCACGTAGCCATAATGTATGGCGAGCCGGGAGTCTACGGCATAGCATCCAAGCCCTACGGTGTGCGCGCCGGTATAAACTACTTCCTCAAAGGCTACCTGCCAGCCGAGAACATGAGGATAAGGAGCGAGCCAATAAGATACACTATAAGCTTCACCCGGCAGGCCAGCGCTGAGGCGAAACGCTACATCGGCTGGAGTAGGCTCCTAGTGCGCCTGAACGGCTTCCGCCTAGAGGCCGAGCCCGGGGATCTCCACGAGGGCGAGGTGCTCGGCGTAGTAGGGCCCAATGGCATAGGCAAAACCACCTTCGTGCGCACACTAGCCGGCGAGCTGGAGCCCGCAGAGGGAAGCGTGGAGAAGCCAGAGGGGCAGCTCAAGGTGAGCTACAAGCCCCAGTATATAAACCCCGAGGTGCTCGGCGAGGAGAAGACTGTAGAGCAGCTACTCAGAGAGGCCAACCCCTCCACACTCTCGCCGGGATCCTGGCTTAACGTAGAGATTGTGAGGAGGCTCGGCATAGACCGGCTACTGGACCGGAAGCTTAGAGAGCTAAGCGGCGGCGAGCTACAGAAGGTTGCCGTAGCCGCCGCGCTGGCGAGAGAAGCGGACATCTACCTACTCGACGAGCCCTCAGCATACCTCGACGTGGAGGAGAGGCTCACCGTAGCCAAGGCTATCAGGAGGCTCACAGAGGCCAGAAGCGCTGCCGCCATCGTTGTTGAACACGATATAGCGGTGCAGGACTACATAGCCAGCAAGATACTAGTGTTCACCGGCACCCCAGGGCGGCATGGAAAGGCTTCAAGACCCCTCCCCCTGCATGAGGGCATGAACCTCTTCCTAAAGGAGCTGGGCATAACGATAAGGAAGGACCCTGAAACCGGGAGGCCTAGGATCAACAAGGAGGGAAGCTTCCTGGACAGGATGCAGAAGAGGCTAGGCAAGTACTACTACTTACCGAGGCCCAGCGAGAAGGAGGAGGGAGAGACGGAGGAGTAGCCCCGGCCGGGGACGGCAGCGCCTTAAGCCTGGCGCGATAGTCCATAGACCCTGACAGGAGAGAAGCACTCTGATACCGGGGGACGGAGCCCTACCACTCCCTGTCAGGACGGCTAGGATCCTCAGAGCCAGAAACGCATCATCTACCACAGGCCCCGGGGGGTCGAACCCGGGGGACACGGTGGCTATGCACAGCCTACAGCGGCGCCAGCGGCGGCTCGAGGCTGTCAACCAGCTACTACTACCCCTACTAAGGGGTGCTAGACGGTACTACACTGCATGGAGGCTGGTCAACCCGCTCCTGACAGGCGTCTCAAGGGTAGACGAGTCCAGCGACTACACGGTCACCGTGGTGACTCTGCAGCTTCCGGCCAGCAGCCCCCTGGTAGTAGCGCTCTACACAAGCACGCAGGAGAGCAGGCCCATCTCCCCGAGCCAGCTGCAACGCCGCATAAGGAGGCTCCGCAGCCGTGTAGCCAGCTTGAGAGGCAAGGTGTTCAACAGGGCCGACCTAGTATACATAATCTACGCTCCACGCGGCTTTACGGTAGGTGCGAGGAGGATGGCCCGGAGAGAAGCAGTGAACCTAGCATCACGCATCGAGGACGCCATAAAGGCCCTTGCCAGGTTTGTGGGTAGAAGGCTTGCGAGGCTCACGGAGAAGCTCCGCGGCAGGAGGATATGGGGCGAAGTACCTCTCCTCCTATACGCGCTCCAGGAGCTCACGGTTTCTCTAGGAGCCGGGGCCAGGCTGGTGAGCAGAGAACTGGCTGTCAAGCTTGCAGAGAGGGGAGGCACCATTTAACCGCGGGGATGGCCCTAAAGACCCCATCCCCCAAGACAGCGCGCCTTTATGTAACTCCGCTATTCCACCCCACTAGGAGCCGGGTAGGGCCCGTGCTGGTTATGAGCTACCTCTGAAGCTTACCCCGACATGATTATGCTTAGGCTGCAGGTCTGGATCCCTCGTCCTCCTCCCTGAAGCGCGTGAAAGATGCGGCGAGCCTCTAGGCTGTCCATCAACGATCATCGCTAATGGATGAAACACTTACTACTATCATAAACTACCATAATTTATAAATTTTTGTATCTAATAAGTGGAGTGGTTGCAGCAAATTTTCTCTTCTCGAGCTACATGGAGCATCATACCCTCATATAGGCCTGGGCTTCTATCCTGTGCGGGTGCATGCAGGGGCTCTCCCGGATCAACCGTAATCCCTATGGTACGGGGTTCATATCGCCTAATATATAGGTAAACTCTCTATAATTGTTACATAAATGCATAACAGGTTAACATGAGATATGCGCCGCTATGATACCTTGCAGGGAGGGGCTAACAGTGCACGTAGCCTGTCAGGCTAAGCAAGAGGCCTGCATGCCAGCGCCAATCGCCTGTCCAGGCAGCAAAACCTCTTTAAATTCCATCAAGCAGTATGTAATAATAAGAATTTTCTTCATACTAAGGTTTTATGAGGCTACCCAGGATAGAGTCCTTCCCAGCAAGGGTATTACCAGGTACTCTTCTTCGAGGCTTCTTCCTTCCTCTTAATTGGAATTGACAATTGACTCTTAGCACCCCACCCCTTGCTCATGGAATTTTGCTTGGCTAGAAGAGGCTTTATACAACCGCATTTATGGTGGCTAGAGTGGTGAAGTCCACAATGTCCGACGAGAGGCGTGTAACGATAAGCGTGATAAAGGCTGATATAGGGAGTATAGCCGGCCACCACAAGGTTCACCCTGACACCATGGCTGCAGCGGCACGTGTCCTCGCCGAGGCTAAGAGAAAGGGCACCATCATAGACTACTATGTAACCCACGTTGGTGACGACCTCCAGCTCATAATGACACACCGTAAGGGTGTTGACAGCTCTGATATACATGGCCTCGCCTGGGAGGCCTTCAAGAAGGCGGCTGAGGTGGCTAAGGAGCTAGGCCTCTATGCTGCCGGGCAGGATCTGCTCAGCGACGCATTCTCCGGCAATGTGCGGGGTCTGGGCCCCGGCGTAGCCGAGATGGAGATAGTGGAGAGGCGCAGCGAGCCAATAGTAGTGTTCATGGCTGACAAGACCGAGCCTGGCGCTTTCAACCTGCCGCTCTTCAAGATATTTGCGGATCCCTTCAACACTGCCGGTCTTGTGATAGACCCGAGGATGCATGATGGCTTCAAGTTTGAGGTGCTCGACCTCTATGAGGGCAAGTACGTTGTGCTAAACTCGCCCGAGGAGATGTATGACCTGCTGGCTCTCATAGGTACACCCAGCCGCTATGTGATAAAGAGGGTGTATAGGAAGAGCGACGATGAGATAGCAGCTGTTGTGAGCAGCGAGAGGCTCAACTTGATAGCAGGCCGCTACGTGGGCAAGGATGATCCAGTAGCTATCGTGCGTGCCCAGAGCGGGTTCCCGGCGCTCGGCGAGATACTCGAGCCCTTCAGCTTCCCCCACCTCGTGGCTGGCTGGATGAGGGGCAGCCACTGGGGCCCGCTGATGCCTGTCGGCCTGCGCGACGCTAAGTGCACCAGATTCGACGGCCCTCCAAGGATAATAGGGCTGGGCTTCAACATAACCAAGGGTAGGCTGATAGGCCCGGTAGATCTATTCGACGATCCGGCGTTTGACGAGACCAGGAGGCTCGCGCAGCAGATAGCCGATTACATGAGGCGCCATGGCCCATTCATGCCCCACAGGCTGGGCCCAGAGGAGATGGAGTACACCACGCTACCCCAGGTGCTCGAGAAGCTCAAGAACAGGTTCACCGACGCCGAGTACTACACCAAGTACGTCCACGTGAAGCTGCGCGGTGTAGTCAAGGAGGCGGAGTCGGAGGCCCACGACTAGCGCTCCTCCCCGGGTTTTTGAGCCAATAGCCTAAAAGTTACGTCCCCACTGCACTGAGTCTAGTCCTTCAGCTGGCTCGTCCACCGCGCCTACCCGGGGCGCTAAGCCCTAAATCCTTGAGGCTGTGGCGCCGGCTCTCCTGGCCTGGGGGCGTAGCATTATGGGTACGGTGCTTCTCTCCTCGCTACATGCGCAGTACACGTCGCACAGGAAGGAGGAGACCAGCGGCGCCCCGGAGCCCCGGGGGCTGCCGGTGCTGGCTGTGAACTACAAGGCTTATCCAACAGCCTTCGGCAGTGCCGGGCTAGCCATAGCGCTCTCGGCCGAGAAGCTCGCGGAGCAGTACGATGGTATAGTGCGCTTCATACTGGCGGTGCCAGCTACCGAGATAGCTAGGATAAGCGAGGCTCTGGACAAGGTTGTTGTATACGCGCAGCACGTGGATCCAGTAGAGCCTGGCGCCTACACGGGCTTTATCCCGCTAGAGGCGGTCAAGGAGGCTGGAGCAAAGGGCACGCTGCTCAACCATAGCGAGCGCCGCCTACGCCTCAGCGACATAGACCTCCTGGTTAGGCGTGCTACAAGCCTCGGGCTGGAGACGCTTGTCTGCGCGGACACCCCCGCTGCCGCTGCTGCTGCGGCTGTGTTCGCTCCTACGATGGTGGCTGTGGAGCCGCCGGAGCTTATAGGTACGGGCTTACCTGTCTCCAAGGCTAAGCCGGAAGTGATAACATCCAGTATAAGAATGGTTAGGATGATCAACCCTGAGGTGCCGGTGCTTGCCGGTGCAGGGATAACCAGCGGCGAGGACGCGGCCAGGGCGCTGGAGCTTGGGGCAGCCGGCGTGCTAGTGGCCTCAGCGGTTATGAAGGCCAAGGACCCGGAGGCTAAGATGCTGGAGCTGGCCGAAGCCTTGGCAAAGGCTGCTGAGAAGCAGGGATAGAGTCCGCCGGCCCGGGGGGCGGAAGGGGTATAGAGCCCCCCGGCGGTGGAGACTCCGGAAGCCACGGGGCCACCCCGGGCTGGCTGGGCCCGTAGCTCAGCCAGGATAGAGCGCCGGCCTCCGGAGCCGGAGGTCCCGGGTTCAAATCCCGGCGGGCCCGCCACACGCCCCTGCTGGTCCACGCCACTCCTAGAGGGCTCCCGGCCGCCCCGGCATAGACGTGGCATGTGGGTCCAAGCAGCTCTGATATCTCCATCCACCCGGGCTGCTAGAGAGGGCTTCCTGGCCTTGTCCGGCAGGATTGCTGAAGGGGGCACACTGGGGTTTAGAGAGGCCTTCAGCATCGGAGTTGGGGGCATGATTGGTGGCGGTATATTCGCCGTCCTGGGCCTCAGCCTGCAGCTGGCGGGGGCCGGGGCCCCGGTGGCGTTCCTCCTCGCCGGGCTCGTTGCGCTTGCTACGGCCTACTCTTACGCAAGGCTCACCATGAGGTACCCGAGCCGCGGCGGCACGGTGGAGTTCCTCGTCCGGGGCTATGGCCCCGGGCTGGTGGCCGGCGGGCTCAACATCCTCCTCATAGTGAGCTACACGGTTATGATATCGCTTTACGCCTACGCTTTCGGGAGCTACGCTGCCAGCCTGGCCGGCGGCGGCCGACTGCTCTCCCACCTCCTGGCTAGCCTGGTTATAGTCGTATTCACCCTCGTCAATGCGCTCGGCGGGCTAGTGTCAAGCAGGGTTGAGGATGCGCTCGTGTTCTTTAAGCTGGCCGTCCTCCTCCTGGTCGCCCTGCCGGGGCTGTTGATGGTTGAGTGGAGCAGGTTCTCCCCCTCCAGGTGGCCGCAGCTATCAAGCATAGTTGTAGGAGGGATGATCATATTCCTAGCCTATGAGGGGTTTGAGCTAATAGCCAATGCGGCGGGCGAGGCCTCCTCCCTGGAGGACTTGTCAAAAGCCTACTACGCCTCGGTGGCCACTGTGACAGCTGTCTACATCGCTATAGCCCTCGTGTCCGCCGGCATACTCTCGCCCTCTGAGGTCGTGAGGGCCCGCGACTACGCGCTCGCGGAGGTGGCCTCCAGGGAGATGGGTTCGGCGGGCTTCTATACCGTTGTTGCGGCCGCCCTGGCCTCGACGGCCTCAGCGATAAACGCTACCCTATATGGTACAGCGGGGATAAGCTACGTGGTGGCTAGGTATGGGCAGTTGCCGCGCGTAATGGCCAAGAGCGTCTGGAGGCACGCCCCCGAGGGCTTGTTAATAATAGCGTTGGCCTCCCTCGTGCTCGTGAACACTGAGGGACTAGAGGCCATAGCTTTCGCGGGCAGCGCTGGCTTCCTCCTCATATTCGCCATGGTGGACCTCGCCGCCTACAGGTTGCGTAGAGAGGCCAAGGCTAACCCCCTTCTAGCCCTCACGGGCTTCCTCTCATCGCTGGCTGTCCTGGCGCTCCTGGTGGGCTACACTGCTGCCCGCGAGCCGGGCCAGGCGGCGCTCTTTCTGCTCCTCCTGGCGGGCTCGTTCGCCGCGGAGTGGCTCTACCGGGCCGCTACTGGCCGGAGGATAGCCGGCTACATAGACTATCGGCTCGTTGAGAGGGAGAGGCTGAAGATGGGGTGGAGGCAGTGGATCCCACGGGTAGTGGCGGTGCTCAACCGCGTACTCAGGGACTTCGAGCTCTATCTCGTGGGCGGCATAGCCCGTGGGGAGCTAGAGCAGTCGCACGACGTGGACCTCCTTGTAGCCACGAGCGAGAAGATGTCATCCAGGAAGCTCGAGGCCAGGGTTAGGAGGGAGGCGGGGCTCCAGTTGCACCCCCTCCATATACACGTCTCCTCGCCCCAGGAGAAGGAGAAGTGGCTCCGCCGCAGCGGCCGCTACCTAAAGCTTACAGAGAAGAAGCCGGCTGAGCAGAGGAGGACCAGCTAGCGGTAGCGGAGCGCCACCGGCTCCACCCGGATACTCGGCGGCGGTTACAAGCCTCATTCCTGCCTCTCCGTCTCCCTCCAAACCTCCATAGTCCTCTCCCGGGACCTCGGCTCCCTAGCCAGTGGTGATCATATGTAGCGAGATCCAGCCTAGAGGCCCCTGATTATCCTTACAGCGTTCTCCACGGCTCTCCTAAGCTTCGCCCGGTTGAGCATGTAGCCTAGCAGGTACATCGGAGGCCCATCAACTCCACCCAGTGGAATAGAGGCCCCGTAAACCTGAGCTTCACGCCCTGGTGCTCGAAGACTCTACCATCGGCGAAGAGAACCCTGGTTCCGCCAGCGTCAAGCTCTGGTATTCTCCTCGGCCTCCTCCACTCCCCGGCTCTCCGCATGAACCACGTCCTGTCCTTCTCCAGTAGCTCCCTCCTCCTAGACGGGTAGTCTCCAATAATCCCTGCTCTAGCCTCTCGCAGCTCGGCTCGAAGCACGACAATAGAACGCTCTCATACCCGTGAGGCGGTACTATTATACGCGCGGTGGATGCACCGGCTGTCTCTGAGAAGAAGCTGACAGGGATGGAAGCGCCTACAGTGCTAGCTGAGAGGGTACAAGGTTATGACGTGTGACGCCTCCTTAAACCACCTTATCCACCATAGAGCGGATGGTTCCGATGCCGCTGCCCCGATGCCTCACATGCCTGGGAAGTAGTGCTCCAGCGACGTTGAAGCCAAGGCCATTATGGCTACTATATCGAGAGCCCTGTCTCCCGATATCCTCAAGGAGGTTGAGGACAGCTCAAGGACTACAATATCTGGCCTCTTCGCTGCCCCATTTCCGGTACACGTATAGGGGCCAGAGCAGGCCCCAGTGCGATCGCGATCACCTCTCCGGCGTTCCCGTCTCGCGTGCGGGTTTGACAGCATGCCTAGGGTTGGGCTGCTCCAGTACCAGCCGGGCCGCGAGCCCCGCGAGAGTGGTGAGCGTGTCCTAGAGATACTGTCACGTTCGAGGGTGGAGGCCGGGCTGATACTGCTGCCAGAGTACGCTAACGTCTACCCCGCCGGCCTCTCCCGTGATGGGCTGAGGGAAAGGGCCGAAGGCCTGGGGGACAGTGTCTTCCTGGAAGCCCTGGGCAGGGCCTCGACAGAATATGGTGCATATATTGTATCAGGTTTTCTGGAGAGGGGCGGGGACTGTCTATACAGCTCTGTGGTGTCTGTGAAGCCTAGTGGCGGGGTCGAGCTTCTCTACCGGAAGACTCTGCTCTTCGACGCGCTGGGCTACAGGGAGTCGAGCCTGCTCTGCCGGGGAGGAGAGCCGCCGAGAATCGTTAATGCTGCAGGGCTCCGTGTGGGCGCTCTCATCTGCTTCGAACTCCGCTTCCCCGAGGTGGCTCGCAGCCTGGCCCTGCGCGGCGCCGAGCTGGTGGCGGTGCCTACTGCATGGTACCGTGGCCCGGGTAAGGAGGAGCAGCTCCGCTTCCTCGCCCAGGCTAGGGCCTCGGAGAACACCGTCTACCTTGCTGTGGCCTCGGCTCTGGGGCCCGACTTCACCGGCCGTAGCATGGTTGTTGATCCACTGGGCTTCGTGGTTGTAGACGCGGGTGCCCGCGAAGGCTATGTGGAGGCTGAGGTCGACAGGGGCTATCTAGAGGAGGTACGCAGGCTCCTGCCCCTGCTCAGGCTCCAGCCCCTCGCGGCAAGGCTCATGGGGCTAGAGGAGGCCGAGCCAGGAGAGGACTAGTGTTGCTATCACAGTATACACTGCGCCCACTACAGCGATCTTGAGCAGCTGACGCCATGTAGGCTTCCTAGCCGCCGCACCGCCAACACCCAGGGCGAGCAGGTAGAGGCCGAGCACGTTGGACGCTGTGTAGCCTATGTAGAAGCCCAGAGGCTTGGCTAGTCCAAACAGCCTCTCGAGAACCCATGCAACAGCCAGCGCTATGGGCACGTTTACGAACGCGTCGTTCCACCAGGAGAGCGGGCTGAGAATGTAGCCTACGACGCCCACCAGGGCCCATAGGATCCTCTTCCTAGCGCCGGCCATCTCCGGGGCAGGCATAGCTCCCCGCCCTCGATATTCTCTACTACACCTACACTGAATTGATGTACACTAGATCACATTGTATTGTAACCCAAATATGGCTCTTATGCTTGCCTGGGAGCCGCCCAGAATCCATGGGGTTGAAGAGGCGGCTGCCGGCGATTGGAGGACACGGTGTAGACGCCATGGTACTTCCGGAGGAGGTCGCCGCTAGAGTGCTAGCCGAGACGGTGAGGAGCCGCACCTCGCTGCGCGACACAGCGACCAGGTTCTTCAGCCGCCACCCCGAGCTGGACTATATGAAGCCTGTCGTGAGGGTACTAACGCTGGGCGTTGCCCGTAACTACATCCTGCTTGACAGGGTCCTCACCAGCCTCGGTTATGGCCCAGCAAGCCATTCTACGAGGTGGATGCTTGCCCGCACGCTTGCCTACGAGGCGATAAGCGGTAAGCTGAAGCCGAGCCGCGCCCGTAGGCTGGCACCCCGCGCAGGCCTCGACCCGGAGAAGATCCTTGAGCTGCGCGGCGCGGATCCAGGGGAGTTCGTCCGGGGGCTTAGCGGGGTTGAGAGGCTTAGCGTCCTCTACAGCTTTCCGCGCTGGATGATAGAGGAGCTTATGGAGGCCGAGATACCCGAGCTGCCCAAGCTGCTTGCGGCCCTCAACCGGGACCCCGTGCGTTGGATACGCGTGAAGCCCGGCGTGGACATGGAGCGGCTGAGGGAGAGGCTCGGCCGCCAGGGGGTGGTTATTGAGCCGGATAGGGACCTCCCCGACGTTGCCAGGATAGTATCCGGCGACTCCATGGCCGCCAGGACCGAGGAGTACCAGAAGGGCCTCTACGTTATTCAGGACAAGGCCTCAGCCCTGGTCTCCTGGGTGGCCTCGCCCAGCGGGAAGGTGGCCGTAGACCCTACAGCAGGTGCGGCGGTGAAAGCGAGCCACATGGCCTGGCTGGGCGCCCGCTA
The DNA here is from genome assembly GCF_001462395.1 of Pyrodictium occultum. Taxonomy (NCBI): domain Archaea; kingdom Thermoproteati; phylum Thermoproteota; class Thermoprotei; order Desulfurococcales; family Pyrodictiaceae; genus Pyrodictium; species Pyrodictium occultum. The sequence continues at coordinate 85,330 of NZ_LNTB01000001.1, forward strand.
CGTCGTTGCAGGCGATGTTAAACCCTCCAGGCTGGTCGAGGCTAAACGGACCCGGGCCCGCCTCTCCATCGGGCACCTGGTAGACCTCGTAGCTGGAGACGCCCGCAGCCCCTACCTAAGGAGATTCGACACCGCAATCGTGGACCCGCCGTGTACCGATATAGGGAGGCTCCAGTACGAGCCCGAGGTTAAGCTCTGGCTTGGCCGCGGCGACCTACACTACTTCCGCAGGCTCCAGCTCCGCATAGTCTCGGCGGTGGCGGAGGCAGCTCCTCCACGCAGCACCATAGTCTACAGCGTCTGCACGCTGACCAGAAGCGAGACTATATGGGTTGTGAGGAGGCTCCTTGAGCGCCATCAGGAGCTAGAGCTTGTGGAGCCGGAGCCGGTGCTAGGGGAGAGGCCCCGCCGGCTGCCCAGGAGCCAGCGCCTACTCCCCCACTTGCACGGCACGCAGGGCTTCTTCATAGCCAAGCTGGTCAAGCTCTAGCGGCAAATCCATGTATAGCCCTCCGCCCTCTCCAGCCGCAGCCCCGGGGGACACGGGCAGCGGGAGGGAGACTCCATCTTGTCTATGCAGGTTACAGTGAAGTATGACGACGTATATAAAGCGCTCGAGCCTCTGAGAGGCATAAAGCTCCGTGGAAGCATTCAAGGGCCTCCCCTTTCGAGGCTCCCGCTCCGCGAGATAGTGGAGAAGGGACTAGGCCACGCGGTAGTGGGCGTTGAGGAGTACAGGGGCTCAAGGATAGTCGGGGTAAGGATAACAGACAAGCTCTACCTGGCCTGCCACTTCGGCACCGAGCAGCCCGACGACTTCTGCGTAGCCCTTGAGGCAGAGGACGCCTGGAAGAGGATAACCGATGCAGCCGACAAGCTCTCAAGGCTGATGAAGGAGTCTTATACGCTCACCCTGTCCGCCATAATCCATGCTCTGCAGGGCATACTCTCGGCCGAGGAGGAGGAAGTAGAGGAGATAAGCGACCCCGACCAGGTTATAGAGGAGCTGCTTACATGGCTGCCAGAATACATCGCTGTGACGGAGTAGGTTCTCCTCTCCAAGCGTTTTGTGCCCCAGGGCTACGGGGCCTGGAACGGATACCCGGGGTCATCCCCCTTCTGCGCCGTTACGCGGCGCAGTCACCCCGGGCGATACCCGGGCCATGACCAATTACCGCTCCCGGCCCTCCTAATTAAATCGTAGCCTGGCGCCTAGGCTGTGAACCGGCCAGGAGGAGCAGATGGCAGGGGGTTGCCGAGGGCCCGCGCGGCCCCCGCACGCCAGCCGTAGGGGCCCAGGGCAGGGGGCCCGGCCGTTGCCTCACCCCGTGGCCCCGCGAACGCCGGGCGTCCGGGGTTAGGTTGCTCCCTTCCGGGCCTGGCCTGGTTCCCCCGGTAAGGGCGGTAGCCTCCCTCCCTCCGGAGGGGGCTCCGCCGCCGCCGGCCCCGCGGGACGGGGGTCATGGGTCGGCCGGGTCTGCCCTGGACCACTACGGCCGACGTGCGGGTTACTGGCCCCCGCATTACGCCCATTTCGGGGCTCGGGGGAGGGCGAGCCCCCGGCCCTACCCGCGCGGAGCCCTCCTCGGCCCCCCGGGATTTTCCCCTAGGCCCGCTCTTATATCGCTTGTAATCCATGCGAGTAGGTGCCACCAGCCATAGTCGATGAAGGGGCCTAGGCAGGGCCCCTTGGTGAGCATGCATGCAGCTCTCACAAGCCTGCCCGCGAGCAGCGCTACCGGGGCCACGGGCTCCCGGGTTTCCGGCCTCTCCGGCGGCTCAAGGCTATCGAGTATCCTCGCCTCCGCCCGGAGCCCCCTAGCCTGGAGGAGCCTGGCAATCAGTTCCAGGTCTTCGGACTGCCCCCTCACTAGCCGGCGGGCCTTCAACGCCACAAGCATTACACGGTCCAGGCCGCGCCTCTCAAGCTCCTCGGCCACGGCGGCGGCGGTGACCGAGGGCGGTATGTGGGCCGCGTTAACCCCCTTCTCTCGGAGGCTGAGCCAGTGCCCACCCCGGGTGAACATGAGCAGGTAGACACGTCTACACCTACTACACCTCTTGAACTCCCTGAGCGGGATGGCCTCCAGCTCTACCCCTGCCAGCTCTCTTATACGTGCAGCCAGCTCCTGCACCCTCCGGTGCTCCGAGGGATCCCCGGGCTCGTGGTAGACTATGAGGAACTCTGGCTCCCCCATAGCGTCCAGACCCAGTAACCGGTAACTCCTCTTGCTGAGCCCTGGCGCTATGTAATAGATTAGCGCTGTGGCAGCACCTATAATCCCTGGTGGTGCGCCTATACCTCGTGGATGCCCAGGCTGCCCCTAGCAATGGTGTCTGCCATGCCCAGGTTCCCCGAGCTGCGTCCCCGTAGGCTAAGGCTGACCAAGGCGATAAGGGACCTCGTGGCAGAGACGGCGCTCACGGTGAACGACCTCATATACCCCGTATTCGTCCGTGAGGGCATCAACGAGCCCGAGCCCATAGCGGCAATGCCCGGCCAGTACCGCTACCCTGTCGAGAAGGTAACGGATATAGTGTCGAGCGCTCTAGAGCTCGGCGTCAAGGCCTTCATCCTCTTCGGGGTGGTCCCGGACGAGAAGAAGGACCATACGGGCAGCTACGCTTACGACCCCCGGGGCCCGGTGCCTAGAGCCATTAAGGCTATACGCCGCGACTTCGGCGAGGAGCCCCTGATCTTCACCGATGTATGCATATGCGGGTATACGAGCCACGGGCACTGCGGGATACCCGTTGAAAAGAGAGGCAGGAAGCTGATAGACAACGACTCGACGCTCGAGGTCATATCCAGGATGGCTGTCACCCACGCGGAGGCCGGCGCGGACTTCGTAGCGCCCTCGGGAATGATGGATGGGATGGTTAAGGCTATACGAGAGGCCCTCGACCGGGAGGGGTTCAGCGAGGTAGGCATAATGAGCTACGCGGTGAAGTATGCTAGCGGCTTCTATGGCCCCTTCCGAGAGGCTGCCGGCTCCGCCCCCAGGTTCGGGGACCGGAGGAGCTACCAGATGGACCCCCGCAACGCTATGGAGGCTATAAAGGAGTCTATGCTCGATGTTGAGGAGGGCGCCGACATACTGATGGTCAAGCCTGCCCTGGCCTACCTTGACGTGATAAGGCTGGTCAAGGAGAGTTTTCCCCACTACCCGCTGGCAGCCTATAACGTGAGTGGCGAGTACTCGATGGTGAAGGCTGCGGCCGAGAAGGGCTGGGTCGACGAGAAGCTGGTCACCTTCGAGATACTCACGGCGATCAAGAGGGCCGGTGCGGACCTAATACTAACCTACCATGCGCTCGACGTGGCGAGATGGCTCCGCGAGGGCTACAACCCGTTCTAATTTCTAAATCCATTATTTCCTCCCCTGCCCGCCGGGCCAGCGCAGCCTCGAGGGCTCAAGCCAGACTTTATAGAGGGATTAGCGCTGTGCCAAGAAGCTAGGGGCTCTCAATGGAGAGGTATCCGGCGCTGAGCAGTAGCGGCGAGGTAACAGGGTACGCTGTTTCATCGGTGGAGTTCAGTGTACTGTATAGGCCGGATGGTAGCCTGCGCGGCCGCTACCTCTGGCTGGATGCCGAGGAGGCTGTGAGGATAGACAGCTTCCTATCGGGAGGCGTGCTTGGGGCTGGCGGCGTCCAGGTGGAGTACGCGAGGCTGGTCGAGGACATACCGTGGCCCCTCGTCTACGTGGCCTGGGACCTGGATGAGTACGTTGACTGGGTCTACAGGGAGTACGGGGAGAAGCTCGAAGGCAAGACCGTGATGGTGAACTTCAGCGGGGGCAAGGACAGCACTGCAGCGCTGGCGGTGTTGGCGCGGCTGCAGGAGCGTGTCCGCGGCCTCCACGTCTACGCGGTCTACAGCCACGTCTCCTACCTGGAGCCGCCCAGGAACATAGACTTCGCAGTCAAGGCTGCGGAGAGGCTCGGCGTGGAGATAGAGGTTGTGGAGGCTGATAGGGAGCTTATGAGGAGGAGGCTGCTGGAGGAGGGGCTCCCCTACCGTGGGAAGCGCTGGTGCACCTACATGAAGCTACGGCCTATAAAGAGGCTGAGGAAGGCTAGGAGGCCCGACGCTATAGCCGACGGGGACCGGATGACAGAGGCGTTCAAGAGGTTTAACAGGCTGTACCGGATGTCCCCCAGGAGGCCCAGGCTCTATGATGGAGGCAGGATAAGACCGATATACATATGGACTCTCCTGGACGTTGCGAAGATCGTGCGGGACCTCGGCCTAGTGCACCCGGACTACCTCCAGGGGCTGCCCCGCGTTGCATGCCTAATGTGCCCCTACAAGGCGCTCCACGAGTTTAGCGAGGATGAGATGGACCTACTCGAGGATCCGGGCCTCATAGAGGAGGCGATTAAGACTAGCTACCGGCGCTACTACAGTGATACCGGGATCCCCTGGGAGGAGTTCCGCCGTCAACACCTCTGGAGGCATCACCCCGCTGTAGCGGTGAAGCTCTACCGAGTGAAGAAGACGGTTGAAGGCATGGATCTGGAGGAGATAAGGCGCAGCAGGCTGGAGGCAGCGTATCGCAGCCTCTGGGTCAACCCGCTGCCCAGGGCAAAGAGGGTGACGCCCGAGGAGGCGGTGGAGCTGATAGGCGAGGTCGTGGGCGGGGCCTACGAGGAGGCGGTGTCTAGGGCAGCTGAGGCCTCTAGGCTAGTTGAGGCCGAGCGGCTATCCGGGGGCCAGGGCTCCTGATATCCTCCGCAGGGAAGCGGGGTCATGGGGGCTCCTAGGCCCATCTACCGCTGCCGGGTCTGTGGCGTCTTCACTGAGGAGCCGGTGCACTGCGGCAAGCCTGCCGAGCTATTCATGACGCCTGAGCAGCGGCTCCGGCTGAGTAAGCTGATGAGCGCCCTCCTCCGCCACATACCTCATGAGGCGGGGCTCCAGCTGGACGAGCAGGGATGGGTCAGGGTGGAGGAGCTGGCCAGGGCTATTAGGGAGAGGTGGAGGCGACGCGACCTCTACCAGTGGGTAACGCCGGAGCATATAGTCGCGGTTGCCCTCCTCGACCCGAAGGGAAGGTTCCAGCTCTCCGAGGACATGCGCCGCATACGGGCAGCCTACGGCCATAGTATCCGCTTAAGGCTCGGCTACCGCCCCCTCAGCAGTAGGGAGCTGCCCCAGGTCCTCTACCATGGCACTGTTGTGGAGAACCTCCGGCCAATACTGAGGGAGGGCCTCAAGCCCATGAAGAGGCTAATGGTGCACCTCTCCGCCAGGCCCCAGGAGGCCCTCGAGGCGGCCAGGAGGCATGGAGACCGCGTAGTATTGCTGCATATAGACCCCCAGTGCCTAGCCAGCCGGGGCATCCCTGTGTATAGGGCTAGCCACGTGATGTATCTCGCCTCCCATGTGCCCCCAGAGTGCATAAAGAGGATTGAACGTCTCCAGGGCATGGAGACCCCCGTTTAAGAGAAGGGCCCGGGGCAGGGGCCGCATTGAGCGCGAAGTTCAGCCTCAACGGGCTACGTGTGCTGGTAACAGCCTCCACCAGGGGCATAGGCTTCTACGTGGCCCGGGGCCTTGCATCCTGGGGTGCCAGGGTAGCCATAGTGGGGCGCAGCAGAGAGTCGCTGACAAGAGCTGCCAGGGAGATAGTGAAAGCCTCCGGGGAGGAGCCCCTAGCGCTCATAGCCGATATGAGGAGGAGGGAGGACCTGGAGCGGCTCGTAGATGAGGCGTGGAGCGGCCTGGGAGGCCTAGACGCCCTCGTATTCAATGTTGGCAACGTGTCCTGCGAGCCATGCTACCTGGACCAGGCGGGCTACGAGGACTGGATGGAGGCTGCTCAGCTCCACCTCATAGCCCCGGGCTACCTGACGAGCCTCCTCCTGCCGAGGTTTCTCGAGCAGGGCCGCGGCTCGCTCATATACCTCTCATCGGTGACCGTTAAGGAGCCGATGCCGCACTTCACGCTCGCCGACACGGCCCGCGCGGGGCTGGTGCAGCTCGCCAAGAGTCTCGCCCGCCACTACGGCGGCAGGGGTATACGGGCGAACACCATACTCATGGGCAGCTTCGATACCCCTGGCGCCAGGAGCAACATAAGGAAGCTGGCCGAAATGAAGGGGGTCGAATTTGAGGAGGCGTGGCGCCGCTGGGTGATAGAGCTCACCCCTATGAGGAGGGTCGGCAGGCCGGAGGAGATAGCGGGGCTTGTAGCCTTCCTGCTGAGCGACGTGTCGGGCTACATCAATGGCTCTACGATAGTCATAGACGGGGCTATGACGGGGTGCGTGTAGCCCCTCCCGGGGGCTAGAGGGGCAGGCGGGAGAGCGTCTCCACCCTGTAAGTGGCGCTACAGCGGTCTCCCCTCTCTCCGGCTACACCAGTTAGCACGAGCACGCTGTCTATGCCAAGCCTCCTGGCGGCCTCTATGTCGGTGTCGCAGCGGTCCCCTATTGCCAGAGCCTCTCCCGGCTCTACGCCCCTCTCCTCAAGCACAAGACGGTACATGTAGGGGTTGGGCTTCCCGGCCACAAACAACGCCCTTGTACCGGTGGACCTCTCGAGCGCCGCTAGTATTGCCCCCGCGCCGGGCACATCGCCCTTCTCGGCAGGCATTGAGGCGTCGTCATTGGCTGCCACTAGCTTGGCCCCGCACCTTCTCACAGCAGTGTGGGCAGCCTTAAGCCTGGAGTAGGTGAGGTTCCTATCCAGGCCCACGACTACATAGTCTACCGGGCAGCGGCCTCCATCCGCAGCGCTCAACACTATATGGCCCTGGGCTAGTAGCTCCTCGACAAGCCCCTCCTCGCCCAGGGCGAGTGTTCTTGAGGGGCCCTCCTGCTCTCTGATCCAGCGCGCCACGGCATAGCCGCTAGTAACTATATCGTTCACAGCCACGTTGAATCCCATTATCTCTGTGAGGCGCTCCGAGTACACCCTCCTACTCCTAGTGGAGTTGTTGGAGACGAATACTATGGAGGCTCCCTTCTCCCTCGCCCTCTGCAGCCACTCGATGTTTTCCCGGAGGAGCCTAGACCCCCTCCACACGACGCCGTCAAGATCGACAAGGAGCAGCCTATATCTATCGGCCAGGCCCAACACGCTCATCCCCGTAGAAGCCCTCTATGGCTCCTGGAATCTCGGGGCCGCCTTAGCACGACCGGGAGGTCGGGTGCATATAGCCTAACCCCCCGCCTCTCAGCGTCGAAGTTCAGGCCCAGCGCCTTCACAATTACGCCCGCTTTAACGGCCTCCTCCACGAGGCCCGGTATCTCGGGGTCGCCCTCGGGGTTCGGGGCGAAGCCCCGGGCCCCGGGCAGCGCGGCTATAAATACAAGGGCAGCCCTTACACCCCGCCGAGCATGCTCTATAAGCTCGCGTATGTGCCTCCTACCGCGCTCAGTCGGGCAGTCCGGGTACATGGCTAGGCCGCCGGGCCCCATAAGCACGGCGCTCTTGGACTCCACGTAGACTTCTCCAGCCGGGCAGCGGAGCAGGAAGTCGAGCACCGAGCCCCCTAGTCGGGGCCTCCTCGAGGCCACCCTGCAGCCGGCTGCCCAGGGCACCAGGCCCTTGTCTACGGCGGCGGCGAAGGCATCCTCTTGTAGCCTGGTATCGACAACGGCGTAGCCACCGTTGTACTCCACTGCTATAAGCCTGAGCCTCGTTTTACCAGGCCTCCTGGCCGGTATGCAGAGGGCTCGGCGGCCCGGAGCCAGCACGTCGGCAAGTCTTCCGGTATTGGTGTTGTGGGCGAGTATCCTCTCGCCGCCGGCTTCCGCCTCGACGACGAAGCGGTTAACCCTGCGCAGCAGCCTACACTCTATCAGATTGTCAACCTGCAGTACTATGCTCAACACTGCGCCTCCCTTCTCGCTGAGCCTCGGACATGCATGTGCGTCGCTACCCTTTTATTCTGTATCAAGTTAACTCTTGTTAAACCGGAGGCTGTGGGCCATGGCCAAGGCGTTTGGCGAGCTAATATACACTCGGGAGGCCGGGGGCCCGGCCGCGTCTAAGGCAGAGACCCATGCGCCCAAGATAGAGGCGCCGGAGAAGGTGAGGAAGGGCGAGCCCTTCAATGTGACCATTAAGGTAGGCCCGCACCCTAACGAGGTGCAGCACTCCATACGCCGCCTCGAGATATGGTTCCAGGAGGAGGGCCGCGCCTTCAACCCGATACATATAGCCACCATAGACCTTGAGCCGGTGTACGCAGAGCCCGAGATAACTATAACTATTAAGCTGGAGAAGAGCGGCACCCTCTATGCGCTCGGCTACTGCAACCTCCACGGCCTCTGGGAGTCCCGCAAGGAGATAAAGGTAGAGTGAAGAGCCCCAAGTACTTCTTTTCCTGCAGGCCCGGCCTCTCCGCTTCCTCGGCCGCCGAGAGGCCCTTTTTGCCGGACACCGCGCCCTGGCTGTATAAGCCTCCACCTCTGTACTGCACGGCCGCGCCGTCCCGCCCACTCTCTGTACGGCTTCTCTAGGCATAGGGCCAACGGGCTGTGCTTCTCCCGGCGCTCCACCCGGCTAGGGGGAATCAGCACTCAAGACCCTCTTCACAGCCCGGCGCTGCCTCGGTGCAGGGCTCCGTAGGCGCGGGGTCATCACATCCAGCGTTACAAGTCCCTATGTGTCTGAGGGTTTTTACTACTCCGGCTTGGCGGCTAGGACTATACCTCGCTAAGGGACCCTCTGGATGGAGACCAGCTGCCTTGAGACGGGCTGGTGTGATCTAAGCGAGGAGCACCGTAGGATAAGGGCTGCTCTCGAGGGTCTCCTGGCCAGCTATGTGAGAGGCGACGCCGACGAGTACTGGATGCCGGTTATAGTGGCTCCCTACGGCTCCGGGAAGACTACGCTGCTCCGCCACCTGGAGTGGTACGCTGGGAGAATAGGGACCAGAGCGCTGAGGGTCGAGCTATCAGACATAGTCGAGTATATCATAGAGCGGCATGGCAGCGTCCATGAGTCGGAGCTGCCTAGAGTTCTGGAGGAGTATGCTAGAGAGAAGCTGGGCAGAGGAGACGGTGTAACGGTACTCCTCGTGGACGAGGTGGAGGAGAGCTACGACCTCCTACGCGGAGTGGTGGAGTATGAGACCTCCCCCTTCCGCGGCGTCGCCGAGGCGATAAGGACCCGTAGCACTAGTGTATACCTCGTGCTCGCCTTCGGCCCCTCCTCAACCCTCAAGGAGGCCGTCTTTGGCCCCGTGGCCTGGCGCAGCCGCGTCTTCACACTCCCCCTGCTCCCCAAGCAGGTTATAGAGAGGATGGTCAGGGAGAAGCTCGGCGACAGCCTGGGCGAGGCCACGGACTTACTGGCCAACACGGTCTGGTGGGCCTCTAAGGGGCGTATAGCCTGGGCGCGGATGCTGGTAGACACCGTGGCCGCTAAGCTGGCTAGCGCGCTCCGGAGTGGCCCCGAGAAGGTGGAGAGTCTGCTTCTAGGCGAGGAGGCCCTCTCCCGAGAGATAGTCGAGGGGGTGCCGCTCTTTGACAAGACGGGCTACAGGGAGGTCCGGAGGCTTGTCGAGGATAAGGCGCTGGTACCGCTTCTCGCGGCCCTTGTAGGCCCCGTCCCGCTCTCGCTCCTCGAGAAGATGCTGGGCCGCGAGGTGCTGCCCGAGGCCAGCCTGGCCGTGGTGTACTCGAGGACGGCTGTGAGGGTGGAGGATCTCCTCTCTGAGGCGGAGAGCTGGATTACCCGTTACGCGCGCGCGAAGGGCTTCCAGGCCTCCTCAGTAGAACACGCGGTGTCCGCGCTGGAGCATGTGGCGCAGGCCTGGAGCCGCGGCGGCCTCATGATCTACGAGCCCCAGTCGCTCCGCGAGCTGTTCTCCCTGGCGGCCGACGTGGCCAGGGAGATCTACAGTGACGACCCCCACGCGGCTCAGCTCATAGAGGCGCTGAGCCCCGACCTCCTAAGCCCGCCGCTGGAGAGGCTCGACGAGCCAGCGGCGGCGCTCAAGCCAGGTATGGTGGCCCGCATCTACCCCGTGGCCAGCAGCTCGCCTCTGGTGGGATGCGCCAGGAGGGTAGGGCCGAGCCAGGTAGCAGAGGTCGTTGAAACGCTGTCCCTCAGCGAGCTGCTAGACTATAGCGCTAAGCTGTCCGAGGTTTTAGGCCTGGAGAGCATGATCGGGAAGCATGGCATGAAGCTGGCGGTGCTCCCTCTCCGGCTGGCCCAGTCTCAAGCCCGGAGCATAGCCTGCAGGATGCTCTCCGGCGAGCGGCTGGCGGTACTCGTAGTAGACACAAGGCGGGAGCGCAGGGAGGCTAAGCTGCCTAGACTCCTCGAGGCGGTAGCCGATCTCTCCGGCGGCCTAGTAGCCGAGGCGGGGCCAAGGCTGAGCCTCTTCATTTACTCTCTGCTCTACGGCCTCTCGGTGTCTACATCGGGCTGCCTGCCCGAGAACCTGTCTGGCAACGACCGGCGGGCTGTGAATCTCTACGCCGATCTTCTGCGTAGCCTCTTGATAGAGGTGCTTGCATCTAGGGGCAGCCGCGGCCTAGCCAGCATAGAGGCTAGGGCTAGGCTCGTGGAGCGCGAGTACGGCGAGACGGCATACGCCCTTGCAGCGCTCATAGGCTCTGTGGGGGTCGAGCCAGCGAGGAGGATGGTCGAGGAGGCGGCGAGGCTCCAGCAGCGGGCATGGAGCCTGGGCGAGAGGATAGCTAAGCTCCTAGGTGGCCCCGCTCCCCCGAGGCAGGCAAGCCCGGCCAAGGTATTCAGCGAGGTTGAGGGGATCTACTCGCTGCTCGAGAAGAATGGGTACACTGCTGTAGCCGGCGTAGCCGGATCCTGCAGCACCGGCATCAAGGGTATACGGGCTCCACGCATTGTCGCACTGCTGCTCGGCATCGAGAGCTACCGGCCGGAGGAGAACCCGGAGGACCTGGCGGAGCTGGCCGAGAAGCTGCTAGCCTATTCCCGCCGCCTGCCGAGGCACGGTGTGCTCGCCGAGGCGGCTAGGCTTGCTGAAGAAGCAGCCTCGCTCATGGAAGAGGTAGGGAGCAGCGGCCCTGCGCAGGCGCTGGCACGGCTGGTCATGGCGCCGTTTATCCCGGCAGCCTCAAGGCTTGTCGAGGAGCTGGCCTCCCTCGGCAGGGTCTACGAGAGGCTTGAGGCCGAGCTGGCAGCTCTGCCGGAGGCGCTGCGCAGAAGAGCGGAGGAAGCGGTAGCCAGCGACCTCTCTAACGTTAAGAGCCTATCCGAGGCAATGGACTACCTGGCGAAGGCTGTCAGCCTCGTGGGGAGGCTGAGAACTCTCTCCGAGCAGGAGGGCCCTGGGATAGAGGACCTCAAGAACAAGATAATAAGCCTAATTGACTCGATAATTTCTGATTATACCCAGGCTAGCTACGCCGGCCAGGAGGCTAGAGAAGAAGCCCTAGCAGGGTGATACCTATGGTATGGGCGCTTGAAAGCCTCGTAGAGGAGTACGAGGCAGCCCTCAGCTCCAAGAAGTCGATGGAAGAGGCGCTCCACGGTATAGAGGCAAGCCTGGAGACGGCTAGGGCAGCCCTCACGGCACTGCCCGAGACCCTGCGCTACGAGATAGCCGCGAGGCTCAAGACGGTCAGGGACTACGTGGCTGCATCGAGCTACGACAAGGCACGCCTCGAGGCCTCAACGGTATGCAGGCAGGCCCTCCAGGCCCTAGCCAGAGCGGTGGCGGAGGCCCATGTCGAGGTGGAGGAGTGCCCTCCCCCGGATGCCGTCAAGGCAGTAGTGGCTGTGGTTAATGCCAGCGGCCCGCTGGCTCCCGTTACCCGCTCTCTCCTTAGGGCAGGCGCTACAACCTTTAACGACGTAGCATATAATGCTAGACGCATAGCCACCCGCTGGGAGGACGTTAGCAGGCAGCTACTCAGCATCTATAATGCAGGCCGTAGCCTCGAGGCTAGGGAGCTGGCGAAGATCCATGATGTGGTACTGCTGGCGTCAAAGCTGGTAGAGGCTGAGAGCTTCGAGGCCGCTCTAGAGCACCTTGAGGCGGTGGCGGCCAGGCTTACCGAGGTGGCCCAGCTGTTCGAAGCCCTTGGCTCCAGTATGAGCGATCTCTCAGAGGCCCTCAACATATGCCGTGAGGGCATGGGCGCGGAGACGCCGCTCTGCCGCTGGCTCTCCCGGGTGATCGGGAGCATCTTGTCAGCATATGATAGCGCCTCCGACCTCATGAATCTGAGCGGGCTGGAGGACCTCGTGGCGGTTGCAGCGAGGATACGGAAAGCCTACGAGAGGCTAAGCGCTACAAGGCGCTTACTGGAGAAGCTGTCCTCAAGCATTGCATCGGCGGCCGGCGTGGGCGTGGCCGCTTCGAGCATGAGAAAGGCTATGGAGGCTATAGCTGCCGGCAGGGAGCGGCTGGGGCTAACACCCCAGGAGGAGGAGCTGCTCATAGAGCTGGTGGAGCGCGACGTGCTAGACCTGCTCGAGGTGTACCGGCAGGGCAGGGAGCGGCTAGAGGCTGCACTCCGGCTCTGCAGCCATGGACTGGCCAGGTGCAGCCTCCACGCATACTAGCACGTATGAGGCCAGGATATTAGGTCCCCAGCTCGCCCCTCCCGCTCCCCCCGGGGTGGCTGGTGCCGCGCGAGCAGCTTGCCGACACGCTGAAGAAAACCGGGGTATGCAGGAAGGTCGTGGAGGTAGAGGAGTCTAGCGAATGCATCCTCCTCTACTGCAGCGACGAGGACGGCATGCTGATAGCGGCCGCGAGCTACTACGACTGGGTCTACGCCAAGACCGTTGCGGAGGGCGCTATAAAGCCTCACATGTGGCACTGTAGCGACGTCTTCTACACGCCCTACGGCCTCTACAGCTTCTCCAAGAACGTGGAGGAGCTTGCCAGAAAGATAGCGGAGAAGAAGCCCCTCGTCTACGCCCAGATGAGAATGGCGCTCGAGAAGCTAGCCGCGGTCGAGGAGTAGCACCAAGCCCCAGGGGTGCAGTCCTCTTGAGCGATACACGGAGCGACTACCGGATACTCATGGCCGAGCACGCGCTCGGAATGCTGGAGTCCATAATAAAGTCCAAGAAGCTGCCCCTGCCCGTAAACTGGAAGAAGGCCCAGGAGCTACACGCCCAGGCGCGCTCTATCCTAATGCAGATGAAGTACAGCTTCATGCCGCCGACGATGCTCGCCCGCAGCGAGGAAGCCAGGAAACTCCAGGAGATTTCACGGCAGCTAGCCTCCATACTACTGCCGCGAGAGTGGCTTGAGAGAGCCCAGCTAGACCAGAGGGCCAGGCGGGTAATGGCCGACGTAAAGTACGCCATTAGGATGCTCTACGGGCTTCCCGCAAGGCTCAGCCTCGGAGACGATAACGACCCCCTACACGCTGTTGACATAGAATGTGTTGAAGTGCTAAGCGTGGCAAAGCACCCCAACGCCGACAACCTCTACATCACACGTGCACGGGGCGTGTTCACCTACACCGTGGTTACAAACATAAAGGATGTGAGGAAAGGCGACCTGCGAGCCGTGGCGATACTCCCTCCTGTCGAGCTCAGAGGACAGCTGAGCGAGGCGATGTACTGCAGCAGAGGGAGGATAGAGGGCTGCACGCCGGGTAAAAGGCCGCCAATAAGCGAGGTGGAGAGGGGGGAGCTAGAGAAAATAATATATAGCGTACTACGCGGCCGGTAGGCGCTCTACTCCTTGAGGGCCTTATAGCTCTAGTAGCTCTGCCTGCTCAGCCAGACCCACTTGGTAACATGGCTTGATACGCGCCTAAACCCGTACCCGGCTTTTACAAGCTTAACTACGACGTCCTCATTATGCCTTGGGACGCTGACTCCCGCCACGAAGTCTACCCCGAGAGCTTCGGCCCCAGCAGCGTGGAAGCTTGACGTAGGGCCTACGAAGCCGCGTAGACGGGCCCTCTTAGCCGCCTGGAGTACTAGGCCTATGCGTGGCTCCACCAGGCTAGCCCCGCTTGCAAGAACTATATCGAAGTCATCCGCGTCGAGGAGAAGCTGGCTTCCAGGATTTACTTTAAACCCGTCTCTACGAGCAAGCGCCCTATGGGTGGGGTTGTCCTCGTATACTACTACACGGGCTCCTCTCTCGGCCAGCCGGCGTGCAATGCCCTCAATATAGCCCACAAGTGCTACCAGCTCGCCGGGGCCCGGATTAACTATCTCGACCACGTCCCCGCCTTTAACTAGGCCGGGTAGACTAGGAGAGTCCTTGACTAGAGCGTCCGTGGCTGCGTTGACTGCAGCCAGGGCCAGCCCCGTCAGAGTAGGGTGGCCCCAGGCATAGCGTACCAGCTCGGATACCCGTACCTCCCTGAGTACAAGCTCCTCGGGGGGAGGCTCGTAGTCGCCTACAAAGGCTAGCCCCACTCCAGGCCCCCGGAGACGTACGAGAATGAACCTCCTTGCGAGCACTATCTCCTCGATCCTCTCGTCGAGAGAAGGGTAGGCCTCCCTTACAGCTCTTAGAGAAGTCTCCAGGGCTCGCCGGAGCAGGTTATCCCTCGGCACGAGGTCTGGGCTACATCGGGGCTTCAACACAGCATCCTCTGCATGGAGGGCTGTGTAGTACCGGGCGGGGTGAAATCAGTGCTTGTAGCTGACTACCCTATGCTCGTCGCTTATGTGTACATGTTCCTTGACGTATAGTATAGACTCGCCATACACTTCCCTGAGAATGTCCTCCCTTAGCACGATCTCGGGAGGACCAACGGCCACTACCCTACGATTAACAAGTATTATCATGTCTGTATACTTGAGAAACATAATGGGGTCATGGCTGGTCAGGACGACGAGACGGCTCTTTGCAAGCGATGCTATGAGGTTGGCCAGGTCCCGTTTCCCCTTAGGATCCACGGCTGAGAGCGGCTCGTCCATCAGCAGTATTGGCGGCTCATACACCAGGGCCCTGGCTATGAAGGCCCGCTGGCGCTGGCCCCCGCTCAGGCTGCGGAGCGGCTTATGCCATGCCTCCGGGGGCAGGCCGACGGCCTTTAGAGAGTCCTCGATTAGGGCCTGCGTCTCTCTCCAGCCTCTCCTCTGCAGGAGGCGGCGCCGGGCATGTATCTCATACTCTACAAGCTCCCAGGGGGTTACGGGGAAGTGTGTAGCCGTCGTTACTATCTGCGGCACGTAGCCTATAAACCGCCCCGCCTTGCTAGGCCTGGCGGTTACATCTCGGCCGCATACTAGTACCTGGCCGCTTCTTAGGGGTGCCAGCCCGAGGATTGATTTGAGGAGGGTGGTTTTGCCGGCCCCGTTAGGGCCTAGCACCTGCACCAGGGCTGGCCCCTCTAAGTGCAGGTGGTCAACTGTGAGCACAGTCTCGGACCCATAACCTACCTGGAGCGAGTGTATGTCTATCTCTGCCCTGCTGCAGCGCTCCAACACAGGCCCCTGTTGTGCACACTAGCTGGGTAAACATTATAAGTACTGTGCATGAGGAGGCGGATCCGGGCAGCATGCAATGACCTCTAGGGCTGTCATGGCGATAGCGTTAGTAGCCGTAATAGTAGCTGTAGCCGTAGCAGCATATATGATGAGCAGTGGTGGAAGCTCCCCCGCTGCAACCACCGGGAAGGCCGCCCCCACGGCCACGACGGTGTCCACTGCGTTAGGGAGCACCACCGTAACAGGAGGCGGTAAAGGCCTGCTAGTAGCTGTAACGTTCCCCAACCTAAAGTATGACGTAGAGCAGCTGCTCTGCAGCGACGACAGCGTCTATCCGATAGCATCATCGGCTATTGATCCACATGAGTACCAGCTCACACCGGAGGATATAAGTCATGTAAAGAAGGCAGACCTCGTCATCTCACTAGCTCATGCACCATTCGAGCTTAAGCTCAGGGACATCGTTGAGAGCAGTAAGCTGCTAGAGGTCCCCAATATACCTGGTATGAGGTTTCTCATCAACCCGGATACCGGGAAGAGGAATCCCCACATGATAATATACGATCCAGGCAACTACATTGTGTTCGTAAAGGCTGTTGCTGAGAAGCTTTCAGCGTTGAGGCCAAGCTGCAGGAAACACTATCTAGAGAAGGCCGCGTGGATAGAGGAGCAGATAAAAGCTCTAATGTCTAGTATTCCTAAGCTAAACGCTACCGCGGTTGCATCGCTTCCCTACACGCAGTATGCGGTAAGCTGGATGGGAATACGTGTGGTTAAGCTGCTTAAGAAGGATGCGGGTGTCCAAGTCACGCCAAAGGATATAGAGGAGGTAGAGAAGCTGATGAAGGAGGGTAAGGCTAAGCTTGCGGTAATAGCTGTGTTCAATGGTGAGCCTGCAACTCCTGCAGACGAGAAGCTTCTCGAACTAGCAGAGAAGCATAATGTCCCAGTACTCCGTGTGCCATCGCCCTTCGGCCCGGGGACTATGGTCAATAAGCTGAGAGCTGTTGTGACGGATGTGGAGAAGCTGTCTAGCGCGATCCAGGAGAGCTAGCCGAGCGCTTCATGGGGGTGCGTGTCAGCGGTGAAGGGGAGGCATAGAGCCGTCCTTATAGCATTGGTCCTTTCTATTGCAGGCTTCTCCCTATATGGCTACTGGCAGGCTGTGTCAGTTTACCCGGCGGTCTCGGTGCTTGCGGCTGGGCTGGCCTTTGGGCTTATGAGCGGCCTTATAGCTGCCCGCCGCCTCTTCTTCCTGGCGGGTGCTAGTCCCCACTCGGCCCTACTGGCTGCTATAGGCGCCGTCCTACTTGCCGGGGACCTCAACGCGAGGGCTTACGTTGTTGCAACTCCATTGGCAGTAGTGTTGATATACGTGGCAGGCTATATGATATTTAGGGGTTTTGACCCCGATGTGGCTACCTCGGTGCTTGTATCGTTCTCGGCGTCGCTTAGCGTAGTACTGGTCTACTATGCTGAGGCTGTGAGCAGCGGCGCAGAGATCACAGCGGTAGTGTTTGGCGACCCTCTGCTCGTGACTCCCTTTGAGGCCTGGATGACCGTTATAGTGGCTCTCCTCGTGCTGGTCCTGGCGGCTCTAAGCTACCGGGAGCAAATACTCATAGGAATAGAAAGGGATTTGGCCAGGATATCCGGCATCCCAATCTGGCTCTACGACCTAGCATTCTTCACCGTAATGGGCCTGGTAGTGAGCGTTATGGTCCGGGTTGTAGGCTTCGTGCTCGAGCATGTCCTAATGCTCCTACCTGGCGCAGCGGCTGCGATGTCTGCCCGTAGCGCGCGCGATGCAATACTATTATCCGTGGTCTCCTCGGTAACCGCGGCAGGGCTGGGGCTCGCCCTAAGCCTGTTATTAGGAATATCGCCCGCCGGCGCCACGGGGCTAGTCATGCTCACCATCTACATAGGGCTTGTACTGCTGGCACGGTGAGGTGATCTCGTTGTCCGGAAGGAGGCGTTTCGGCGTCTCACTCCCCAGGGCGGTGGCCGACGAGCTTGACTCCCTCGCCATGAAGATGAGGGTAGACCGGTCTAAGCTAGTAGAGAAGGCTCTCATATCGTTCCTAAACGAGTACCGCCACTATCTCAACGACCATGTATGCAGTGGTGTAATGATAATAGTTAGCAGCTTCGATGCCGGCATGGTGGCTTCCCTACTAGACAAGTATAAGGATATAGTTATGACCACAACTCACATACACCTTAACAGCCACTGTATTGAGATAGTAGTTGTTAAGGGGCCCTCGGAGAGGATAGCCGAGATGCATTCCGAGCTCTCCTCTCTAAAGGGATGCAGTGTGAGATACATACCATTCGCGACCGTGCATGGGGGCCTGGAGGACTAGCCCCGCCGGGAGCGCCGCTCCTACCCCCTGGGGGTGCCTGCATGGATGGAGCACTTCACTCCCGCAGAGGGCTTGAAGCCCCGCTGGGTGGTTGAAGGCAGGCTAGCAGTATCCCCTATGCCGAGGCCAGACGACCTAGAGGAGGTGCTGTCCAAGTTCCGTACAGTAGTCTCTCTAGCGTCTCCATCCGAGCACGCTTTCAGCGGGGGCTACGACCCCCGGCTGCTTCAGGGCATGGGTGGCGTGAAGTTCGTCTGGCGGCCTATAGGCGAGTATAACGCGCCTACACTGGTAGAGTTGTCCTACATCATAGAGTCCATTGAGGAGCCTGCGCTCGTCCACTGTCTCCGAGGCTGTGGGAGGAGCTCCACTGTGGCGGCCGCCTGGCTCGTCGCGAAGATGGGTGTGAGGCCGTACCTCGCAGCCGAGTCGGAGGTCGTCAGGACGACGGGCTGCGGGCTTGAGACACTGCCCCAGCGCAGTGTTCTCGAGGCCTACTCGCTCGCTGTGAGAAGCGGTACTGCCAGCGAGCTCTCCAGGAGCCGCGATATCGACGACCCCTTTCCCGAGTATGCCGCACTGCTCTCTCTCAGTCTATCCTCCTACCTGGGCGCTGAGCCGGAGGAGCTGTTCCGCAGCGCGTTAGAGCTTGACACGTCCCTGGCCAGAGCGGCACGGCTGTTAGCCGACATTGCCGGCTACACTGTGGCGGGCATGGCGGCGAGGAAGGCCGGCAAGAAAGTGGCTCTAGAACTCACCATATGGGTTCCGAGGAGATCCCATCCGGCGGCGATACGCAGGATACCACAGGTAGACCATGGGAAGCTGAGCAAAGGTCTTGCCTCGATACTCGCTACTATGGGCGTGGATGTGGAGCCGGTGGTAAGGGTTAGAAAGCCGGAGGATGTGCCCTGGCTCTCTTAGCCTCTCAGCACTCTCCCCAGCAGGGCGCCTAGAGCAAGCGCTATCCCGGCAAAGGCCACGCAGGCTGCCGGCGTGCCTAGGCCCGCGCCTCTCCGTGTAGGTGTATTGTTTGCTGCAACCCCTGCTGTCGTGCTTTTAATGGTTAATGTTGTGGTTTTTTCCAGCGTCTTAGTTAACGTGGTGGTGCTTACCGTTGTGCGCGTATAGTATTTGGGTTTGGTTACTGTAACCGTTTCCTTCGCCGTAACCGTATGTGTTATGGTAACGGTGGTTGCTGCCCCACCCACTCCTCCCGTAGTGGCCCCGGCTGCGGCTGGCGGCTTTGCCCCCGTGCGGCTTCCTCCTATGATGGCCAGGAGCAGTGCATAGCTTGAGGCCTGCACGTAGAGATCGAGCTTGCCTCCGACGTCGACGAGGGTCTCAGCGTACTCTCGGTACATCATTGGGAGGAGTGGGGTGAGCCCGAGGCCCAGCAGCTTCTCGACCAGTATGTCTAGGCTCTTCCTGGATGCATCGAGCACCGATATCCCGGTGTTGAACACCTGGTGGAGCTTCCCGTCGACCTGGGCTAGCCCTTGCACCGAGTAGGCTAGTGCCTGGAGAAGCTGTACCCTATCCCCGGTTTCTGCCGCCTGGGCCGCGAGCTGCTTGGCCTCCGCCACCCTTTCAGCTACGTCGCTCACGTCCACTCCGAGGGTCTGCAGGTAGCTTAATGCTGACTCGGCAAAGTAGGTGTAGGTATCCACTACCCTGGGCAAGGTATCTATGTTTATCGGCTTTCCGCTGGGCGCAGCTAGGGCTAGCTCGAGCCACTGGCTTGCAGTCATTGAGCGGTAGTAGCTGTAGATAGCCTCCTGCAGTGCTTTGTCAAGAATGCTTGCCGCTGCAAGCCCGGAGGACTTGCTCGCCGTCTTCAGCAGTGAGGCAGCTTCCTCTAAGCTCTCATTTGCATCGGAAAGCCTCGAAGCGGAGGCTGTGAGCAGCTGCAGCTCTACATCGCTGATGTCTCTCTTCCCCTCCAGGAATCTATGCATCAGCTTGTATGCGTCGCCGAGCATGGCGCTGGCAGCGTCTATGTAGCTCCTAGCTTCTTCGATTATCGTCGTCGCCGGCTGGTCGCTGGAGAAGGCCTTAGCTATACCGCAAGCATAGGTAGCCTCTATCGCGGCTGCAAAGTATCTCGAGGCTGCAGCGTACAGCTTGCCTGCCGCATCGAGGCTTCGGCCCACGTTAACGCTGTGGCCGGCATCATCTATTATGCCGTGGAGCTGGTCTGCTATAGAACCTGGCAGTTTTGCCAGCAGCTCCTCGGCGCAGGTCAGATTGGTGGAGGCGGCTTCCCGGTATACCTCTATGCTCCTCTTAAGAGACTCCGCCAGCCATGCAGGGTAATTAAGGTTGAGCTGTTTCGGGGTATAGAGCTTATCCCCAGTGGCGGCCTCGTACGCCTCTGCTATGGTGCCCGCCTCTACTACTTTGACCCCAAGCTGCCTGCCAAGGGCAACTACGTCCACTCTATCCCCGGTGTTAAGGTCTATGCTGTAGCGCTGCCCGGCGGGTATGACGAAGACTTTCACACCAGCCTTGGCAGCGGCCTCAAGCTTCTCGGGTACACCGCCCACGGGGCCGAGGGTGGCATCGGGGTCTACCATACCCGTCATCGAGAAGTTCTCCGGTATCCTCTTGCCCCTCAGCGCGGCTATTATCGCGACTGTCATGGCCCCGCTAGCGCTAGGCCCGCCAATGGTTGTCGCGTTGGACTCGAGCCTTATGAAGTAGTCGTAGGAGTAGTAGTTAACCCCAGCCAGTATAGAGGCTACGAGAGCCGCCATGCGGGCGGCTGCTTGTGTGTCCAGCTCGGTCAGCGGGTTAGCGGAGAAGTAGACTATACCGCTACCCGGCCAGGCCACGGTGACTATAAGCCGCGACATAGCCCCCTTGTAGCCTTCCGGCGTCTCTACAACACCGGGTACATTAACTACAACAGTGTTAATCCACTTGTACCCGGGGGCTGTGGATCCCGCGACGGGGGCTACTATGGTAGCCATAGTGAGGAAGAGGAGTGAGAGAAGCACTAGAGGCCTACCTGGCGTCATTGCCCTAGCCCCAGGGCCCTCCAGCCCCCGGGCTTCTGATACAGGTAGCGGTCGCGCTTCCAGCCTAGCCCCGTGCCTTCATAAGTGCTGATTCTAGGTCAGAGATTATGTCCTCCGGGTCCTCTAGCCCCACGCTGAGCCTTATGAGGCCGGGGGTTATGCCTAGCCTCCTCTTCTCCTCCTCGCTGAGGTCCCGGTGGCTGCTCTCATAGGGGTAGGCTGCGAGGCTCTCGGCGCCGCCCAGGCTCGGGGACGGCGTTACCGTCTTCAGCGCCTGGAGGAACCTTTTGGCGGCCTGGGCCCCGCCCTTCAGCTCGAAGGATACGACACCGCCGTAGAGGCCGTTGAATAGCTGCTCCGCGGTGCCGTGGTCGGGGTGCTCGGGGAGGCCTGGGTAGTAGACTTTGGCCACCTCGGGCCTCTCCCGAAGCCATTTTGCTATAGTCATAGCTGATTCGGAGGAGTATCTAACACGTAGGTGGAGCGTCTTGAGCCCTCTGGCGGCCAGGTAGGCGTCTAGAGGCTGGAGTATGGTCCCCATGAGCTTCCTCCATTCCCAGACGCGTTTGCGGAGGCCTGGCTCGCGGCCGCAGATGGCGCCGCCCAGCACATCGTTATGACCGGCTATGTACTTGGTTAGGCTTTCAACAACAATGCTCGCGCCATCCTCCAGCGGCCTGTAGATAACGGGGGTCGCGAATGTGTTGTCGACCACGAGCGTGCACTCCCTGTTAATGCACTCCTTTGCCATCTCTCGTAGGGGTGGCACTCGGAGGGTGGGATTGCCTATAGTCTCTACAAGCACTATATCTCCGGGCTTCATGGCGGCGAGCAGCTCGTCCCATGGTGGCCCTGCGTAGGCAAGTTCAAAGTCCTTACCCACTGTTGTAAGCTTCTCGAGAAGCGTTCTCGTCGAGCCATAGAGAAGCCTGCTCGCGACAATCCTCCTTCTCGGGCCCGCTAAGCTGAGAATAAGCGTGGCTATGGCTGCCATGCCAGTGTTGAATGCAAGGCACCATTCTCCCGACTCTACCTCGGCGAGCGTCGACTCGAGACGCATTGTGGTTGGATTATTCTCGCGCCCGTACTTTATCTCCTCATCGGGGCTGGTTGCTGCCTCGATAAACCGGTATACCACGGAGATGTTTATAGGCGGAACTACGTCCTCTGCGGTGATGGGTCCTTCATGGACCCCGTGTATAGCTCTGGTAGCCTTGTAGCGCTTCATCCCTGCTCCTCTCCCCTCTACCTTATCGCGCTGGCCGGTCCAGCCGTTCTCGCAACCTTCACCTCCTCTATATCGCAGCACTTACAATTCTTAAGCACGCTGTCTGCTACCCTGAGTGCCTTGTCCCGAGTCTCGGTGAGCGCTATCATGGAGGGCCCGGCGCCGCTTATTGTGACACCGAGAGCTCCTGCATCGAGGGCAGCATTCTTTATGACGTCGTAGCATGGTATGAACCTGGACCTGGCGGGCTCTATTATCTCGTCCTGCATCATCATCGCGCCGAAGGTTCTGAGGTCTCCTCGTGCCGCCGCAGCAACCAGCAGCGCCAGTCTACCCCAGTTCCTGGCTGCCCTATCTAGCTCCATCTCCCTGGGGAGTACCTGGCGCATGAACCTTGTCTTTGCGGAGCCTACCTCGGCCCTAGGTATTATGAGGGTCATCCAAGCGTCCACGTCTATGCTGGTAACATGAAGCCTACCGTTCTTGTCAAGCGCTGCTATGGCAAGGCCACCTAGTAGGCTTGCAGCCACGTTATCGTAGTGCGGCTCACCGGCGGCAGCCGCTTCCCCCCGGCCGGCAGCCTCGACGAGAATGCTGTCAGGAACCTTGAGGTCTAGGAGTATCTGGACAGCCTTTACCGCCGCTGCTGCGGAGGCGCCGCTGCTCCCAAGTCCCCGGCCAGGAGGCACACCCTTGTAGATGCGGAGAACTATGCTGTGGCCTTCAATGCTCCTCTTGGCGAGTCTTAGCAGCTCCTCTACCGCTCTGCGGGCGGTTTCGGCTCTGCCAGCTCCATGGGCGTAGGGGCCATAGACGGACTCTACAACCACCTGCCCCCTCCCCGGGGTGAGGCGAGCCTCCACCTCGTCGTAGAACGCCGTATGGGCTATCGCTAGGCTGTCGAAGCCCGGGCCCAGGTTGGCGCTGCTGGAACATGCTCTAACCCTCACGCCTCCGTGCATGCATGACCCCCCGGCACCTCGAGGCCCTTCCTTGCTAGTGTCACTCCCCTATGCCTCGGGGAGCCCTAGCTCTAGGAGAGTAGCTTAAATGTGGGTTTTCCCCCCGGGATGCTGGGGGTAGTGAGGCTGTGCTAGGGTACCCAGTGCCTCTAGCAATGGCTACCCAGCATCCAGACTCCGCAAGCAGAGGGTTTACCGCGGAGGAGGAGGTCGAAGAGGCTCTGCGCGACCTGCTCCCTAGGGATCGTGGAGGCCTAGGGCTGGATGAGAAGATGATAGATTATGAGGGGAAGCTCACGCCTTATCACCAGGTAGCGTGGGTTGTTGAGGAGACCCTCCGCTATGGGCTGCAGCCCGGGGAGGACTTCCTCATAACGCCTAGGATACCCTCGGAGAGGCTTGAGGACCCGGAGCGCCAGGTAATGGTGCTCTGGGGCGTTCTAACAGCCAACAAGAGGTCGATAGTCAGGACGGGCAGCCAGGCAGTCAAGTATATAATAACTCCTATGTGTTCTAGTGGCTATGAGGTTTATGTGCTTCAGCGCAGGATATTCAAGATTCAGAGGCTCGCAGAGGAGGAGCTCGGCGTAAAGACCGGCCACATAGAGGTTATACCGCTCGTTGAGGACATGGAGTCACTCCTGCATGTCGATAAGATACTAGAGGGCATGAAGAACGCGCTGCTAACCTACCTAGGACTGCACTACAGCCACTACCGCGTCCTCCTAGGCAAGTCGGACACCGCGCTAGCTTACGGCCACGTGGCCTCCAGTATAGCTATGGTCTATGCCCTCTCCCGTCTCCACCGCTGGGCCGAGAAGGAGAATACACGTGTACACCCTATAATGGGTGTTGGCGCGCTTCCTTTCCGCGGCCATCTTTCGCCCTGGAGTGTTAGAGAGTTCGTCAAGCAGTATGCCGGCTACTCGACTGTAACCATCCAGTCTGGCCTCCGCTACGACCAGGGGCCGAAGGCCGTAGAGAAGGTGGTGGATGAGCTGCACCGTAATCTTCACGCGCAGCCTAGGCTGCTTAGCCAGGAGGAGGAGAGGCTGCTAATAAGCATAGCCAAGGTGTTCACCGCGGAGTACCTACGCCTAGTGCTGCGTATAGTCGACATAATACCCTATATAGCCAGCTTTGTCCCCCGTAGAAGGGCTAGGCTCTCCCACGGAGAGTATCCACGGAGCATTGAGGCCAGCCTGGCATTCGCGGCGGACCGGGAGCTTCTCTCCATGAAGCCTCCTAGGAGCCTCAAGCTCCCAAGAGCCATATCCTACGCTGCTAGCCTATACACAATGGGTATACCCCCGTCACTCATAGGGTTTGGCCGAGGGCTTAGACGCGTAGAGAAGGAGCTTGGTAGCGATGCTGTCGAGCATCTACTCCATGCACTGCCGCTGCTAAAGCAAGACATAAAATATGATCTAAGGTTCTACGTGCCTGAGGTGGCAGCTAGCTTCATAAAGGATCCTAAAGCCTTTAGCCTCCTTGAGCAGGATGTTGAGATGGCCAAGAGCATTGTCGGAGGCGACCCGCCGGAACCCACCGAGGAGTATGTGGAAGCCCTCAAGAGCGCTGAGCGCGCTATAAGGCTTGGGCTTAAGGAGGCTGCGGAGAAGGCCATAGCCCGTGCAGGCGTCCTCCGCGGGAGCCTGGGCTGAGACCCACCTGTAGGATGAAGCTAACGAGATTCTTCAGCCTCCGCCATACACGCTCATCGCCTGCGCTCGCCCCTAGCGAACGTCATCACCGCTTTCCCTCAAGGCATTAGGGCTGGCGCTTAAAATTGAGCTATGAGAGCCCTTGGACGAGTTATGCTTCCTCACCCTCATCCTGGGGAGCCGGCGTAGAGCTTATAACCACGAGTTAGGATCATGCCATCCTTGGTGCATGGAGGCCCGCGGGCGGGCCCGTCGTCTAGCCTGGTTAGGACGCCGCCCTTACACGGCGGAGGTCCGGGGTTCAAATCCCCGCGGGCCCACCACTCTCCAGCCTCCTCTCAGAGGCTCCTTGCGCTCATTCTGGTGCGTCCTGTCCTGCGCTTCATAGCTGCTTCTCCACCATGCTTTTACTCCCCCTCAAGACGCACTCCCCCTCTTGGGCTTAGGGGAGGGCTCCAGAGCTTTAAGAAAGGCGAGGCTTTGGGGGCGGCGTCTTGGCGCATAAGCTTCCCTGGAGGATAGTGGCCGAGTGGACGGATGAAGGAGAGGCGTGTATACGTAGTGTGAAGAAGATATACGCTGCAGGATCTACGAGGTTCCAGGAATACCTTATAGCTGAGCTTGCAGGCATAGGGAAGGCCCTTGTCCTCGACGGCAAGGTGCAGAGTAGCTTGTTTGACGAGCACTGGTACCATGAAGCCCTGGTACACCCGACGCTGCTGTCTCATCCCTGCCCCCGGCGGGTTCTGGTAATTGGTGGTGGAGAGGGCGCCACTGTCAGAGAGGTGCTGAGGCACAGCTGTGTGGAGCACGTAACCATGGTTGATATAGACAAGGAGCTTGTGGAGCTTGCTAAGAAGCATCTGCCCGAGTGGCACCAGGGAGCTTTCGACGATGAGAGGCTGGAGCTAGTGCTAGAGGATGGACGCAAGTTCCTCTCTGAGACTAGTGAGCGGTTCGACGCAGTTATACTTGATCTGGTGGACCCCATGGAGGGAGGACCGGCGGCTCTCCTCTACACGCTTGAGTTCTATAAGCTCGTCGCCGGCGTCCTGGAGCCCGGCGGGATAGTGGTGACTCAGGCATCCTCGCCGGTGCTCACTCCAAGGGTCTACGCCACTGTAAGGAACACCATGGCCTCGGTGTTCCGTATTGTAAGGCCTTATGTTACCTATGTGAGAAGCTATAATGGGCTCTGGGGCTTTGTGGCAGCCTCCGACGCCGTTGATCCTGCGGCTCTCCGGGCCGCAGATGTGGACAGGCTGATCCGGGAGAGGATTAGGGGGACTCTACGCTTCTACGATGGCGCTACACACGAGTGGATGTT
Source organism: Pyrodictium occultum (assembly GCF_001462395.1). Lineage (NCBI taxonomy): Archaea > Thermoproteati > Thermoproteota > Thermoprotei > Desulfurococcales > Pyrodictiaceae > Pyrodictium > Pyrodictium occultum. Next base: position 111,261 of record NZ_LNTB01000001.1, read on the forward strand.
CACTTTGCCAAAACCCATACGTGACAGCCTTGAACGCTACACCGACGTAGCCACCGATAGTAACCCCGTCTATGTTCCTGTATAGGCTGTGCTGGGTTTTTGCGTGGGCTTATGCCCGGGGGAAGCAAGTGTAAAAGCCCCCAGTCCGATGTTAAGGCTATCCGGTCACCTGGGCGCCGGGGTGGCCGAGCGGTCCAAGGCGGTGGGCTCGAGACCTGCATGTATCCCTTTCCGGCTGCCCAAGGCTCCGGGAGACCCACTGCCCCGTGGAGGGGCGCGCGGGTTCAAATCCCGCCCCCGGCGCCACACTTAAGCTTCAAAACCTCCCGGGGGGCTCTGTCCATCCCCCGGGAGGGCCTGCTGGGCGCGGGGGTGCCCGAGCCAGGTCAAAGGGGGCGGGCTGAGGACCCGCTGGCATAGGCCTGCGTGGGTTCAAATCCCACCCCCCGCACCACCCCTACCTACCCTCCATTGTACACCACGGGCCCTATGTAGAGGCTGCCGCCCCTGGTCCTCATTACGTAGACTTGCCTAGAGCAGGCTAGGCTGCCACTCTGGCTGCAGAGTCTCGCCTCGATCCCGGTCACCGGCTCCATTACTGTTATGCAGCCCTCTAGGCTCCGGCAGGCGAGCTTCATTCCCCGTTTGGCTGCCAGGCTGCAGAGCGGCTCTATGCTGCATGGAAGATCTACGTGGCTCTGCCTAGCCCTCATACAGCCCTTCGGATGATAGTGGGCCTTCAGCCTCAGTGCTGACCCGTGTAGCGTGAATATTATCAATAACGGTTTCTTGCACATGGCGGAGGCTCCGCCGACGCGTGCCCGTGCACCAATGCCGCTTAAGAGCTAACTGTTAGCATTGAAGCTGCATCTGCGGCCACTGGTACCTGCCTAAGCGTATCTAACCCTGGGCTCGTGTCCCCTGGAATGCGGCGTCTCTTCAGACTCTACTGGTGGCCTGCTATGGCTAGCCGTAATGGTGGTTTCCACGTAGAAGAGGCCGACATAGATATTGGTGATTCCGCTGCTCTCCTCAACCCTAAGGATGCTGAGAACCTGGGTATCCCCGCAGGCTCCCGCGCAGTTGTGGTGTGCGGTGGCCGGAGCCTTGGTGTGGTAGCGCTCCATAGTACCCGGGTTGAGCCCGGCTCACTGGCGCTTACCCGCCAGGCTCTCGAGAGGCTGGGCGAGTGCAGAGCCGCTGAGATATACCCCCTCGAGTTCCCTGCCAGCTTTGATGCCTTCGAGCGTAGACTTGAAGGTAAGCGCCTCGATGCAAATGACTACAAGCAGCTCATAGGCGACATTGTGGCCGGGCTCTACGATGACGCGCAGATAGCAGCGTTCCTAGTGAGCCAGATGCATTACAGGATTACCGAGGATGAGCTCGTCTACCTAATACGGGCAATGGTTGACACCGGCGATGTCGTAGCCTTCGGCGAGCCCGTGTACGATGAGCACAGCATAGGCGGCGTCCCGGGCAATAGCAAGGTTGCGCTCCTAGTGGTGCCTATAGTGGCTTCCCGAGGGCTGCTCATACCCAAGACGAGCAGCCGAGCCATAACAAGCCCAGCCGGCACAGCGGATACAATGGAAGTGCTTGCAAGGGTGACATTCACCCCAGAAGAGATACATGAAATGGCCCTCAAGGCTCGCGGGCTCATAGTGTGGGGCGGTGCCCTCAACCTCGCGCCCGCCGACGACATATTCATACGGGTTGAGAGGAGACTCGGCATAGACCCTCCAACACAGATGGTTGCCAGCATCTTGGCCAAGAAGCTTGCCATGAGCGTTTCAAGGCTTGTTATAGACATACCTGTGGGCCGTGGAGCCAAGGTCGAGAACGAGAAGGACGCCACGTCCATGGCCTCCCTGTTCCTCTCGCAGGCGGGCAGGCTCGGGATAAACATGAGGGTAGCAATAACCTACGGCAACGAGCCTATAGGCTATGGCGTCGGCCCAGCCCTGGAGGCTCGTGAAGCGCTTGAAACCCTCATCAAGGGTGATGGCCCCCTGAGCCTTGTGGAAAAGGCGTGCAGCCTGGCCGGTCTTGTGCTTGAGCTGGGCGGCGTGGCCCCACGTGGCGGCGGCTATAGCCTGGCATGTGAATCGCTTAGAAGCGGGGCAGCCTACAGGAAATTTAGAGAGATACTAGATATTCAGCAGGGCGACCCCGACATTAAGCCTGAGGACATACGCCTGGGGCGTAAGCAGATAACGCTAAGGGCGCCGCGGGACGGGGTGGTGTCGACGATAGATAATGTTGCCATAACTCTCGCGGCTAGGGCTGCCGGCGCGCCGGATGACAAGTCGGCTGGCATAAGGCTTCATGTTAAGACGGGGTATAGGGTGAAGAAGGGCGACCCCTTGCTCACTATATATTCTTCCAGCGATGCGCGGCTACATGAGGCGCTGAGGGTGGTTGAGGAGCATGAGGCGGTAATAATAGAGGGGGTAGTGGTCAAGCTTTTCCCCTGAACAGTTCCGGGGGACGGATAAGCATATATAGAGAGCTTATGTTGTGAGGCAGCGCCGGCAAGGTCTTGTTAATGTAGAGCGGTGGATGGAGGTAAAGCTATGCAATTCTGTCCCCGCTGTGGCGGACTAATGATACCAGTTAAGCGTGAAGATGGCAAGGTGGTGCTACGCTGTACAAGGTGCGGCTATACTATGACCGTGGAGAGCAGCCAGCTGAGGGACTATACCATAGTCGGCGCTACCCCGAAGGAGGAGCGCACTATAACAACATTAAAGGTGAGCGAGGCCAAGCGCAAGCCCCCCAAGTCGCTTGAGGAGTGGGAGCAGGAGCGTGATGAGTACAAGGAGGTGCTTCAGGAGCTACTCCAGGAGGAGCTTGAAGGCGAGGAGTAGCGCTGGATCCCGTGCCTCCTCACTCTAAGCGCCCAAGCCATTACGCATTGTTTTTCGCGATCCTCGGTTGCTATGAGCGGTATCCTCGTTGACTAACATTAACAAAGAATATCTGGCACATCCTGTTGACATAGTATTCGCTACACGGAGCTTGCTGGGCGCGGGGGTGCCCGAGCCAGGTCAAAGGGGGCGGGCTTAAGACCCGCTGGCGTAGGCCTGCGTGGGTTCAAATCCCACCCCCCGCACCAGTTAGTGGGTACAGGGAGCCTGCACGTCCACCTCAACTGGTACGGGCGTCGGGGCTCCATGCTTCCTCACTATCGCGGTACCTTCTTCCAGGCTTGAGAGCAGCGAGTCGTCCTCAAGGCCTATTGCACGTGCAACGAGAAGCCTATCGTTTACCGAGACTATTCTATGTGCCACTATCGTATTGAAGTTAGCCTCGCTCAGCTCGGGGAGCAGGCGTGGGGTGTGGACAACCATTACGAAGCCTATACCGTATTTGCGTGTTTCAGCTAGCAGCTCGGGGACTACATTGTTGTTTAGCAGATTGTGAGCCTCCTCCACAACTATGAGGATCCTGGCTGGCTGTCCAGAGGTGGCGAGGGTGTAGAGCATTTGGAGAAGATATATGGCGTACATCTTCCTTATGCGTGTTGAGCGTATAGAGTCGAGCCGGATTACTGTCGGCATTGGGTCCTTGAGATTCGCTATGGCTTCAAACCTCCTTGTGCCCCTTATCGTGAATAGGTCTGCATACCCGCTGGTTGTTATCAGGTTTAATCTCCTCAGGAGGGCTAGCCATATCTCCCTCTCTGCCTTCGTCATTTCATCCCGTTTCCTGGCTACTACAGAGGATATGGCCCGTAGCAGCTCGTGCACAGTGTTCCCCGATTCAAGAATACCCTGGATCTCCTCAATGACACCTGGCTCGAGCTGGCTGGTTAGGGCGTCGAGTAGTCCTTTAGCCGTGTTAACGCTCTGGCTGGCTGCCAGGGCTAGGAACGCGGCCAGTATGCTCGACTGGAAGGGGCTAAGCTCCAGCACGCTTTCCAGCACTGAGATGGAGGACTCGAGGGGGATGCTGGGGCTCGTGAAGGCCACGGGGGGCAGCCTGGGGTGGGAGAAAACGTTGTATTCATCTACGCCCTGCTCCCGGAGTAGCTGCTCGTACTCTCCATGCCAGTCGAGTATAACCGGCTTGAAGCCTATCCTGCTGCTGCATGCAGCTATCCTTGCAGCGGTGTGGCTCTTACCGGAGCCCGTCGCCCCCACAACGAGCACGTGGCGCAGGAGAGCCTCCTCGTCAAGCACCAGGGGGGAGCCGGCACAGTAGCCTAGGACCAGGCCTCCAGCCTCCGCCCCTCCGGGGTACCCATTGCACCAGAGTATTTCATTGCCGCGGGGAGGCGGTAGCAGTGTGTACCCCTCATCCCCCTTCTGGCTTCCCGGCTCGCTTAGCAGAAGCCCTGGAGCCGTGACCGCGGCCTGGTACTCGCGTGCCGGCAGCTCTATCCTCGAGCTGCATGAGCCCGAGCGGCACTCGAAAACGTAGCGGCCGCCCGCGCCTAGCAGGCGCTTGTAGAACACGTCCATGTAGTCTACAAACTGCTCCCGGACCCCGGCCACTTCTAGGATGCTGGCCCGGCTGAGCAGCCTGCGGATCTGCTCCAGCGCCTGCAATAGACGCCCGTCAGAACCTCCGCGTGCGCGGCGTGGGCCCGGGATACGCTTCAGCGAAACTGCCTAGGAGCCCCGGCCGAGCATTTTGAATAGCCAGCGCAGCCTAGGCCTCCTGGCCCTCGGCATGCACCGGACGGGCGGCCTCCCAAACTCCCTCCTAAGATGTATGAATAGCAGCGCGGCGTGTACAGCGTCGCTCACAGGATCGTGGAATCTCCGTGGGGGCATGTGCAGGCCAAGCGTTGCAGAGAGCGCATCCTCAAGGGTGAGACGCCCCGCCTCCACTGCCCTGCCCCTAATACTCGGTACGCTCAGCAGCCACGAGAGCACGTCGACGTAGCAGAGCTCTTCGGCGCCAACTCTCCTACGCCTGGCCTCGGCAGCCAGGAACTCTACGTCATGACGCCCGTATACCACTAGGACTCTGCCCCTCACCGCCCTAAGCACGTCCTCAAACCAGCCTTCGGCGCGGCAGGAGCCCGTGACCCCATGCACCAGCGCCGAGGCGCCAACGGTGCGAGGCGGCTCGGAGTAGTACACGACCCCCGAGAGGTCCAGAGTATGGCCGTCGAAAGGCACCACTGCCACCGAGACCAGCCTGCAGTTATTAGGGTCGAGGCAGGTGGCCTCTACATCAACCGCGGCGTAGCCCCGGCCCCTCACGGCCCCATACCCCGGCTCCTGGCATAGTCCACAAACCGCTGGACTGTGCGTAGGACGGAGCGGAGAATCGAGCGCTCCAGGCCGCTCAGCTCGCCCGTCTCTACCCTAGTCCCGCCATGGACCGCCTGGATCCACAAGGTAAAGGAGAGCAGTAGCTCGTATGCCTCAGCCACGTCGGCCGCCAGGTCCCCCGGAACCACGCCAATAGCTGCCAGTTCACGTAGCCTATCAAGCGTGTTAACCGGCTTCCAAACCCCCTCAGCCATGGCGAACGCCTTGACCGCGTAGACCACTGGCGCGAGCCCGTGAGCCTTGAGGTCTAGCTCGCGTGGAAGCCTGCCAGCCAGCCCCAGCCTGGGCCTATAAGCGGGGAGCACTTCCAGGATGTAGCTGCTGGATCCCCGGAGGCTCTCGGCTATACTCCTTCGAACCCACTCGGCCGCACCCTCCCTTCCCCAGACGTTCGCGGCGTCATACATCATGCTGAGCATGACGAGGTTTTCATCCCGGGGGTTAGCAGCCATAGAGCCTATAGCCTCGGCCAGGGCGTCTCCAGAGTATAGGAGGCGCCGAGCAGTATAGCCCTGCCTACAGCCGGGGAAGCCCGCCTTATCGAGGATAGACTCCACCTCCTCGGCAAATGCACGTGCACGGCCCTCCCCTAGGCCCCAGTAGACCAGCATGGTATCCCTATCGCTCGCGAGAAACTGCTCAAGCCTCCCATTACTGCCTAGAGTAAGGTAGGCAACTCCACTCTGTCCGATGCCAAGCCTCCTAGCTGCTAGATCAGCAGCCTTCTCCATAACGCCTCTAAGGGCTAGGCTCGCCATACGCACGAGATGCGCAGCCTCCCTGCCTTCTCCCGGGCGGAGGCGGCGAGCCTCCCGGCGGAGTACACGGACAAGCTCGTGATACCGCTCGGCGAGCTCCTCCACGCTGGAGGCGCTACGTATGCGCCGGAGCATATAGAGGGGCCCTAGGGCCTCCGCGTAGGCTATATCACGTACACTGACGACCCCCTTCACCCTGCCATCATCGTCAACCACGACTAGGTGCTTCACATACCTCCGCATCATGAGATAGGCAGCCTCCATGCATGTAGCTGAGGTCCTCACGGAGAGCGGGTTAGGCGTCATATACTCGGACACGGGCCTCGATAAATCCATGTGAAGCGCAACCAGCCGGCGAAGATCAGTATCAGTGAATATGCCCAAAGGCCTCCGCTCACCATCAACAACGACTATCGAGGAGACACCCTCACGGTGCATTATGCCGACCGCTTCAACTACCGGAGTCTCGGGGCTAACCGTCACCGGGCTGCGATACACAAGGTCACTAACCGAACACGACTCCTCATCGCTGAGAGCAAGAACCGCGCGAGCACATTCGGTATCGGCGTAAATCACCACGGACTCTCGTACAGCCTTTACACCACCCTCCGAGACAACGTAGTCACCCGGCTCAAACTCCTGCTGCCCAACAGATAGCAGGCCGCTATAAACTATGTAGAGCCCAGGCTCCCGCGCCTCCTCGCCCTCACGGAGAAGCATGACACGGCTACAGGCAAGCATGTTCTCGAGAAGGCTGGGAGGAGAGTGGGGAAACACCTTAGAGTGCAAAAAAACTAGGAGATCACGCGGCACGCGCCTCCTCATCGGTGGCACCCCTAGCAGCAACGGTGGCAGCGCTCTCTGTACGGACCGGTACGCGTATGCGCTCCACCAGCTCCTGCACCTGCCTCGGAGGCTCACTGGTGGCCAGCGACACCACTATGTTCACTATCAAGTTTACTAGGAAGCCGATAACGCCCCATGCTATAGTGCCTATCTTCTGGCCCGCTATGCTTACGGGACTCATGTAGCCCAGCGACACGCCCACGACGTACGGCACAGCAACTATCAGCCCCGCAAGCATGCCGGCGATAGCACCCTCCTTGGTGGCCCTCTTCCAGTGCAGGCCCAGCAGCATCGCGGGAGTCAGCGTTGAGGCAGCGAAGGCGAAGGCCCATGCCACAGTCTTGGCTATATAGGCCTTTATCACGGGGTTGGCAGCCATCAGGTACGCTAGCAGGCCAGATATGAACGCTATGCTCACCATTGATATCCTTGCTATCATCAGCTCCTTCTTCTCGCTAGCCCTCGGGTTGATTATCGACTTGTAGATGTCACGCGTGGCAGCAGTGGTCATGGCCAGTATCAGACCGTCAGCCGTGGATAGCGCGGCGGAGATACCGCCCACCAGTATTATCGAGGCTATTACGGGCCCTAGGCCGTACATGTCGGGTAGGCCTAGCACAGCTATGTCCTTATGGATGCTGAACACGTCCTTACCGTACTCGAACACGCCATCACCATTCTCATCTACAAGCTTTATTAGCCCAGCCTCCATCCACTTCCTAACCCAGCTGATGCTCATAAGCTTCTGCTTCACAGCATCAAACGGCTGGCCATCCATGCTCTTAACCAGCGCGGTCAGCTGGTACTCCTTCTCACCCGCCAGCGCGGCGTACACCGGGGCTGTGAGGTATAGCAGGCTGATGAATAGCAGGCTCCAAGCCACGCTCTTACGTGCATCCCTCACGCTGGGCACAGTGTAGAACCTCATCAGCACGTGCGGCAGCCCCATGGTGCCAAGCATCAGCGCCAGTGTGCTGAGCACCCAGTTGAGCTGCCCAGTACCGCTGGCATAGGGGCGCCAGAACGGCTCGGTCCATGCATGCCCCTTTAGCTGCTCGACTATCTCGTCAACCTTCTCCACGTGCTGCCCGTAGGCTATATGGGGTATTGGATGCCATAGGTGGCTTATGAGCACTATCGGGATCCAGTAGGCAGTTATCAGCGCGATGTACTGCGCCACCTGGGTCCAGGTAATGCTCTTCATTCCGCCGAGGCTGCTGTAGAGTATCACTAGCAGAGGCGCTATCAGAGTCATTATGGTGGCGTCGACTCCGAAGGCCCTGGACAGCACTATACCTACGCCCAGCAGCTGGCCGGTCAGGTAGGTCAGCGACACTACGTAGAGCATTATGACAGCGAATAGCCTGGCAGTCTTACTGTAGTAGCGGTCCTCGAAGAAGTCCGGTATGGTGTACTTGCCGTAGCTGCGCAGGAACGGTGCCACAAGCATGGCAAGCAGCACGTAGCTAAGGCTCCAGCCTATCAGGAAGACGCTGGCATCGTAGCCTAGAATAGCCACGGCGCCCGCCATTGATATGAAGCTAGCACCGCTCATCCAGTCAGCGGCAGTAGCCATGCCGTTGCGGAGCGGCGAGACCCTGCGGGCCGCTACGTAGAACTCCTCCGTGCTAGTGGCGCGGGCCCTATAAGCTATTAGGATATAAGCTATTATGGTGGCCGTTAGGAAGGATACCGCGAGTACATCCATCCACGCCCACCCCCTAGGCCTCTATACCATACTTCTCGTCGAGCTTGTTTATGGTAAAAGCATAGGCGAAGGCTAGGACAACGCCAAGCGCTATGCTTACCTGTATCATCCACCAGTTCAGCGGCGCGCCATTGATCCTTGCAGGGCTACCTGGGGGCGCGTAGAGGCTCTTAGCAGGCAGATGTAGGCCGAAGGCTATTGCCAGCCATACCAGGAAGAAGACCAGCGTCGCTAGCATAAACGCCCTCTTGTACCTCTCATAGTCGACTCTAGCTAGTGCTGACAAGTCACCTCGCACCGGCTCCCGACGTACTCTCGGTAGAAGTATTTAAAACTAATTACTCCAGTTGTAAAAGTATAAAGAGTTATAGAACATGTAGAATTATGTATGCGGATATATGCTAAGCTCACAAGGAAACAGAAGAAGCAGGATGAAGACCGGGCCGGGCATCAACGTAGTATCGATACATCCTGGCCGAGGCGAACAATTACATCCGCTTGATTCCGGTGTCGCAGCGTGATAGGGATCAGGATAGCGTGATTAGGCAACGTATATTATGGAGTAACGCAGGAACGGCGTCAGGGAACAGCTGTAAACCAGGCCGTGGCGGGCATCTGCGCCATAATACGGTTGAAGCCAGGGTTACGGCTGCGGCTTTGAGGGTTGGTGCGGCGGCCGGGATTTGAACCCGGGATCGCCGGCTTGGAAGGCCGGCGTCCTAGTCCAGGCTAGACGACCGCCGCGCTCCATGCCGATGTTGTCCCTAAAAGGCCGGCGGATTATATCCCTTGATGCCGGGGGCCTGTGCTGAGAAGAGGGTCTCTTGACCCCCGAAGACGGGGATGAAGAGAGCCGGAAAAGCTGAGACCCTCCTCGCTTGAACCATTAGTGGTTAGCCTTAAGAGTCCCTGGCGGCGTGCCCCCTAGACATGGTGCCGCCGTAGCTCAGCGGGAGAGCGCCCGGCTGAAGACCGGGCGGTCCGGGGTTCGAATCCCCGCGGCGGCACCATCGGTGCCGCCCGGTCCGCATGCTCCCCTCTGCTTCTCGCTTCCCAGCGTCTAGAGAGGCCCGGTGATGAGGACTTGCCCATGCGAGCCCCTCGAGGAGGGGCGTTGACGTGGTACCGTGGCGGCTGAGGCTTCTTGCAAGCCTCTTGCCTGCCCCTCGGGGTCCCAGGGCAGTGCTACTTATAGAGGGGCTCACTCTGGCCGGGGCGCCTGGGGAGCAGGTATCGCGTGGACTGAGGTGAGCTGGCCTGAGCGAGCAGCAGTATAGGTACATTGTTAGAATAGCCGGCACGGACATACCGGGCGATATTAAGACTGTTTATGGGCTCTCGTTGATCAAGGGTGTTGGTGTTAACTTTGCCCTCGCTCTCTGCCGGCTCCTGGGCATAGATCCGAACAAGAGGATAGGCTTCCTCACAGACGCGGAGATAGAGAAGATAGAGAACGCTATAGCCAATCCCACCGCGGTGGGTATACCTTCCTGGATGCTGAACCGCCGTAAGGACTACGAGACAGGCAAGGATCTACACTTAGTAGGCGCTGATCTAATATACTATGTGAGGAGGGATATAGAGCGTGAGAAGAGGATTAGAAGCTGGAGGGGTATACGCCACGCCCTCGGCCTCAAGGTGCGCGGCCAGAGGACCGCTACCACCGGCCGCATAGGCATGACCGTTGGCGTGAAGAGGCGCAAGTAGTGTTAAACTCGGGGTGGTGGCGATGGGTGACCCGAAGAAGCCGCGTAAGAAGTGGATGGGGCCTAAACACCCCTGGATCAAGGAGCGCCTGGTCCGCGAGATAGAGCTGATGGGCAAGTATGGGCTCCGTAACAAGAGGGAGCTGTGGAAGCTAGAGACGCTAGCTAGGTACTTCAGGCACCGCGCACGCGGTCTTCTGGCCCTGCCGCCGGAGGTTCGCGAGAAGGAGGAGAAGGCCCTCCTATCCCGCCTCCACGAGCTGGGCGTGCTGCCTGAGAACGCTACGCTTGACGACGTGCTCGGACTTACGGCGGAGCACTTCCTCGAGAGGAGGCTCCAGACCATAGTATATAAGAAGGGGCTCGCACGCTCAATACATGAGGCGCGCCAGCTTATAGTACATGGCCACATAGCCATAGCAGGCCGTAGGATAAGGAGCCCTGGCTACCTCGTCAAGAGAGACGAGGAGGAGCTTATAAGCTACACACCTACCAGCCCCCTCGCCAAGCGGGCTGCGGAGGAGGGCGCTCAATCAGAGGAGGCCCCTGGCTCCGAATAGCCGTGGATATAGCCAGCGGCGGTGGAGGGTGGTTCTGGAATGGCGTTCTCAGCTCGTGAGATAAAGTGGGGTGTTGCACACATATACTCCAGCTACAACAACACGATAATACACATCACGGACCTCACCGGGGCGGAGACAGTAGCCAGGGCCAGTGGTGGCATGGTGGTAAAGGCTGACAGGGAGAAGCCGAGCCCCTACGCCGCAATGCTGGCCGCCAGCAGGGCTGCGCAGCAGGCGATGGAGAAGGGCATAGCGGCGCTCCACATAAAGGTGCGTGCCCCCGGGGGCCACGGGCCAAAGACGCCTGGGCCTGGGGCGCAGGCCGCCATACGAGCGCTCGCCAGGGCAGGCTTCATCATAGGCAGGATAGAGGATGTGACCCCAATACCTCACGACACCACCCGTAGGCCTGGAGGCAGGAGAGGCCGCCGCGTCTAAGAACGCGGCACCCCCATCTCCCCTTTCCGTGTTATTCTGGCTCGGAGAGCCCTCGCGAGCCTGTCCCGCTTTAGGGCCTGGGGCGGTTTTCTCTCCCCGGCTCCATCGGCGCCGTGCTCCGGGCTGCTACGAGAGGTAAAGACCATGGAGGTATGTGTGCTGGAGAAGGCGGGTAACCGGCTTAGGGTTATGGTTAGAGACGCGCCGCTCCCCCTAATCAATGCTATAAGGCGTGCATGCTTCACCGAGGTACCCGTGATGGCTGTCGACATTGTAGAGGTGTTTGACAACAATACTGTGCTATATGACGAGATGATAGCGCACCGGCTCGGACTCATACCTCTCACGAGCAGCGAGGCCCTGCAGAAGTACAAGCGGCCCGAGGAGTGCAGGGACGCCAAGCTGGGCGACCCCGACTGCTACGTGGTTCTCCGCCTGGAGGCCGAGACGGGCCCCAAGGAGGAGCGGATAGTATACAGTGGAGACCTGGAGACCAGCGATCCAGGCGTGAAGCCGGTCTACGACAACATGCCCATAGTTGTGATGGCGCCTGACCAGAGGCTCAGGCTCCAGGCCTATGCTAGACTAGGCTATGGCAAGGAGCATGCGAAGTGGATGCCGGTGAGCGTGGCTGCGCATAAGTACCTGCCGGTGCTGGTCTTCGATTTGGAGAAGGCTAGCAATGAGTGCCTCGAGTGTATAGAGGCTGCCTACCCCCAGATAGTGGAGCAGATGAGGAAGACCGGTAAGGGCGAGATAAGGATAGTCGATGATATAAACGCTTCTGCCCTCTACTGGTGCGCCACCAAGAAGTGTGGGGAAGCCGTACAGCTGCGCTTCGACGAGAATACATTCCTCCTAAAGATAGAGTCTACGGGTGCGCTCGAGCCCGAGGAGATCCTTCGCGAGGCAGCAGATGCCATTGCGAGGAAGGCTGAAAATCTGCTCTCAGAGATAGCGCGGCTACGCCGGGAGAGGAGCTAGCACGGGTGAACGCCGGTGCAGGCCGTGAAGAGGACCGGACCGACAAACATACTGGTAAGAAAGACTATACGTGCGCTGAGGAGCGCCGCCCACCGGAATAACGCGCCCATATGGAGGTATGTGGCGGAGCTTATTGACAGGCCCCGTCGCCTCCGTGTAGAGGTCAACATAAGCAAGATAAACCGCTATACCAAGGCTGGTGACGTAGTAGTGGTTCCAGGGAAGGTTCTGGGCGCCGGCAGCATAGATCATCCCGTGACCGTGGCAGCCCTAGGCTTCAGCAGCCAGGCTGTGGAGAAGATACGCGCCGCCGGCGGCAGGGTTCTGCACATACTCCAGCTGCTCGAGGAGAACCCCCGAGGCAGCCGGGTAAGAATCATAGTATAGCCTATTTATGTTCCCGGCCTGTCGAAGGGCTGCGAGGGGACTCCACAATGGCGGTTAGGGTGGCTGCGCCCAAGCCCCCGGAGAGGGTGCTCTACATAGATGCTGCCAACCAGATACTCGGTAGGCTGGCTGCAGAGGCCGCGAAGAGGCTGCTGGAAGGCTACCGCGTCTACATAGTCAACGCTGAGAAGGCGGTTGTAAGCGGCGACCCGCTCATGGTTATACGCAGCTACAAGCTCTGGTGGGAGATAAAGGTCCACGTCAACCCCTACAAGTGGGCTCCCCATAGGCCGCGGAGCCCGATAGCGATAGTGCGCAAGGCTGTGCTCGGGATGCTGCCTAGGAGCAAGCAGAAAGGGCGTGAGGCTGCCCGCCGTCTCCGCGTCTACATAGGTGTGCCGGAGGAGCTGAAGGGCAGGCAGTTCGTGAGGTTCGCCTTCGCCGATGCGAGAAGGCTTGGTCACAAGTTTATACGAGTAGGAGAGCTGGCCCAGAGGCTGGGATGGAAGGGGGTGGCTCCTAGGCCTTGAGCAGCGAGTCCCGGGCGCCGAGGCTCCTGGGCGCCCACCTGCAGGCTGAGAAGCCAATACGTATAGTCGTATCGACGGGCAAGAGGAAGACCAGCATAGCTAGGGCCGTGATCAAGCCTGGGAAGGGCAGGGTCTGGGTCAATGGGGTCCCGGTGGAGATTTGGCCTATAGAGATGGCCCGCTGGAAGATGATGGAGCCGCTGCTCCTTGCGGGTGAGGAGATAGCCAACAGTGTTGATATACGTGTAACAGTTCGTGGCGGCGGTTACATGAGTCAGGCCGACGCAGTCCGCATGGCTATAGCAAGGGGGCTCGTAGCCTATACCGGGAGCGAGGAGCTGCGCAAGATCTACGAGGAGTACGACCGGTCCATGCTGGCCGGCGACCCGAGGCAGACGGAGCCAGAGAAGCCCATGAGGAGGAGCGCGAGGAGGCGCTGGCAGAAGAGCTACAGGTGACGCCCCATGATTACCCCTATACGCTGTTTTACCTGCGGAGCCCCGCTCGCCCAGTACTGGGAGGAGTTCCGTAAGCGGGTTGAGGCTGGCGAGGATCCCACCAAGGTTCTAGACGATCTTGGCGTCAGGAGGTACTGTTGCAGGAAGACCCTGCTAACCCATGTGCCTGCCATATACGAGGTGCGCAGGTTTAAGCGTGTGCTCTAGCTCCTTTAGGGGGCGAGCCGCCACGCCTATATTGCTCCTTCCGGATGGACCCCCGCCGGGTGCGTGGTTATGAGCCAGGAGGCGGGCAGGCAGCAGGGTACTGGTAGGACAGTCGAGCTGCTAGTACCGCTGGAGCGCTACCTCTCAGCAGGCATGCACATCGGCACGCATATCTGCACAGCATACATGAGGAGGTTCGTCTACCGCGTTAGGCCCGACGGCCTCTACATACTCGATATAAGGAAGACCGACGAGAGGCTCTGGGTGGCTGCTAAGTTCCTCGCGCGCTTTGACCCCTCAAAGATAGTGGCTGTCTCTGTGAGGCAGTACGGGCAGAGGCCGGTGCAGAAGTTCTGCACCTACATAGGCTGCAAGGCGCTCACGGGGAGGATTCTTCCGGGCACCTTTACCAACCCGAGCCTAGAGTGGTACATAGAGCCTGAGGTGATAGTGGTAAGCGATCCACGCGCTGACAGCCAGGCTGTGGACGAAGCGGCGAGGATGGGTATACCTGTAGTCGCTCTGGCCGACACCGATAACAGAGTCGAGAATATCGACCTCGTGATACCGGTTAACAACAAGGGTAGGAGGAGCCTGGCTCTAACCTACTGGATACTCGCCAGGGAGATACTAAGGGAGCAGGGTAAGCTCCAGCCCGGCCAGGACCTGCCGGAGCCTCCGGAGGCCTTTGAGTTCAAGGTGCGCCGGCGCTAGGGCTTACCCACCTGCCCTCCCTCAGCGCCTAGATCTATTTCCCTCTAAGCTCAGCGTTGTTCTGCGGCAGAGTTATCCAGCTCCCGAAAACCCTACCATAACGTAGGGGCTGCACAGATACCCCCTCTAGGCGCGCATAGCCTCTATGAGGGGTGACGGTGATGGCCGCCTACACGAGCCGGGTTGCAGGCGGAAAGAGGCTCCCCGCCGTGGCGGGGCTATTCTACGAGGCCGACCCCAAGGCGCTGAAGGCCCAGATAGAGTGGGCCTTCCGCCACCCACTAGGCCCGCGCAAACTCCCCGAGGTAAGTAGTGAGAGGAAGCCGGTGAGCAAGGGCTTCGTAGTGCCTCACGCAGGCTACATGTATAGCGGCCCTGTGGCCGCGCATGCCTACTACCAGCTGGCTCTGGAGGGTCCTGCCGAGACCTACGTGATAATTGGGCCTAACCACACGGGGCTCGGCGAGATAGTCTCGGTGTATCCGGGTGGCGTCTGGGTTACTCCTCTTGGCGAGGTAGAGGTTGACGCCGAGCTGGCCAGGGCCATAATAGAGGCTAGCAGCTACGCTGCGCCCGACGAGCTAGCGCACCGCGAGGAGCACAGCGTCGAGGTCCAGGTGCCTTTCCTCCAGTACCTCTTCGGCAACCGGTTCCGCATAGTGCCCATAGTGGTGTATGAGCAGACGCCCAGGGTCTCTGAGGACCTTGGAAGGGCGATACTAGAGGCTGTGGAGAAGACTGGCCGTGATATTGTAGTCCTGGCTAGTAGCGACTTCACGCACTACGAGCCGCACGACGTCGCCTCGTCGAAGGACAAGCTGGCTATAGATGCTATACTCGAGCTCGACCCCGTGAAGCTCTACGAGACCATAACGAAGTATAATATAACGATGTGCGGCCCGGGCGCTGTGATGGCTATGCTGTACTATGCCCGTGGAAAGGGGGCCGGCACGGCCAGGCTGCTCCGCTACGCCACCAGCGGCGACGTAGCCGGGGATAAGAGCAGTGTCGTAGGCTACGCCGCCATACAGGTTTACTAGTCCTCTTTACTAGCCCTCCCGGGGACGCGTCGCTGCCGGGAGCGGGGGAGGCAGGAGGGTTTGTACGAGTTCCCGCTAGCGCTCGTTTTCGCAGGCGTCCCGCTGCCGGGGAGGGAGAACCCCTACATAATCCTGGTTTCGCCCAACCCCCTCGTCTACATAGACGTTGACATCGACGAGGCAGAGGTTTCCTCCGCCTCTGTCAGAGGGCTCCAGCTCGGCTGGCGCTACGAGCTCGCAGTCAAGTCCTTTGTGGACACCCTCTCGGCGAGGCTTGAGCAGCCGCTAAAGGTAGTTGTGGAGGTGGAGAGCCCCCTCTCCTACCCCCCGGCTGCATCCGTCTACGCCGCTACAAGCCTGGCGGTCGTCAAGGCCGTGGCGGAGGCCGCCGGCTACGAGCTAGACCAGCGGGAGGTGCTCGAGTCGGCGAGCAGCGTGGACGAGGAGGCCGGGGTGCTGCTCGACTACCTGGATGGGCTCCGGGAGGCGCTGACGACTGGTAGGAGCCTTGTTTACCGTAGAGGGGAGGAGCCGCTAGGGCTCTCAACCGGGGCTAGGCTTGAACTGGAGCTGGTGGGGGAGGAGGATATAGGCGAGGAGGCTAAGGAGGTCCTGGAGGATCCTATAGGCTCAGCTGTCACCAGGCTCAGCGGGCTAGCGGTTGTAGAGGCTGCTAAGAGGCTCCGGGAGGGCGATACAGACGTTTTCCGGCTGGTGCAGCGCGTGGATAACGCTGTATTCTACCTCCTCTACGGCGCAGAGACACCCAGGGCAGAGTGCAAGTGGACTCCATCGCTTCAGAGGGTATATGGGGTATGCAGGCCGGGGGCCGGCGTGGGCGACCCAGTGGAGTTCGTGTTGTAAAGATAGGCGGCAGCGTGCTCACCGACAAGAAGAGCTTCAGGCTAAACTACCGAGTGGTAGACCGCGTGGCCGAGGAGGTGGCAAGGGCGCTAGACGAGGGGACACGCCTCGGGATAGTCCTGGGCGGCGGCAGTTATGGGCACATCACGGCCCATAATGCTCAAAACCTCGGCGCCCCCGCGGCGGAGGCTCTCTCGCTGGTAGCCATGTACATGCTTGAGCTTGCTATGGGGGTAGCGGATATCCTCTCCTCCAAGGGGGTTAACCCGCTCATCTACCCTCCTCACAGCTTCTGCAGCCCCGAGGGCCTAGTCCCCCGGTGCAACTGGGCCGGCATAGAGCGTGACATGGCCGTAGGCATAACACCTATCGTGTACGGCGACGTATACGCCTGCAGCGGGGGGTGGTGCATAGTATCCGGCGACGAGCTGGCTGTGGAGATGGCCTGCCGCCTCGGCAGCCCACAGCTGATATATGTCACTGATGTAGACGGTATCCTGGACCCTGGAGGAAGGCTTGTCGAAGAGGCCCGTCTGGAGGAGCTTGAGGGCCTGACACTGAGGGAGCCTGGGGACAAGGTGGATGTAACGGGCGGCCTTAGGAGGAAGATCAAGGCGGTGAAGGCCAACCGCTGCCCGGGGCTACACGAGGTGCTCGTGGTGAACGGGCTCCGCCCCGGCAGGATCTACAGCGCCCTCACTGGGCGCGGTGTAGGCACACGCATAATCCTCTAGCACCCCGCGGGCCCCGAGGCCTCTTCAAGGGCTGGTGCACGGGTGGGGTGTCGTTGACGGCTACATCGCCCAGGAAGCTCGACCATATAAGGGTCACGGTAGACAGCATTGTAGAGCACGGCGTAACCACCCTGCTAGAGGAGGTAGAGATAGTCTACAAGGCTCTACCCGAGGCATCGTTAGACGGCATAGACATGGGCTTAAGGTTCCTGGGTAAGAAGCTCTCAGCACCGCTAATGGTAACGGGCATGACCGGAGGCCACGCCGCGGCTACGCGGATCAACTGCGCCATAGCCAGGGCGGTTGAGGAGCTAGGCCTAGCCATGGGGGTTGGGAGCCAGAGGGCCGCCATAGAGGACCCGGGTCTCGCGGAAACCTTCTCCATAGCTCGTAGGTGCGCCCCCTCCGCGGTGATAGTGGCTAACATAGGTGTGCCGCAGCTGGTGAAGGGGTATGGCGTGGGAGAGGCCAGGAAGGCTATAGAGATGCTGGACGCTGATGCTATAGCAATACACCTAAACGCTGCTCAGGAGGCCTTCCAGCCGGAGGGCGATACCGACTACCTGGGAGCGGTGGAGAAGATAAGAGAGCTTGTAGAGAAGCTGGACAAGCCAGTCATAGTCAAGGAGACGGGCCACGGCATCGGCATGGAGGCTGCCATGCTCCTCCGCTCAGCCGGCGTAAGGATAATAGACGTCTCGGGCGCAGGCGGCACAAGCTGGGTCAGGGTGGAGAGCTACCGCGCCCGGGCCAAGGGTGACGAGATCCTAGCTGAGGCGGCGGAGTCCTTCTCCAGCTTCGGCATACCCACCGCGCAGGCAGTGGTGGAGGCCAGGTGGGCCGCCCCCGACGCCTGCATAATAGCTAGCGGGGGCATACGCTCGGGGCTCGACGCGGCCAAGGCCATAGCGCTCGGCGCCGACCTGGCCGGCGTAGCCCTCCCCGTGATAAACGCCTACGCTCGGGGCGGCGAGCAGGGGGTGAAGGCACTCCTAGAAAGAATAGTGGCCGAGATCCGCGCAGCCATGTTCCTCACCGGGTCACGCAGCCTAGAGGAGCTGCGCAGCACGAGCCTCATCCTTAAACCAGGGCTGCGCAGCATCCTCGAGTCCCGGGGCGTGGATGTTCAGCTATACCTTAATGGCACCCGGCTACTGTACAAGCCTGGCAGCGGCTGCTCCCCCGTGTAGTCCGCTGCCGCGAGGCCCCGGTTAGAGGATGCTAGGCGAGGTCGAATGCCTTGCCCCAGCTGTCCGAGAGGCTTAGAAACTACATAGCTAGGGTAGCAAGCCTGGTCGACGGCTACATATACGCCCGGGTCTACGGCGAGCCGGAGGACCTATACAACGCGGCACTCCACCTGATACGAGCCGGCGGGAAGAGGCTACGCCCAGTAATAGTGGTGGCTGTCGCCGAGGCTCTGGGGGAAGAGGCTGAGAAGGCTCTACCCTTCGCAGCCTCGGTAGAGCTAGTGCATAACTTTACCCTCATCCACGACGATATAATGGACCGGGACGAGTTCCGCCGCGGGGTGCCCACAGTCCACAAGCTGTGGGGGGAGCCGCTAGCGATAACTGCGGGCGACCTCCTCTACGCTAAGGCCTTCGAGACGCTCATAGACGCCCGTGGCAGAGGGGTCCCGGCCGAACGAGTGGCGAGAGCCGTCCAGGTGCTAGCCAGGGCCTCGTCAACGATAGCGGAGGGCCAGGCCATGGACATAATGTTTGAGGAAGAGGAGGAGGTAGATGTAGAGGACTACCTGAAGATGATACACAAGAAGACTGGCGCCCTCTTCGAGGCCTCGGCGGTCCTCGGCGGGCTTGTGGCGACAGACAACGAGGATATCCTCGCCTCCCTCGCGAGCTACGGCAAGAGTCTTGGCATAGCGTTCCAGATAAGAGACGATATACTGGGCATTATAGGCGACGAGAAAGAGCTGGGTAAGCCCGTTGGAAGCGATATAAGGAAGGGCAAGAAGACCCTCCCCATAATCTATGCCCTCTCCCGCCTCGAGGGGGAGGCGAGGGAGAAGCTCTTCTCCGTGCTCGGGAACAACGAGGCCACGAGGAAGGAGCTGGAGGAGGCTGCCAGGCTCATACGGGAGAGCGGCGCCATAGACTATGCGGAGAAGCTAGCAAGCCGCTATAGCGAGCAAGCTCTATCAGCGCTCCGCGTGCTCCCCCAAAACGAGTACCGGGAGATGCTTGAGGAGCTCGCAAGCTTCGCCGTCTCCAGAACGAGGTAGTGTCGGCGTGCCGGGGGACGATAGCTGCCACAAGTACCCCTACCTTATACCCCAGCTCTTTATCGAGGGGCTCGAGTCCAGCGACTACCTTGTGCTGAGGAACGGTGTAGCTCAGCGCTCCAGGGGCTGCCCGGAGGGCGAGAGGTGCTTCGGCAAGGCCATCTACGGCGTGGAGCTGGAGAGTATAGTGGACCTGGTGGCCAAGAAGTCCAGGAGGAGCTTCATAGTGGTGCTCCCCCGGGAGTACCGGAGAGGCCTGCTAGTCGAGGCAGGCAGCCCCGTGGAGCCTATACCCTTGGAGGGTATGCGTGTAGTTCTCGAGGTATGCGAGGGCAGTAGGGTCGGTGTGCAGAGCACCCTGGGCTTCATAGCCACTAGGAAGCTGGAGGTACGCCGTATTCGCAGCCACGTGAAGGGTGTCGTCGTCTATATCTACTCTTCCCCTGAGGCAGGGCCTGATAAGAACATAGTGCTGGTAGCCCCCGAGGAGGTGGTGAAGGAGATTGACGTACAATCCTGACGAGGTGCGCGAGCTGGCGAGGGCGTACGCGCTGCTCAACGCGGTAGAGCATGGGGGGAGAGCGGCAGTAGGCCCGGTAATGGGCAAGATTATGGCTGAACGGCCCGACTTGAGGGCTCACGCTAGGGAGATAGCCGGCATAGTCCGCGAGATAGTTGCAGAGGTAAATAAGCTGCCTCTCGAGGAGCAGAAAAGGCTGCTGGAGGAACACTATAGCTGGGTTAAGGAGAGGCTTGCGAAGCCGAGAGAGCAGGAGAGGGGCCTGCCACCGCTCCCCGGCGCCGAGGAGGGTAAGGTTGTAACACGCTTCGCCCCTAACCCGGACTTCATAATACACTTGGGCAACGCTAGACCAGCAATACTGAGCTACGAGTACAAGGTCATGTACAAGGGCAGGATGATTCTCCGCTTCGAGGATACAGATCCAAGGACCAAGACACCGCTCCCGGAGGCCTACGAGCTCATAAAGCAGGATCTCAAGTGGCTCGGCGTCAGGTGGGACGAGGAATACATACAGAGCCTGCGCATCCCGATATACTACCAGGTTGCCAGGCAGCTGCTTGAGAAGGGCCACGCCTACGTCGATGATAGGCCCGCGGAGGAGTTTCGCCGGTACCGTGACGCTGGTAAGCTGGCGGAGTATCCTCCCAGGCTGAGGGCGCCGGAGGAGAACCTAGAGCTATGGGACAGGATGCTGGAGGGCTGGCTCTCCGAGGGCGAGGCTGTGGTCAGGATTAAGACGGACCCACGCCATCCAGACCCCAGCGTGAGAGACTGGGTAGCCCTCCGCATTATAGATACTAGCCGCCACCCTCACCCCCTCGTGGGGGACCGCTACGTTGTGTGGCCCACTTACAACCTGGCAGCGGCAGTAGATGACCACATGATGGGTGTCACTCACATACTGAGGGCCAAGGAGCATATGCAGAACACTATCAAGCAGAAATACATATACGGCTACATGGGCTGGAAGTACCCGAACGTCATTCACTTTGGTAGGCTGAAGCTGGAAGGCTTCATAATGAGCAAGTCTACACTTAAGAGGCTTCTCGACCAGGGTATAGGAGCCGGTCTTGACGACCCCAGGTTCGCCACTATAGCGGGGCTCCGGAGGCGCGGCATAACAGCCGAGGCCATAAGGAGGGTTATACTCGACGTAGGCGTCAAGTACACGGATGCGAGCATCAGCTACGCTAACCTAGCCGCCGTCAACCGGGCTATAGTGGACCCGGCAGCCCGCAGGATCATGGCGGCCATACCCCCGCTGCCCCTCGTTGTAAATGATATACCCTGGGAGGAGCGCTGGCTCGAGATACCCTACCACCCATCCGGCAAGCTGGGATCGAGGAGGATACTGGTGAAGGGTCCATCCACGACCATATATGTGTCGCGGAGCGACCGAGGTCTACTGGAGCCGGGAAGAGTAGTGAGGCTGATGGAGGCCTTTAACATCGAGGTTGTGGATGCATCGGAGAGCCGCGTGGTGGCCAGGTTCCATAGCATGGGCCTCGAGGAGGCCAGGAAGCACCAGGCTCCAATAATCCAGTGGGTTCCCGGAGACGCTGCACTCCAGCTGGAGCTGCTAGTCCCCGAGGGGCTTGACCTGGTGCAGCGCCGCGGCCTCGTCGAGGCAGCGGCGGCGGAGCTGAGGCCTGGGGAGGTAGTGCAGCTTGTCCGCATGGGCTTTGCCCGCGTCGACGCGCTTGAGACGGAGGACGGCTCTGCAAGGAAAATAGTAGCTATATTTGCCCACGAGTAGCCCCCCTTGCGGCATCCCCGCTAGTTTTGTAAACCCGAGACGAGGCGGTGGCCTGGAAGCGGAGCCGGCGACGACCGGCACGGGAGGAGGATGAGCCATGAGCAAGCCCTTCTACGTGAGGTTCGAGGTACCCGAGGAGCTAGCCGAGAAAGCCTACCAGGCTCTCGAGATAGCCAGGAAGACCGGCAAGATAAAGAAGGGCACCAACGAGACCACCAAGTGTGTCGAGCGCGGCCTAGCCAAGCTGGTGCTGATAGCCGAGGACGTTGACCCGCCGGAGATAGTGGCACACCTCCCACTCCTCTGTGAGGAAAAGAAGATACCCTACATCTACGTTCCCAGCAAGAAGAGGCTGGGCGAGGCCGCTGGGATAGAGGTTGCCGCCGCCAGCGCCTGCATAATAGACCCTGGTGAGGCCAAGAGCCTCGTGGACGAGATAATCAAGGCGGTTAACGAGCTGAAGGCCAAGGCCAGCTAAGCCCCCTGGCCCTCCCTCGGGCCGTAGCCTGCAGCGGTTTTCTCCTCCAGGCCCCTCAGCAGCTCCCTGGTGCAGAGGGCGCATCCCTACCTGGCCCTGGTGGTCTCCGGTATACATGTCTCGGCCCTGGCGCTGAAGCCGCACCCGCTGCAGCTGAACCCTATGATGTACTTTGTGCAGTTGGCCAGAGGCTTCACGACCTTATCCTTCACCGTCTCCCCGCCGCAGGGGCAGGTCTCGAGATCCAGGTAGGCCACTGTCCCCCCAATGGTGGATTCTATTCTCACTCTCGCCTTCATGCCGAGGCTGGTGAGTTCCTCGGCGACCCAGTTGAAGTAGGCCAGGGTGTGGGGCTTCATGCTGGAGGCCAGCCTCTTGGCCGCGCGGGTGTAGAGTATGTAGTCTGACGCCACGGCATAGCTCAGCGACTCCAAAGCAGCCTGAAGCAGGGCTTCGAGAGAGGCTGCATATCCCGTCGATATATTGAATAGAGTGAACGCGCCTATATGGGCAAGCGCGTCCGCATCTAGGATGATCATTGCGTACTGCGAGCTAGGAGAGCGCAGGTAAGCCTCCTCTGCCTCCTCGACAGCCCCGCGGACGTGATGGGCTATGTGCTGTGGCAAACCCGCCTTAAGCACTTCTTCGGCCCCCTTCTTGTAGGCCAGCGCTGCAGCAGCTGCTGTCTCCTCACTGCAGCCTTCCAGCCTGCAGAGCCTGGCGGCGTAGAACGCTGCTAGGATAGCGTGAGGGCTAGCCCCTTCCAGCAGCCTGCTGGAGGCGGCACGAGGGATTCTGGAGAGGAGGGCCTCCACCGCCTCGCGCGCCACTGCGCAGCCCCTCCAGGCCGCGGGCCCCTTGGAGGAGGGCATCTTGTTTTATAGCCCGGTATCCACTCACGGGGGCTCCGCGGGGTAGCCCAGGTTGAGCCAGCGCAGTGACAAGAGCAGGGACTTCAACATTATAGAGGAGATAGGATTCCCGGCGGAGGTCATACAGATCATAGGCCGTACCGGCGTGCACGGCGAGGTAATACAGGTACGCGTGAGGGTCCTCGAGGGCCGTGACAAGGGCCGCGTGCTGACCCGCAACGTGCTAGGCCCGGTGAGGCTAGGCGACATAGTCATACTCCGCGAGACCGAGCGCGAGGCCAGGAGGCTAGGAAGGAGAAGGAGGTAGTAGATGAGAAGCAGGGGCCAAGCCAGCCCAGGTCCCTGGAGGTGTTCAATGGCATGCCGGCCGTCCACACCTGCACATACTGTGGCCGCGAGATAGAGCCGGGCACTGGCCTAATGTACGTGAGGAATGATGGCACTGTGTTCTGGTTCTGCAGCAGTAAGTGCTTCAAGCTCTGGAGGATGGGCCGCGATCCC
Source organism: Pyrodictium occultum (assembly GCF_001462395.1). NCBI lineage: Archaea > Thermoproteati > Thermoproteota > Thermoprotei > Desulfurococcales > Pyrodictiaceae > Pyrodictium > Pyrodictium occultum. Next base: position 134,861 of record NZ_LNTB01000001.1, read on the forward strand.
CGCCGGCTCAAGTGGACTAGGCGCTATACTAGGCTCCGCCACTAGCCATCCCGGGTTTTTCCCCGCCCGTGACGGGGCTCCTCGCCGTTCATGTCACTTCATGCCGGCTATCGCTAGGGCTGCGGCCACGAGCGCTCCCCCCAGGAGCAGCCGCCTCTCCACCCTCTCGCTGGCTAGAGGCGCTGCTAGAGCCTGGCTGGCCACCGGCGTCATAGCTATGCCTAGGGCGACGAGGCTCGCCGGCATAAGCGTCAAGGCCTCCAGGAAGGCTAGCGCGCCAACCACGTAGCCTAGCAGAGAGCTCAGCACGATCTCCCCCGCCACCCTCCCGGCCCCGCGCCAGGAGAGCATGGGGGGCAGGAGGACCAGTGTAGTGAACACGGCGCGGGCGCTGGCCACGCTGAGGTAGCCAGCTCTCGAGAGGGCAACCTGGTAGGCGTACATGCTTCCGCCCCAGACTAGCGAGGTAGCCACAGCGGCTGCAAGGGCTGCCAGCCGCCTGTTCCTCGAGCCACCCGTCCTCCCGCCCTCGCTTGTAGAGACGATCCACACCCCTGCGACGGCCAGCACGGCCGCCAGCAGGACCTGGGGCCCCGCGACCCCCCGGAGGTAGTCGTAAGCCCCGGTCCATATGACGAAGAGGTAGGATACGGGCATCGCTACGCTAGCCCCTACCCCGCTCACGCTGTAGACGAAGAGGCTATCGCCCAGCACTGTGGCGACTACCCCTCCAAGCCACACGCCTAGCTCGAACATGGGGTCGAGCCAGGGCGTCTTCAAGGGAAAACGCTCGTATATATAAGCGGGAGGTATAGTGGCCGCAGCTGCTATGAGCATGCGCCACCCGTTGAAGGCTAGTGGGTCGATGTGGCCTAGCTTGGCGGCAGCCCTGCTCACTATTACCGGGGCCAGGCTCCAGGCGGCGACGGTCACAGCTATCGCTGCTAGCCCTGCCGCCTCCATGGGCCTAGCACCGCTGTGCAGCCCCAGGGCCCGGGTATAGGCGCCGTGCTAGCCCTGCCCCCTTCTAGCCAGCCTGGCCAGGAACCCCGCTATCGACGGGTAGTCCTCCTCGCCGTAGCCCATCATGTCCATAAGCGCGTAGTGATCTGCAACCGCCGCGGCTACGCCGCCGGGCAGGCCTGCTGCGGAGAGAGCTTCGAAGGCGTACCTGGCATCCTTCCCGGCCAGCTTGGCGGTGAAGCTGGCCTCGCCGCGGGGCCAGAGTCTCTCCCCGTACCTCTCAATAATGGTCTTCAGCCAGGTCCTTCCGAGCACCTCCCTGACGAGGACCTCCGCGCCCACCCCGTAGGCCTCTGCGAGGGCGAAGGCCTCGCCGAGCCCGGCCACTATGGAGAGGAAGGAGAGGTTGAAGGCGAGCTTGGCGGCCGAGGCCCGGGGAGGCTCCCCGAGGTACACCACCTCGCCGAGATCGTGGAGGTGTGGCGCGCCGCAAGCCTCGCTGGAGCGGGAGCCGCAGAGTACAACCAGCCTCCCCTCCAACGCGTTGCGGGGGCCGCCGGCCACCGGCGCCTCGGCGTAGACGCCCCCGGTCCTCGAGACCAGGCTCTCCGCCGCGAGACTGTGCCCGGGTGTGACGGTGGTGTGGTTATACACGATCCTCCCGTCCAGGGGGCCGCTGGCCACACCCCTCTCCCCGGCTAGCACCTGGAGCGAGGCCTCGTCGTCGGAGACCACTATGTGCACGTAGCTGCACTGCTCGGCGGCCTCCCTGGGGGAGGACGCGACCCGGGCCCCTATCTCCCCGGCCAGCGCCTGGGCCCTGCCGGGGGTACGGTTCCACAGTACCAGCCGGTGGCCCCTGGAGGCGAGCCTTCTCGCGATAGCCGAGCCTAGGCGTCCAGTGCCAAGGACAGCTATGCAGCCGGTCACGGCCGGCCCCGGGGAGGAGCTGCGTGGGCTAGGAGCGTCCTTCTTATAGCCCCTGGCGGCCACCGCCACCCTGCATGAACGAGCAGGGCAGCTGGCGGAGGCGCCCAGCCTTGGCGGTGGAGCGCACCTTCGTAATGATAAAGCCTGACGGCGTCAAGAGGGGCCTAGTCGGGGAGATAATATCCAGGTTCGAGAGGAAGGGCCTCAAGATAAAGGCGCTGAAGATGAAGTGGCTCACCAGGGAGGAGGCGGAGAAGCTCTACGAGGTACACAGGGGCAAGCCGTTCTTCGAGGAGCTCGTGGACTTCATAACAAGCGGCCCTGTGGTGGCTATGATACTCGAGGGCGACAGCGCTGTTGAGGTTGTGAGGCTTATGATAGGGCCCACCGACGGCAGGAAGGCTCCGCCAGGCACCATACGTGGGGACTTCGCCCTCGACATAGGAGCCAACGTGATCCATGCCAGCGATAGCAGGGAATCCTTCGAACGCGAGTACAAAGTGTTCTTCAGCGACGAGGAGATAGTAGGCGACTACTAGACCCCCAGCCCTATTTACCCCGCAGCTCTATCTATGCCGCCGGCTCAGTTTGCTCCTCTCAGGGCTCCCTGGGGAGCCGGAACATCAATTTAGACTCTAGCGGCCACGTCGCCCTGAGGGTGCAGCGGGAGGCCATGCCTCCACCGGAGAGGCAGGCGGGCATAGTAGGGAAGACAAACGTGGGCAAGTCAACCTTCTTCGCAGCCGCCACGCTGGCCACAGTGGATATAGGCAACAGGCCCTTCGTCACCCTAGAGCCGAGCACAGGCGTGGGCTACGTGAGGAAACGCTGCGTCCACGTAGAACTCGGCCTGCCGCGCTGCGAGCCTGCCACCGGCTATTGCATCAACGGGTGGCGCTTCATCCCGGTAAAGCTCATAGACATACCAGGCCTCATCCCCGGGGCTCACCAGGGCAAGGGCCTGGGCAACAGGTTCCTCGATGCGATAAGGAGGGCTGACGCGATAATACTTGTGGTAGACGCTTCGGGCTCCACCGATGCCGCAGGGAACCCCGTGCCTCCAGGCACCTACGACCCCGTCGAGGAGGTGCGCTGGCTAGAGAGGGAGCTGGACGAGTGGATATACGGTATACTACTCGATGGCTGGGACCGCTTCGCTATGAAGGTCTCGACCACGGGTGTCAGCGTTGTAGAGGCGCTCGCTCAGAGGTTGAGCGGCCTCAGTATAGGGAGAAGCCACGTCGAGAAAGCCCTGAAGACCAGCGGGCTTGAGGGGAAGAAGCTAACCTCCTGGACGAGGGAGGACCTGCGCAGATTTGCAACAGCTGTGAGGAGGTCTAAGCCAATGCTTATAGCGGCTAACAAGGCTGATATACCGGAGGCGGAGGACAACATAAGGAGGATGAGAAGCGAGCTGAGAGACTACATAGTGGTGCCTACCAGCGCGGCGGCGGAGCTGGCTCTCCGCCGGGCCGCCCGCGCCGGTCTCATAGAGTATGTTCCGGGCGACAGCGATTTCCATATAGTCGACGAGTCCAGGCTCTCGGAGAAGCAGCTCAAGGCGCTCGAGTATATCCGGGAGAGGGTTCTCCGCAAATGGGGCTCCACCGGGGTCCAGGACGCTATAAACAGGGCGTTCCTGGAGCTGCTAGACATGATTGTCGTGTACCCTGTTGAGGATGCTAACAAGTATAGCGATTCCCGTGGGAGAATACTCCCCGACGCCTACCTCGTCCCCCGCGGCACCACTGCCAGGGAGCTAGCTTACATGATCCACACCGACTTGGGGAGGACATTCCTCTACGCTATCAATGTCAAGACTAAGATCCGTGTAGGGGAGGACTACGTGCTCCAGGATAACGATGTGATAAAGATCGTGGCGGCGGCCGCCAAGAGGGGCTAGGAAGGGTCGGACGGGGCGTACCCTTTCGCCACCCCGGCCCCGGCGCCCCCGGGCCGGCTCGGCCATGCGGGCAGGTCCTCACCCCCTCTAGGGCAGCGGGGCTGTAGTGTTTTTAACAGGGTATACGGCCTAGCCACTCTCTGGGCTATTAAGGACGGGAAGGGATAGGCGATGGCCCGCGGCCTCTACCACTACCTCCGCGAGACGTGGAAGCAGCGCTACGAGGTACCGGAGCTGGCCGAGCTATGGAGGCGCCGCCTAATGGAGTGGCGCAGGCAGCCCAGCGTGGTAAGGATAGAGAAGCCTACCAGGCTCGACCGGGCAAGGAGCCTCGGCTACAAGGCCAAGCAGGGCATCATAGTGGTCAGGGTCCGCGTCCGCAAGGGCGGGCTTAACAGGCCTAGGCCCAATAAGGGCCGCCGCCCCAAGAGGATGGGTGTCTACGGTTACGCCCCAGCCAAGTCTACGAGGCTCATCGCGGAGGAGCGTGCGGCCAGGAAGTATCCCAACATGGAGGTTCTCAATAGCTACTACGTGGCGGAGGATGGCAAGTACAAGTGGTATGAGGTCATACTTGTAGACCGTAGCCACCCCGCCGTCTGCAGGGACAAGGACCTGGGATGGATATGTGAGAAGCAGCACCGTGGCCGCGCCTTCCGCGGCCTCACCAGTGCTGGCAAGAAGATGCGCGGGCTCCGGAAGACACGCGGGCTACGCGGCACCCACAAGTACAAGTGGAAGAAGAAGCAGAAGGAGCGCAGGCTCAAGAAGCGCCACGAGGCCCACCGCGGCGCCAGGCTCATTGCCCCCGACGAGATACGCGAGAAGTACCACCGCGGCGACCTCCAGTAGCCTCCTACGCGGGCTGCTGCAGGTTTTTGCGTGCGCTAGCCTCTCTCCCGCACTTTCCCTCTGCCGGCCTCTCCCGGGTTACTGAGGGATTTTACCCCTACAGGGCTGGTGCCTGGAGGATCCCGGCAGGCAGCTTAGCGCTCTAGCCACGGGCCCTGGCCGCTTGGAGGCGTAGAAGCAGATGGGTATGCCTACAAGGGTTATCAGAGTAGAGATAGCAGCCCATGCCCATGCCACGGAGGATGTGGAGAGAGTTGAGCAGGCAGTGCTCAATATTGTTCCTGAAGGCCTCAGAGGCAGGGTGAAGCTCGAGACCCGTACAGTGGAGGGCCACTACAACAACCCGATAACAAGGATCGTGGCGAGAATCGAGGGAAGGGACGCGGAGGAGTTTGTCCGGGGCCTAGCCAGGAGGCTTGATGAGCAGAGCAGGAGAATACTGGCAATGATGCTGGAGAACCGCTACGACCAGAGGCAGGGGAAATTCTACCTAAGGTTCAGCAAGCAGGACGCCTTCCTGGGCGAGCTGAGGCTCCACGACGGCGACGACGTGGTCCACGTGGTGATAACGCTCCGCGGCTCTCCGAGCCCAGAGAAGGCTCTCAAAGCCCTAGAGGAGCTGGGGCTTAAGGCTTGAAGTACATAGACCTATGCCTAAGGCCGCGCAGCTCTAAAGACGCGGCGGAGATGGCATCTATGGCAGGCGTCATGGGGTATAGGGTCGTCGCTGTAGAGGCGGGGGACCCTGAGCACGCCAGGGAATACGCCAGGATCTTCCGGGAGGAGGGTATCGAGGCTCTCACCCGCGCCACGGTAGAGGCCGAGTCTTGGAGCAAGGCGGTGGGCCTAGTCAGGAGGCTTGCTCAGAGCTTTGACCTTGTGGCGGTGAAGCCCAGGACTGCTGAGGCGGCACGGCTGGCGGCCAGGCATCCTCGTATTGCCCTAGTAGTGCTGCCGCCGGGCATGGCCAGGTACATGGATAAGAGCCAGGCGCATCTCCTCCGCGAGGGAGGCGCAGCGGTGGAGATCCAGCTCCACCTCCTCCTCCATGGCGGTGACCCCCGCGGCGGGCTCCGCGGCTCCATGATCATAGCTAGGAGGGCCGCAGCCTACGAGGCCCCCTTCACCGTCACTAGCTGTGCTAGGACCCGGTGGGAGATGTGGCACCCCCGCGTGGTGCAGGCTCTCCTGGCAGCCTTTGGGCTGCCAGAGCTTGTGGCCAGGCTCGCGGTAACCGGATACCCGGCCGCTGTTGTGAACGCTAAGGCTAGGCGCCTCGACGCCAGCGGGGCTGCGTAGGCCTTGGACCCCTCCCTCGCCGCTCCAGCGGCTCTCGCCGCCTTGGTGGCAGGGCTCGCGGCATGGTGTAGCCTCTGGAGGAGGCGCCTTGAGGACCGGTATAGGATGCTTGAGGAGAGGCTGAAGGCTGTATCCAGGGAGATGGACAGGGTGCTGAAGGCTGCCAGCTACGCGCTCCAGAGCATGGAGGCCGAGGAGTTCCTGGAGAGGTTGCGTAGGAAGAGGCGGCGCCGCTACATAGCCTTCTACATAGTCTACGAGGGCGATGAGCCCCCCTCGCCCGAGGAGGTCGAGCAAGCGGTGAAGAGGGCCGTAGAGAGGCTGGCAGGCCAGCTAACAGTTGCCCTCTCGCGGCTCCAGCTAGTCTACTACGACCCCGAGAGAGCCGCCGGGGTGCTCAGAGCATCTCATGACACCAAGTACCTGGTGCTGGCCGCTCTCGGGCTCGTGAGGCGCGTTGGGGGCCGACGCGCGGTGATAATCCCCGTGAGGACTAGCGGCACTATAAAGAGGGCTAAGCAGGCTCTTGCAGCTGACAAGCGGAGGCAGGTATGAGGGCTGTGGGTGCACGGCCATACACGGTTATATTCTCGACAGCCACCGTCGACGGGAGGATAGCATCCTCAACAGGCTACAGCATGCTGAGCTGCAGCTACGACTTGACGAGGCTCCGCTTGCTCCGCGGCGCCGCCGAGGCGGTGATGGTGGGGGCGTCCACCGTTCTGCTAGATAACCCCTCTCTCAGGAAGAGGCTCGAGCCCCGCAGCGACCGGTACTACCGGGTGGTGGTTGACGGGCGGCTTCGGATCCACGAGGATCTACGCCTCCTCCGGGAGCCGGGGCCGCCGGTCATAGTGTTCACGGCCACCCGTGACCCTGAGAAGATTAGGCGCCTAGAGTCCCGTGGGGCCCGCGTCCACCTAGTCGGGGATGACGGCGTCATTGACCTCGGGGAGGCCATGAGGATACTTGTGACAGTGTACGGTGTCCGCCGGCTGCTTGTCGAGGGCGGGGGAGTGCTCAACTATAGCATGCTAAGGGAGGGCCTCGTGGACGAGCTTAGGGTAACCTACACCCCCTACGTATTCGCCGCGGGGAGGAGCGTGGTCGACGATCCAGAGGCCCGGGGCTTCGCCACAACCAGCGAGTCCCCCAGGCTGAGGCTAGTATGCATGGAGAAATGCCCCTGCGGCAACTGCGTCCATGCAGCCTACCGGGTGGAGTCTACCTGCTGCCCCCCTGCCTCCGGGCCCTACATAGAACCCTGCCTCTCCCAGAAGCTTAGAGGGCTTACAACGAGGGCTGAGCAGCTCTACGAGTGGTGAACGGGAATGCCGCTGCTGGTCGGTGTGATAGCGCTGCTAGGGTACAGGGAGTGGACCGAGAGCCTAGGCTATGACAGAGAGTGGGCCATCCAGGGGAGGCAGGCCGCCATATACCGGGCCGCCGTGGAGGCTGCAGCCCTGCATGGAGGCCACGTCATCCCGGCCAGCCACGATATAATGATCGCGCTGCTGAACGGTGTGCCCCTCAGGGCGGTGGAGAGCCTATACAAGGCCATGTCCCGAGAGTCCCCGGTCCCCGTGGCCATTAGGGTTACCAGCACCAGCCGCCCCGGCTGGAGCATGCCCCCTCTCGAGCCGGGTGTAGTCTTTGACGGGGAGCCGGAGGAGCCCGGCTCGGAAGTGGCAGCGATACATATAGACATGAACGGTGTCAGCTCGGAGAGACTCCGCAAGGGCTTCATAACCCCGTTCGCCGAGGTTGCGAAGCTTCACGCCCGGCTCGTGGAGAAGGCTCTGCCCAGGGGCTACATACCGGGCTATCTGGGCGGCGACAACCTGGTAGTTTTTGCACCAGCGGAGGAGCTTGAAGAAGCCCTGGAGCTTGTCCAGAGGCTCATAGATGGCGGAGGCTACAAGCTCGGTGTCGGCGTCGCCGCGTCGCCTAGGGAAGCGCTCGCCCGCGCCGCCCACGCGTTATCCGTGATAAGGAGTAGGAGGGACCTCAGCCTCTACATAATCGGGCCCGGGGAAAAGCCAGCGCTCAGGAGCCCGGGCCGCTGCTAACTCCAGGGAGCCCACGCGCCCTAGAAGGCTCTCCGCGGGGTGCATGCAGGGTCTTGGCGGGCAGCCTGGATGAGGCTCTCGAGGCTCTCCGCAGGGGCCTCCCAGTGCTAGTCCACGATGACGAGGCCCGCGAGAACGAGGTAGACTACGTTATACATGCCTCAAGGGTTACAGTGGACCACATCTACGAGATGCGGATGCTAGCGGGAGGCCTCATCTGCTACGCCATGCCGCTCCAGGCCGGCAGGCTCCTCGGGCTGCGCTACGGCTACGAGATCATAGCAAGTATACCGGAGCTGGCGCCGCTGGCCAGCCGCACCCTGGGGTACGGCGACCAGCCAGCCTTCTCCATATGGGTTAACAGCGTGCGCGCGAGGACCGGTATACGGGACCGCGACCGAGCCACCACTATAAGGGAGCTGGACCGGGTGCTCTCGATGATTGTGGATGGCAGGGTGGGGGAGGCCCGCCGCTACTTCCTGGAGAACTTCGTGGCGCCCGGCCACGTGCCCATACTCCTGGGCCGTAGGCTCCGCGAGAGAAGGGGGCATACGGAGCTCTCCCTCCACCTGGCAATGCTGGCTGGGATGACGCCTTCAGTCGTAGTGGTGGAGATGCTTTCAAAGGGGGATGTCCTCAGCGTTGAGGAGGCAGGGAGACTCGCCAGGGAAAAGGGGATCCCCCTGGTCGAGGGTAGCGAGATAATAGACCTGGTGGAGAGGCTTGGTGAAGATCTGTATTGTAGATACAACCTTTGCCAGGGTTGACATGGCTAGGCACGCTATAGACGTGCTCCTAAACCTGATGCCGGGCGCCAGGATAGTGCGCCGCACCGTGCCGGGTATTAAGGACATACCAGTAGAGATCAAGAGGCTGATGAAGAAGGAGGACTGTGATGCAGGCATGGTTTTCGGCTGGGTGGGCAGGACGCTTAACGATAAGATAAGCTACGGGGTCTACAGCCTGGCCATGCAGCTTGTCCAGCTCGAGCTCGAGAAGCATATAATAGATGTAACCGTCCACGAGGACGAGGCCGAGAGCGAGGAGGAGCTATACCGGATAGCCGTTGACCGGGCGCGGAAGCATGCGGAGAACCTCTACCTGCTCCTCTACCGCCCCGACGTTCTCACCGAGCGCGCCGGGACGGGGAGGAGGCAGGGCTATCCAGACGCAGGCCCGATAACATGGTAACCCCTGGGCTCCTCCTTAAAATCCTCGGGCGTAGCGCCTAGCCTCGGGGTGTCTTGAGAGTGGCTGCGGGGGAGGGAGTGAGGCTGGCTATAGTGGTGTCCGAGTTCAACCACGATGTCACCTACCTTATGCTCCAGCGCGCGCTCAGCCACGCCAAGTTCCTCGGGGCCACGGTAACCTATGTGGCTAGGGCGCCGGGCGCCTACGATATGCCCCTCCTGGTTGAGAAGCTGCTTCGCAAGGACGATGTAGACGCTGTCGTGGCCCTCGGCGCCATAATAACCGGCGCCACCAAGCACGACGAGGTTATAGCGCATCAGATAGCCAGGAAGCTCATGGACCTCGCGGAGAAGTATGGGAAGCCTGTCACCCTCGGAATCTCCGGCCCCGGGATGAACAGGATGCAGGCGCTTGAGCGCGTCGACGACTATGCGCGCCGCTCAGTGGAGGCCGCCGTCAAGCTAGTGAGGAGGCTTAGGGCGCTTGATGAGGCCCAGTACGAGGGGGAGACGGTCTACATCGAGTAAGAGTGTGCAGGTGGAGGTGCTGGCCGCCCTAGCCGGCGGCGAGCTCGAGCCAGTGAGCAGGCCATGCATAGACCTGGACGACGAGGGCGTGGTAAGAGGCCTGGGGAAGGGCTGCAGCCCCTCGAGACGGCTGCTCCCGGGGGTTGTCGTCCTCCCAGCGCTCTGCAACGCTCATCTCCACATACTCGACGCCTCTATAGCCGAGGCCGGGGAGACGCTGCCTCTCAACGAGCTGGTGGAGCTGCCCACGGGGCTGAAGTACCGGCTCCTTTCCAGCCTAGGCGACGAGGAGATAGCTGAGAGGGCCTCCACGGTCGCCGCCCGCGCTGCATCGGAGGGGGCGCTGTACGCCGGCGTCTACGCCGAGCTGGGGGCGAGGGGCGTAGAGCTGGTCAGGAAGATAATGTCCGCGCCCGGCTCCTCGGCCAGGATACTGGCCCAGCCGGAGTCGAAGAGCCTGGAGGCCTACAGCCGGCTCCTCCGCGAGGTGGGAGGCGTCGGGCTGGACACGGCCCTCGACCTCGCCCCCTGGGAGCTTAAACAGCTCGCCGGCGAGGCGAGGCGCATAGGCGGCCACGTGCACGTGCACGTATCCGAGACACCTGAGCTCTACCGTTCCAGGGACTACGAGCTGGTCCTCGAGACCCGGCCCTCCGCAGCCATCCATCTCACTTACCTGAGCCCCGAGGAGCTGACGGAGCTGGCCAGGGCCGGGATAGGCTTGGTCTTCTGCCCCCGTTCCAACATGTACCACCTGGGCCGGCTCCCGGCGCTAAGCCTCATCCCGGCCCTGGCCAGGGAGACCATGGTGGCGCTCGGCACCGATAACGCCGCCTGGGTACCCCCTAGGGTTGCGGAGGAGATGGCGTTCGCGTACATAGCCGCCCACTCGCCCGGCAGAAGCAGCGCCGAGGCCCTGGCCGAGACACTCCTTCGGGCAGCCACCCTGGACTGTGCTAGGCTCCTCGGCCTGGAGGCGGCGGCGGTGGAGGAAGGCGCCCCCGCAGACAGGCTCCTGGCGGCTGCGCTCCCCGAGGCCCAGTGGAGCGGCTCGCTCCGGGTCACCCTGGTGAAGAGGCTCTCCGGCGCCCCAGTATCGATTCTACAAGCTCTTCTAGCCGGGTGACCGCTTCTCCGAGCAGCCTCTCCCCAAGCCTCCTCGAGGCCGGGACGGGCTCAGCCGGGTAGATGCCGGGGACGTCCCTAGCCACCCAGGGCTGGAACCCAGGCGAGCTACGGAGGCACTCCTCCCCCAGCTCCTCTACCGGCTTGACGCCCTTGGAGTGGCCACAGGCTAGGAGGATGCTCGCTTCCACACAGTCCGCGTGGATCAACGCCTCCCTGCCGAGGGCCCTGGAGACTGTATCCCAGAAGTTGAAGAGGTAGGCGTCATGGCCGCGGCCCCGGAGCACCCTGGCAGCCAGGTAGGCGGCGTGGAAGGCGCCTCCGTGGAACACAGCGAACACGAGGCTGCGGGCGCCCTGGAGGATAGAGGAGCCAGCCTCGACGAGGTAGCGTATGAATGTCTCGGGCGATAGGGATACGCGGAACCCCTCATGCTCCATTGCTGTCGAGTACGGTATTGGAGGGGCTACAGCCGCCCCCCGGGGGAGCCTCAGCCTCTCAGCCACGCACCTGGCTATCAGCAGGTCCGAGCCCAGCGGCAGCACCCCATGGTTCTCGATAGACGCTATCGGCTGTACCACTAGCTCCACCCGCTCCCCGGGCCCGAGAAGCTCCAGCAGCGCTGCCAAGAGCCTTGCCCTGCCCCGGCCACCGGGCGTAACTAGAATTAACGATTGCCCGCCGCCAGCAGGGGCTGCGGGATGAGGACGCCGTCCCAGACAGAGCGGCCCACCCGGATGAAGATCTCACGACGATCCGACCGCTGCGACGTAGGGTGAGCCGGCTGCGCCGCTCCTTAATACCCCCATTACCTGTGCCCAGTAGTGAGGCTCCCGGCTCCAGCTGCACGCCCCTAAGCATCGCTCTGGGGGAGAGATGCGCTGTGGACGTCGAGGGTAGGAGCAATTCACTGCTTTCGCCCTCCGAGCTTCTCCGCTACGAGCGGCAGATACCGATATTCGGGGTCGAGGGCCAGGAGAGGTTGAAGAAGGCTAGCGTGCTGGTGGCTGGGGTAGGCGGCCTGGGCTCCTTCGAGGCCCTCTACCTGGCGGCGCTCGGTGTAGGGAAGCTAGTCCTTGTGGACGGCGATGTGGTGGACGAGTCCAACCTCAACCGTCAGGTGCTCTACACGGTGGATGACCTAGGTAGGCCAAAGGCCATAGCCGCCGCCGAGAAGCTTAGACGCTTCAACCCCAATGTCGAGATAGTAGCTGTATCCGAGCGTATAACCGAGGACAACGTGGATGGACTCGTCTCCGAGGCCGACTACGTTATAGACGGCCTCGACAACTGGGAGGCAAGGTTCATACTCGATAGGGCCGCCTACCGGAGAGGTAAGCCCTTTGTACACGCGGGGGTCTACGGGCTCCAGGGCCAGGTCATAGTTGTTGTCCCCGGCGAGACCCCTTGCCTCCGCTGCCTCCTGCCCCCCTCCCTCAAGACTCCGGCCAAGATACCTGCAGTGGGCCCCGTGGTCGCGCTCGTCGGCTCAATAGCCGTGACCGAGCTTATGAAATTGATCACCGGTGTGGGAGAGGTCAGCAAGGGGCGCATGATAATAATAGACGCATACAACATGGATTTAATGAGGGTTCATCTTAAGCAGCGTGCAGGCTGCAGCTGCTAGCCCCCGCGGCTATTAATGGCCTAACTATTAATGGTCTAAATCTGGACAGCCTGCCTTGTCGGAGCCGGCCGCCTCCGGGACCGCGCCATGGAGGATAGGGTTGTTCTCGCCAGCGTCTCAGGCGAGATAGTCCTCAAGTCCGAGAGGACTAGGCCTAGGTTCGAGCAGAGGCTCATAAGGAACATACTGGATGCCTTCTCCAGGAGCGGCGTCGGCTGTAGGAGGGTGTGGATACACGCCGCCCGCCTCTACGTCTCCGGCTGCAGCGACGGAGAGTTAGAGAAGGCTGTGGATACGCTTACCAGGGTCTTCGGGGTCCATTGGGCTACGGTGGCTCACGTGGTAGAGTATAAGGTGCTCGAGGACTTGGCTGAGCGTGTCAGGGAGATAGCCGGGGACTGGGTGCGCGGGAAGAAGTTCGCCGTCCGCGCCAGGAGGAGCGGGGCTGAGGGCTTCACAAGCCTCGAGGCTGCCAGGGTGATAGGCGCCGCCCTCTACCCGCTCTCCGCCGGCGTAGACCTGGAGAACCCCGAAGTGGAGGTCCATGTAGAGATCCGGGGCAGGAGAGCCTACGTCTACCGGGAGACGCGGAGGGGCCCCGGAGGCCTCCCCGTGGGTGTTGAGGGGAGGGTACTCGCCCTCTTCTCCGGCGGCCTCGACTCCCCCGTGGCGGCCTGGATGGCCGCTAAGAGGGGCGCGGAGGTGGACCTGCTCCACTATGTGCTCGCCAGCCCCGCCTCGCTCGGCGACGCGCTCCGTGTGGGCTACCGGCTCGCCGGCTCCTGGCTCTACGGCTACCGGCCAAGGCTCTACGCCATCGACTTCCGCCCCGTCACCAGGGCTATAGCGGGCCTCGTCGAGCGTAGCTACGCCCAGCTCGTCCTCAGGCTAGCCATGTACGTGGCCGCGGAGAAGATGGCCCTGGAGCTGGGGTACGACGCCCTCTACACGGGGGAGAGCGTGGGCCAGGTCTCGAGCCAGACGCTGAAGAACCTCAGCGCCCTCGCCCGCGCCAGGCCCCTACGGGTCCCGCTTATCCGGCCCCTCGCCGGCCTGGACAAGGAGGAGATAGTGGATCTTACGAGGCGGATAGGGGTCTATGAGGAAGCGTCCAGGACGAGGGAGTACTGCCGCCTAGCCAGCGGCCCGGCCACCACCCGGGGCAGCCCCAGGAAGCTCGCAGAGGAGTACGCCAAGGTTGAGAGCGTGGTGGAGCAGAGCACTAGGCAATATATTGAGATTCCCCTCGTCTAGCCCTGCGCCTGCACTCGTAGAACCTGGCCATGGGGTCCGAGAGGAGCGTCTCCGGCTCCGCGGCCAGCTCCAGCAGCTTGGCTGCAGGCCTGTAGGCCACGCCCTCAATAATCCTCGGCGCCCCATAGTCGGAGGCGAGCACGGGCACCAGGAGCCTCGGTTCGACCCCGATTCCGGGGAGATCCTGGCAGCCCTCCTCTGCCTCCCGGCGCAGCAGCCTCGCGAGCCTCCTCGCCCAGGCCACCAGCCTCTCCGGCGGCTCTCTACCCTCCACGGGGAGGATGACGTAGACTATACCGTCCCTCCTAGAGGCTATAACCACGTGGAACGGGCCAAGCACAGCCCGTCTCACCGAGGCAATGATACTCCTCCTGGAGGCCAGTGCCTCCAGGACCCTGCGCAGCTCCCTACCCGTCTCAGCCTCCTCCCAGCCGCCACCCGTGTAGCAGACACGGCTCCCCGACACCACTACTAGCCTCCTCTCCTCAAGCTCCGTCAGCGCCTCCTCAACCTCGCTCGGGGCCAGCCTCGTCTCCGCCGCCAGCTCCGCCAGCGTAGCGCAGCCTCTCCTAGAGGCCAGCCTCCTCAGCGCACGCAGCACCCGCCCGCGGCGCCGGAGCCCCTGCCAGCCATACCCCCTGGCCCCCGCGCAGCCCATGCTCAGCAATGGGGCCTCAAGGTCATCGCAGCGCTCTTCACGAAGGACGCGGTCATCACCGCCCCCGGAGGGCCTGCGCGCGGCTGGAGGCCTAGGCCGAGCGTGAGGAGCTGCATGGTATGGGTGTTCCGGCGCGCAGAGCCCCCTCACCCCAGAGGCCCCAGAGGGCCTGCGGGGCAGTCAGGGGCCCGGCGGCACCCGAGAGGCCCGGGAGTATGATAACGTGCCCCTCTGGGTATAAACAGCGCCGCGCGGGGCCTCTGGGGCGAGAAGACTCCGCATCAGCCAGCGCCTCTAGGCTGCTCGGTTTTCGGACTCGTCTTCACCGGCCCAAGCGTATCTCGGCCAGCTATTTCGTGCCAGATAAGGCTTTTTATGTGTAGACATGCTGCCCCAAGGGCCTGGAGGGTCGATGCAGGTATGTCCTTCCCTGCGCCGCCAGCGATGATGGGATACGACCGTTCCACGTCAATGTTCTCGCCTGACGGCCGCCTCTTCCAGGTAGAATATGCTATGGAGGCTGCCAAGCGCGGCTGGACGATGGTGGGCGTGAGGACCGCGGAGGGCGTGGTGATAGTTGCTGAGAAGAGGAAGACAAGCCCCCTCATAGATATAGGGCAGCTGGAGAAGGTGTACATGGTCGACGAGCACATAGGCGCAGGCTTCGTTGGCTTCGGGAGCGACGGGCGCGTGCTGATAGACTACGCCCGGCTGCTAGCCGTCCAGTACAAGTTCGTCTACGGTGAGCCCATACCCGTCGAGTACCTGACCCGTCAGGTGTGCGACCTGATGCAGGTCTACACCCAGCACGGCGGCGTGCGCCCCTTCGGAGTGACACTTATGATAGCCGGCGTGGACGAGGCCGGGCCCAAGCTCTACGTAGCCGAGCCGAGCGGCCAGTACATAAGCTACAAGGCCCACGGCCTGGGCCAGGGCGGTAGCCAGGCAGTGGAGGTGCTCCAGAAGGAGTACCGCGACGATATGAGCCTGGAGGAGGCGATACTGCTCGGCATGAAGGCGGTCACAACCGTGATGGAGGGCAAGCCGTCCACCGAGACCCTGGAGGTCGGCGTAGTAGAGGCCAAGACGCGGAAATTCAGAAAACTGTCTAAAGAGGAGCTCCAGAAGTTCCTAGAAAAACTCGGTGCCTAGCCGCTATGACGCGCCGGGGCAGCAAGGGCGAGCACGAACCAGTCGTCGCGAGGCTTGAAGTCGGCGGCAAGCGTTTTGAGGTCCTCGTAAACCCTGAGCTAGCCTTCGAGTATAAGCAGGGTAGGCAGGTAAACCTTGAGGAGCTCGTTATAAGCGACGCCGTCTACACCGATCTCCGCCGCGGCCTCCGAGCCTCCCCCGATCTTCTCCGCAAGGTTTTCGGGACAGACGATGTCGTGAAGATAGCTGCGGAGATAGTTAAGCGGGGCGAGCTGCAGCTCACGGCGGAGCAGCGCAGGAGGCTCATAGAGGCTAAGCGCCGCCAGATCATAAACTACATCGCGCGCAACGCCATTGACCCGCAGACGAAGCTCCCCATACCCCCTGCTAGGATAGAAGCCGCTATGGAGCAGGCGAGGGTCGGCGTAGACCCGTTTAAGAGCGTCGAGGAGCAGGCTCAGCAGATAGTGCGCGCCATAAGCCGGATAATCCCGATCAAGATAGCCAAGGCGCTGCTGCGCATCGTAGTGCCTCCAGAGTACTCGGGCCGTGTGGCCGGCTCTCTCTCCAAGCTTGGAGAGGTAAAACATATGGACTGGCGCAGTGACGGCAGCCTCGTGGCCGAGCTGGAGATCCCGGCTGGGCTGCAGCAGGAGGTTATGGACAAGCTAAACAAGCTCACCCGTGGTAACGTTGATGTCAAGGTAGTGAGCGTGGTGTAGCGTGGCGCGCATATATGTTCAACCCAAGTCGATAGTTTTGCCCGGTGACGTACTGGCTGAGGGAAATGATGTGATAGTAGACTCCATATATATTGAGCGCGAGGGCAACACCTACTACGCCACAATAGCCGGCTTGGTGTCTGTGCAGCAGCTCGAGGACGGGAAGTACAAGATAGGGATAATCCCGCTAGAGGGCGCCTATATACCGAGGCCCGGCGACATAGTCATAGGTCTGGTCAAGGATATTGGGCTGACCCACTGGGAGGTCGACATAGCATCCCCCTACAAGGGCATCTTGACGGTGCAGGAGGTTCTAGATAGGCCTTTTAACCCTGCCGTGGACAGCCTGGAGAGGTACCTCGATGTCGGCGACTATATAGTGGCTAAGGTTGTGGCCTTTGACCGTGCCAGGGACCCGCTCCTAACCATTAAGGGGAAGGGCTTGGGCCGCGTGGTGGAGGGCTCCATTGTTGAGATTAAGCCCAGCAGGATTCCCCGCGTTATCGGCAGGAAGGGCTCAATGGTAAACATGCTTATGAGGGAGTCTGGCTGCGAGATAGTCGTTGGCCAGAATGGCCGTATACTTGTTAACTGCCCTAACAAGGACCTGGAGGAGATAGTTATTCTCTCTATAAAGAAGATTGAGGCGGAGGCCCATACAAGCGGGCTGACCGAGAGGGTCCGGGAGTTTATACGCAGTGAAAGAGCCCGTAGGGGTGTATAGGCCATGGCTGGTGGTGGAGGCGAGAGACCCGTCCTCATACGCTGGGAGGAGCGGGATGGGCAGCGGGTGCCCGTCCGGCATGACGGCAGGCTGGCCGAGCAGCTGAGGTCGATAAGGATGGAGGTCGGCGTGCTAGGCAATGCTGACGGCTCCGCCCTGGTGGAGTATGGCGGCACACGCGTGCTCGCAGCGGTCTACGGGCCGAGGGAGGCGCATCCGCGCCACATGGCGCTTCCCGACAGGGCTATTATCCGCTGCAGGTACCATATGGCGCCGTTCTCTACCGAGGAGCGTAAGATACCTGCGCCGACCCGCAGGGAGGTAGAGCTCTCCAAGGTTATACGCGAAGCGCTCGAGGCCGTAGTCATTACGGAGCTGTTCCCGCGCACAGCTATAGACGTCTACATGGAGGTTCTCCAGTCCGACGGGGGCACGAGGACGGCTGCGATAACGGCTGCCAGCCTCGCTCTCGCCGACGCGGGTATAGCTATGCGTGATCTCGTAGCCGGTGTCGCCGTGGGTAAGGTTGACGGGGTGCTGGTGCTGGATATAGACGAGATAGAGGACAACTACGCCGAGGCAGACATGCCTGTGGCCATGGCACCCAACCTGGATAAGGTCCTGCTCCTCCAGCTCAATGGCGTCCTCACTCATGAGGAGTTTGTGAAGGCAATGGAGCTTGCCCGTAAGGGCATCCATGCAATATACAAGCTTCAGAAGGAGGCTCTCCGTAGGAAGTATGCCGAGGCGGTCCAGGAGGGCGGTGGGCAGTGAGCGTGACCCCATCTGCGCAGCCGGTGGTGCCTAAGCTAAAGCGCTACACTATGGAGACGCTTCTCTCCCGCGGCGTCCGGCTCGACGGCCGTAAGCTGGACGAGGTAAGGAAGATAGAGATAGTGCCCGGCTACGTGGAGCGTGCAGAGGGCTCGGCGCTGGTGAAGCTTGGGCAGACAGTGGTGCTTGCCGGTGTTAAGACCGATATAGTGGCGCCGTTCCCCGATACGCCTAATGAGGGCGTGCTGGTGGTCCATGCAGAGTTCGTGCCGCTGGCGTCTCCGACCTTCGAGCCGGGGCCGCCGGATGAGAATGCGATAGAGCTGGCTCGTGTTGTGGACCGGAGCCTCCGCGAGATAAAGGCGGTGGCTCTCGACAAGCTCGTGTTGGAGCCCGGCAAGCATGTCTGGAGGCTCTACGTAGACATATACGTGCTGAACCACGACGGTAACCTGTTCGACGCATCAATGCTGGCCGCTATGGCCGCGCTTCTCTCCGCTAGGCTCCCGGCGGCGGTGAAGACCGAAGATGGATACCGTGTGGACCGCAGCAGGTTCACTGGCCTGGTCCCCATAAACCATAGGGTGGTCACGGTAACCATTGCCAAGATCGCCGGGAAGCTGCTGGTTGACCCAACCTATGAGGAGGAGCAGGTGGCTGATACAAGGCTCGTGGTGGCGGTGAGCGAGGACGGCAGGATAGCCGGCATGCAGAAGACGGGCATGGGAGACCTGTCATACCGTGAGGTGCTCACGGCCACCTCTATAGCTCTCAACAAGGCCCCCGTCTACCAGAAGGCCCTGGAGGATATGGTGCTCCCCTACCGCTCCAAGCTAGAGAGGGAGCTAGGCGAGCAGGGCGGCGGGGAAGCCAGGCCGCAGCCGGCAGTGCACAGGGAGCATGAGGAGCCTGTTGAGGTCCAGGAGGTTGCTGAGGAGAGCGGGGAGGGCGGTGAAGAGTACGAGGAGTGAGTAGGGGCGGCCTAGGCGCTCCTCTATAGTCTTATAACCCTGGGCTTGCCAGCGGCATGGTGGGTGGCTGGGCAGTGGCTAGGCGGACGCGTGCTGTAGGCATCGCGGGGAGGTTCGGCCCGCGCTACGGCTCCACGCTGAGGAAGCGCTGGAAGGACGTCATGGAGCGCCGCTATGCAGACCACGTGTGCCCCTTCTGCGGCACCCGGGGGCACGTTAAGAGGATAAGCGTGGGCGTGTGGACCTGCACCAAGTGCGGCGCCGTCTGGGCGGGCGGCGCTTACGTGCCCAGGACGGGGCTGAGCAAGACCTTCCCCAAGGTGATTATACGCGAGGACTAGCCGCCCCGTGGCACCCGGCCTCCCGGGGCTTTAGCGGGGCCTCCGCTCCTGGGCAGCGGCTCTACAGGGTTCATCCGCCCCTCCAGCACGGGTGGCATCTCCTAAGGGGAGCGTCGTGGCGCGCACCGGTACCCCTCCCGGCGGCAGGAGCCTCATACTCGTGACAACATCCCACCGGCCTACCCAGCGTGTGAGGAGCTTCGTGAAGGACCTGGTGTCGGTGCTGCCAGGGGCTGAGAGGCTCACCAGGGGGAAGGCCACGCTCCGCGACCTCTACTACGAGGCCGCTGCGAGAGGCGCTAAGAGGGTCATAGTGGTCTCCGTCTGGAAGGGCAACCCGGGCACTGTTAACGTCTACCAGCCCCTAGAGCCCCCGGAGATGGAGCTGCGGCTCATGGCGCGGATCCTGCTCCGCGGCGTGCGCCTCTCCCGGGAGACCCCAGGAGCTCAAAGGGCCTACGGGGCCCGTAGCCTCGGGGTCCACGTAGCCCCCTCCGCCGGCCAGGCCCTCCACAGCCTGGCGGACCTGCTCTCCAGGGCATTCCTGGCCCGCGTAGCGCTAGACTACGAGGAGGCGCTTGCCAGGTTCGACGTGGTAGCCGTTGTCAGGGAGGGTAGCCGCAGCCTGGCGGAGGTGGAGTTCCGCTGCAGCACGGGCCGTGCCTGCGGCCCCCTACTCCGCATAGCGGGGGTCGTGGACTATGACACGGGTGTCAGGCTGCATAAGGCTGAGGGGGCTCTCGGAGAAGCTGGCCAAAGCCCTGGCTAGGTCGCTGGAGACGGAGGCCCGCAACCCCCCGGACCCTGGCCGGGGCAGGGTGGTGGTGCGGGCGGGGCCCAGCGTGCTCGAGATATGCCTGGAGGCGCGCGACCTATCCTCCGCTAGGACGCTAGTAAACGCTTATCTTAGCCTCGCCGCCGCAGCTCTTGAAGCGGTTGAAGCGGTAGGTGGATAGCTGTGGCCCAGCGGCTGCCACCGGAGATCGAGAACAAGCTCGCCCGGCTACAGAGCCTCCAGGCCCAGTACACTAGGATAGCCCAGGAGCGCGTCGCGGTGGAGAGCGAGATAGCTGAGACCCAGAAGGTGCTCAAGCTCCTCGAGGAAGCGGGCGAGGGCGCCCCTGTCTACCGCATGAAGGCCGGTATACTCGTGCGCGTGGACAGAGAGAAGCTCATCCAGGAGCTGAAGGATAGGCTCGAGATACTGGAGCTGAGGCTCCAGAAGCTAAAGAAGCAGGAGGGCGAGCTTAAGAAGCAGCTGGACAAGCTCGCTGGGGAGATAAAACAGATGCAGGCCCACCTAACCCTAGGCAAGCAGGGCGGCGCCGGCGGCTAGCCCCTCCACAGCCCCGGGTTTTTAAGCACCGCAGAGCCCGTCCCCGCCCGCGCCTCCCCCGGGGTGGAGCCGTGGAGGCATGCCGGCAGGCCCCTCAGCGGTGAACACGCACCGGTCCAGGGGATATCGGCCGTCATGGCCCGTGTGGTCAGCGTAGGGCTCGAGAAGAAGCCGCTGAGCCCCGAGGAGCTCGAGAGGCTCCTCTCCGGCGTGGAGAGGGTCATAGCTGAGGCTCTTGAGCGGAGGCTGCGCCGCCGGCTAGACGAGATGGACGTCATAGTTGAGGGCGAGCTCAGCCCTAACGGGAGGAGCTTAAAGGTCTACATCGATGTACGTGTCACGGGTAGGCTGATAGCCCCCTTATCCTATGACGAGGTGGTGGCTGAGGCTATTGACGAGGCGGGGCGATGGCTCTACGAGCAGCTACGCTCTAGAGCAGCTGAAGGAGAAGACGAGGAAGATGCTGGAGCTGGCTAGCTCCGCCGGCACACCTATAGTGGTTACAGCCCACCGTAACGCTGACCCCGACGCCTTCGCCTCAGCCTATGTAGTGCGCGAGATCCTCCGCCGCCACGGCTACGACGCCCGGCTAGTGCTCCCCGAGGGGCTTAGCCAGGCTAGCAAGCGGGTGGTCCAGGCCATACTAGGCAAGGAGCCCGGCGACGTGGAGGACGAAGCGCCTGACGAGTCGGCGATGGCCGTAGTGGTTGATACAGCCTCGCCGGAGCAGCTGGGGGACCTGGCCAACTTTGCTCTCAACGTGATGCTGGTGGTTATAGACCATCATTCCTCCAACAAGCTTGTCGAGCGCGCAGCCCTGGCCATACACGACCCCTCGGCCCGCGCAACCTCCGAGCTAGTATACCTCATGGCCGTCCACGTGCTCGGCGTGGAGCTGGGCAGGGAGCACCTGGAGCTGCTCCTCTCCGGGATAGTCTACGATACCAGGCACTTCATACTCTCGAGTGCCCGCACGCTCAGGGTGTCGGCGGAGATGCTCGAGGCAGGAGCCAGCCTCGAGAGGGTGCTACAGGCCCTACAGTCGCCCCCCATGGAGCTGCCGGAGAGGATAGCCAGGATAAAGGGGGCCAAGAGGATGCATGCAGTCAGGGCGGGCGACTACATAGTGGCCTTCACCCATGTCGGCGCCTACGAGTCTAGCGTCGCACGCGCTATTCTCGACCTCGGGGCTGACATGGTGATAATCGTGTCCGAGAGGGGCTCGGAGACCAGGGTAGTGGGTAGGGCCAAGCGAGGCGTGGTGGAGAAGCTCGGCATACAGCTGGGCCGCGACATAATGGAGCCCCTGGGGAGGAGCCTGGGCGGCGGGGGAGGCGGCCACGCCCAGGCAGCGGGCGCCTCGGTGCGGGCCAGCCTAGAGCGCACCCTCAGCGAGGCAGTGAGACTGGTGGAGAATATACTGAGGAGCCGCGGGCTACAGCCCGAGCCCATAACCTAGCCCGGGGTTGTGAGCATGGTACGCAGCATGTCGGACCTAGAGGTCTACGTTAGAGCCTTGGGCCTTTCCTATAGCAGGGTTGAGGGCAGCCTGGTCCTGGAGTATACTGCGAGGGAGGGCGAAAGGATAGGGGTGGTGGTGAGCTATGAGGGGGATACCGGCGTAGTCCGGGTCGCGGCCCCGCTAGACGTGGAGCCCACCAGGGAGGGGGCTCCGGGTGTTGCTCGAGGAGAACTTCACTAGCACCACGTACAAGTATGCGCTGGACTACGAGGGCTTCATAACGGTAGTCTATGATCTCCCCGGGGACTATGTTGATAACGCGCGGAAGCTGAGGGAGGCAATACTCTATGTAGTCGAGGGCGCGAGGAGGGTGCTCGAGAGAACCAGGGAGGAGCCAGGCGGCGAGGGGGAGAAACCAGGCGGCTAGCCCTTCTTTATGCCCGCAAGCAGCCTCTTGGGCCTCAGGTTCTTGCTCTTGCAGCGCCTGCACTTCTTAGCGCCAGGTGGGTTGAGGGCGCCGCACTTCCTGCACACTAGTTTGTTGAGCACACGCTGGTAGACTATCTTCGCGACCTCAGGGTCCCGCGGGTTGGCCATCGCTATCGCTCCCCGGGCCTCCCCTCACCACCCCCCCTTTAATAAGGCTGAGGCTAGTAGCCTCAGCTCCCCAGCCCTCCCGGCCAGCAGGACCGCCAGCGCAAGGGCTAGCTGGAAGGCCGTGACCGCCAGCAGCGTGTAGCCCCAGACCCCCAGGCCCCTCTGGGAGGCGGCGAGGAGCACTGCCCCTGCGAGGCTATAGCCCGAGATGACGGCGGCGGTGCCCATAGCGTCTCCGAGGAGGCTTGCAGCCAGCTTGTAGAGGCTGGTGTCCAGGAACGGGTAGAGCGGGATGAGCCAGACGGCCACGAAGCCGAGCCCGTGGAGGCTGTGGAGGAGGAGCGTGTAGACGGTGTAGGCGGCCAGGCTCGCGGCCAGCACCAGCCCGCTCCCAGCCCGATCGATGACCCTGCCTGCCAGGGGACGCGCGGCGGCAGCCATAAGCCCTGTAGCCGCGTTGGCCGCGGCGTAGCCCAGGTTGCCGGCCTCCACACTCAGCTTAGCCATGTATACCGAGCCTATTACCTCTGTCCCGGTGAACACGAGGCTGGAGAGCAGCATCATGGCTGCCAGCGTTGAGCGCGAGGCATCCTCCCCGCTTCTGCGGGCAGGCCGGGTGCCCCCCGAGAGCAGGGCAAGGACCAGGTAGACGAGCACAACGGCCGCTCCCCCGGCCGCGACCACCCGGCCGGGGCCCAGAACCCTGGCCGCCAGGGGGGCGACCGAGCCCCCAAGGCTCCAGCCCAGCGTGCCACCCGCCAGTACAACCCCTAGCCGGGAGCCGCTCCCGCGGGTAATGGTTAGGGAGTAGCCCAGCACCTGGGGGCCGGCCATGGACCAGAAGAGGCTAGCCAGTAGGGCGCTGGCCCAGAGCAGCAGGGGCCTATGGATGAAGACCCCCGCGGATGCCAGGAAGAGGCCCTCTAGGAGCCCCAGGGCGAGGGCGGTACGGTAGCCCCTCCTCTCCGCAACCGCTCCGCCGAGCAGCCCCACGGCAGTGGGAAGCGTCTCGGCGGCCGCAAGCCTCACTAGGAACCCGGGCTCCCCGCTGTACAGCTCCCTCGTAAGGGCGTAGTAGGCCGCCCAGCTCGCTATGTGCACCAGCTGGAGCACTGCTATGAGCAGCGTGCGCCTCAACCCGGCCCCATGCCCTCGTCTGCCCCTCGGGCCGCGCCAGGGCCCCCGGCGGGTATTCAAGGTAGTACGTGGGGTGTGAGTCCTAGTAGAGGGGACGAGTGGGAGCAATGGCTTGGCCCGGCGGAGCACCGGGGCCCCTGCCGGGCGGCCCGGCGCCGGAGGAGGATGAGGAAGAGATAGAGCTTACACCAGCGGTGCAGATGCTGCTGGAGACCAGCCGCTACATAGCGGAGAAGATAGCCAGCAAGATACTGGGCTTCAGGGAGGAGTACACGAGCGACGAGGGGCTCTCGCGGCAGCTCGGCTCGCTGCCCCGCGGCCGGCTAGGCGAGGCCCAGCCGGAGCCGGGCGTCGCTATAGACTCAACATTCCCCATTGACGGCGGCGTGGAACTCGTCGGCGGCCGCCTCATAGCCGTGGTAGCCGGCTACGTGAGCTTCGGCGGCCTCGCGGCGAGGGGCGTGAGGCGCCACGACGTATACGCCCAGGCCCGGTTTGTCGACACCG
This sequence comes from Pyrodictium occultum, assembly GCF_001462395.1. Lineage (NCBI taxonomy): Archaea > Thermoproteati > Thermoproteota > Thermoprotei > Desulfurococcales > Pyrodictiaceae > Pyrodictium > Pyrodictium occultum. The sequence goes on from NZ_LNTB01000001.1 coordinate 158,982, forward strand.
AGGATACTCAGCGCATCCTGCCACTCTACGCCAAGCTAGTCGAGAAGGCGGTTGCCCACCGTGTGCTCGGCTACGTGGAGGACGGCTCTATGAACGCCCGCGTCATACTCTTCGACGGCGAGCTGGTGCCCTACCCCCTCCTCTTCAAGAGCCAGAAGACCGTGGCCAGGAGCAGGCTGCTAGTCAGGCTAGACGAGCAGGTCGCGAGGCTCCTGGAGAGAGCTAGGAGCCTCCGGCTGACCCTGGTGGGAGTGGTTAAGCGGAGCTACTCCCGGCTCCTGGGCGCCCGGCTCGGCCGCCGCCTCAGCATAAACGACAAGGCGCTGATGAGCCTCCTCCTGAGCCGCGGCGAGTACCTAGTGGCAGGCCAGTTCCAGGAGATCCTCCCCCGGTACGCCGAGATAGTGGCTGCCGAGAAGGGCCTAGACCCGGGGAAATACCGGAGTATAGTCGAGGAGAGGCTGGGCCTGCGCAGCGAGTACGGGAGAGTAACGGTGGCCTTCTACAAGCCCTCCCTGCCCCGCCCGGGGCTCCAGGCGGTCCGCGTCGAGGTGCTAGACTACGGCGGCCTGGGGCTCAAGAAGCTGCTCTCGATGCTCAACACGCTGACAAACCCTGCCACGGGGCTCCCCTACCCGATAGACCTGGTGGACGAGTACACGAGGCTCGAGTCGAGGATGCTCGAGCTGCTCAGGAGGAGGATAATAAGCCACCTGGCGGAGATGCTGGAGGAGGTGGGCGGCACCAGGGCCCTGGTACTCCTAAGCCACACGAACCCGGAGAAAAGATACGTCTACGAGCCCCGGCGACGCCGGGGCTAGTCCTCCCCGCCCACGCTGTCGATGTGGAGCAGTAGGGGCCTCCTCAGCGGGTTCATAAGCCCGGCCACGTAGAACTCGCGGCGCCCCAGCATCGCCAGGCTCGCCTCGGTGACCCTGCCCAGGTCTAGGTAGCCCGCCAGCTCCTGCAGGTCGCCCGTCGACTGGAGCTTCGAGAAGAACACTGTGCCCAGGTTGCTTCGAACCCCGGGCCTTATGTCCCTCGCCACGCGCTGGCTAGCCACTATGACGAAGTAGCGCCACTTCCTCCCCTCCCTGGCTATAGTCTCCAGGGAGCGGCCTGCCTCGCCGCAGTACTCGCAGGCATAGTTCTGCGCCTCGTCCACGACGAGGCCCAGGTTTACCTCCTTCCTCTCCCCGGCTATCTTCTCCCACGCCGCCTCGGCTATTGAGGCTACGATCCCCCTCTTAACCTCTATGTCCTGCTCGTCGCTCATATCCACTATGACTAGGCGGTCCCGGAGAGCCATGTCGACTATATCGGAGGGCTCCCGGAGCCGGCTCCGCAGGCCTTCGAACAGCCTCTCCGGCACGGTGAGGCGGACCAGGAGCCGGAGCTTCACTGCGCTCGAGGCGCGCATGTTGAGGTGGTGCACCACGTTGTTCAGCAACTCTAGGAATTCTTCCCTGGCGCTCTTCCGCTCATCCTCGTCCGCCCTGGGGCCTCTGGTGTAGCGTGCCAGGCCCTTCCTCCCCTGGCCCAGGATCTCGCTGCACTCCTCGCTCTGGTACCGCTCGCCTCCCCCGTTCTCACTATAGACCTTCATAGCGTAGCATAGTGACGCTATCTCCACCGCGTCACGCTGCTGGTGCTGGACCCCCGTGAGCCTTGCTATTATTGATGCAAATATCTGGGGCTCTATCCTTATCTCGGAGGACTTCACCACCGTGGCGCCTAGCTCGCCGGCGTAGGGCGTGTAGTCGACCCCGCTGTGGTCGAACACTATCAGTCTGTAGCCCTTCCCAACAATCTCTCTTATTAGGCGGAGGATCAGCCTGCTCTTCCCGGTACCGGTCGCCCCGAAGACGCCTACATGGTAGTTGAGCCACGCGCTGTCCAGGGGGATACGCCACCTGCTGTAGCGGTGCACCCCGACGGTTATGGGGTCCGAGACTGTGAGGTAGCTTGTCAAGGGCTCGGCATCGGTCAGCTTGAACACCTTGCTGCCCGGGGTAGGCGCGTACACGTTGTTCACAGCCCTGTGGCTCCCGTTGCAGACGGGGCCTCCATCGCATATGCCTGCGTATATCTCCACATAGGCGTTGGAGAACGGCATCACCGTCTCCGTGTCAAGGGCGTCCGGGTGCTCCACGTACATGTTGTGGACGCTGCGGCGCAGGAAGGGCTCGTACCTGGTTATCCAGCGCACAACGCCGAGCATGTAGTAGCCCTCGAGCCGGGGGTCGGCTAGGAGCACCAAGTCCTCCTCGAGCACCCTCAGCTCGCGGTCGCGGCGCAGGACTATGGGCGCTATGGAGGCGCTGGCGCCACTGAGGACTATGCCCACCTCCTCCGCTACCCGTGGAAGGGGTATAGGCACGACTCTTCTGCCCCACGGGCTTCTCCGTCGGGGAATACTAGATAGGGTGTAGCCCTTCGTGCCCGTGGGCTGCGCGGCGTAAAACTCTTCTAGCCCTATAGGGTGGGATACCTGTGGGACCAGCCGTGCCCCCGGCAGCCCTGGTGGCGGCGCTGGCCGCGCTAGCCCTCTTCTCGGCGGCCGCCCTCGTGGAGGATGAGCAGCCGGCCCCGGGCCTCTACACGCCCAGTGAGAGCCACTACCTCTATATGGACGAGCTGGCCTAGCCCAGGAGCACGAAGAGGGTTTTCAGGTACTCCAGGTGCGGCGAGGAGGGCCGCACCGGGTGGTCGGGCGGCATACCCCTGACGCCGCCTAGAGGCCGGTACCCAGCGCCGGCCCTCGCCAGGGCCCTCGCAGCCACCGCCATGAACTCGCCGCGGCCTAGGTGGGTGCTGCAGCTGCTCAGCACGAGCAGCGAGCCCTCGGCCGCGAGCCTGGCCGAGAGGCTGTAGAGCCTCTCATACGCCCTCACTCCCTGGCGCTTCGCCCCGGGGTGGGGTATGAAGGCCGGCGGGTCCACGGAGATAGAGTCGTACCTCTGGCCCTCCGCGGCCGCCCTGCGAAGGAAGCTCCACGCGTTATCCCACACCACCTCAGCCCGGTCGGCCACCCGGTTCAGCTCCAGGTTCTCCCGGAGCAGCCTCAGCGCCCTCTCATCCTCCTCCACGAAAACAGCTCTCTCGGCCCCGTTCACCAGGGCCTGGATGCCGAAGCCCCCGGTGTAGCTGAAGAGGTCAAGCACCCTCCCCTCCGCGAGCCTACCGAAGTCCAGCCTGTTGAGCCTCTGGTCGAGGAAGAACCCGGTCTTCTGCCCGATCCTGGCGTCGACTATGAAGCGGGCCTCCCCCTCGCGTATAACCGCTCTCGTCTTCTCGCCCAGCCGGAGCCCCTCCCTCGGCGGCAGGCCTATGTCCCGCCTCGTCCTCTGCGCGCTCTTCTCATAGACGTGCCGGGCGCCAGCCACCTCGGCCACGGCCCTGGCCACTAGGGGCCCGTGGATGTCCCAGACTATGCTGCTTGACTGATATACCGCGAGGTCACCATACACGTCGACTATCAGCCCGGGCATCATGTCGCCGTCGCTGTGCACCAGCCGGTACCCGGCCTCCGGGTCCCCGGCGAGCCCCAGCCTCCTCCTCGCCCGGTAGGCCCGCTCCACCAGGGAGTATACTGCCTCCTCGCTGCCCCCGTAGCTGCAGCCCCCGGTCTCGATTAGCCGGAGCGCTACAGGGCCCGCGGTGTCGTAGAAGCCGCAGCCCAGCACATCGCCTCCAGGGCCCTCTACGACCACGAGGCTGCCTGGGGCGAGGCCCCGGGGCGCCTCCACCCACTTCCGGTAGACCATCAGCGCCCCGCTCTCGCGCACCGCCCTGGCTCCCTCGCCCCTGACCCTCACGGCCGAGAGCGGCTCCCCCGCCAAGGCCTCCGTGCCCCCGGCCTCCTGGCTGCTCACCCGGCTAGGTGGCCTGCCCCTAGCGCGGGGAGGGCGACCAGCAGCAGTGCCGCCATGCCCCCGGCGGCCAGCGCTACGCCGGCCTTCGCCCTGGGCACGCCTAGGAGCGCGGCAACCACGGCGCCGGTGTAGATGCCGGTTACGGGGAGCGGTATGGCTACGAAGACGGCTAGGCCTGGGACACCGTACCTCGATACCAGCCTCCGTGCCTTCTCCCTGGCCCTCTCGATCCTCGCGGTCACCCTCGACGCGATGCCTAGGCGCCCGCCCCACCTAACGAGCAGTAGCCAGGCCCTCTCGGCCACCAGGGGGAGCGCCAAGGCCAGTGCCAACGTCTCGGCGGCCGCCACAGCTAGGGCGGGGAGAAGGCCGAGCCTCACGGCTAGGAGGGGGAAGGCGTAGCGTGGCTCTAATCCGGGTAGCAGCCCAGCCAGGGCCAGCATGAGCGCCGTCCTATCCAAAGAGCCCTACTCCCCGCCGCCCCGGGGGGTCCCTGGATGTTTTTATGCAAGCCAGCTGCCACCGGTATTCGTTAACGTGTGGGGAGCAGCTCGGGGTTGGAGAGCGCGTCGCTGGTCCTGGAGAAGGCTTATACCCTGGAGCTTAAGAGGCCCGAGGGCTACAGCCTGCGCGACACCGGCAGGGTCTACAGCTTCGGCTGGATGTTCGACGGCGAGCTGGTGAAGGTGGAGCTGTGCACCGGCTCGGTGGCGGTTATGAGGGAGGAGGGGGACCGCATACTCCTGGAGGTCTACGCGGAGAGGGGCGAGAAGTGCTGGGAGGAGGAGATAAGCAGGATACAGTGGATCATGGGGATGGGCGAGGACCTTGGCGAGTACCAGCGGCTAGCCCGCGGGGACCCCCTGGCGGGCGGGGTCGTGGAAACCATGCCGGGCATGAGGATGAGAAGCACCAGCGTCTGGTACGCATCCCTCGTAGCGGTCTGCCAGCAGAACGCGGGGTTCAAGCAGGGCTGGGGTATGCTCTACAGGCTCCACCTCCTGGCCTCCAGGAGGCTCCGCACACCTCACGGCGTCTACCTCGAGACGCCTCGGCCCAGCAGCCTCAGCCTCGAGGTGCTCCATGAGGCCAGGCTGGGCTACCGGGCTCACACGGTGCACCGGCTAGCCCAGAGCAGGGCCCATGAGCTGGATTGCAGCAGCCTCGAGAGGCTCCGGGAGATACATGGGATAGGCCCCTACTCCTACGCGCTCGTCCGGCTGCTGGCGTGCAGGGACTACTCAGCCCTCCCCATGGACCGGTGGCTCCGGCGGCTGGCGGCAGAGGCCTACAAGGTGCCGGAGCAGGTCGCGGCGGATGAGATCTCAAGACGCTTCGGCAGGTGGAGGGGGCTGGCAGCGCTCCACGCCACCATAGGCTTCGACGCCGAGCCCCTGCGGAGGGCTCTCGAGAGGCTCCGCCGGGGCGAGAACCGGCCGGGCCTGGTCGAGCCCTCGCCCATCTCCCTCTGGAAGTACATCCCGCCCATGGCCTCGGCCCCTCTACTTGGATCCAGGTAGCCTCCTAGCGATCTCCGCCACCAGCTGGGGCAGGGTGCGGGTCTGCAGGTAGAGAACCGCCGGCCCCTCAACCTCTATCACCAGTCCCTCCCCGCCGAAGAATAGGGTCTTCATGCCGCCCAGCTTCCTCACCCTGTACTCCGTGTCGGCGGGCATGGCTACGAAGTGGTAGTTGTCCACCGTAATCCTCTCGCCCGCCGGCACCTCCACCCTGTCTATAGCGCCGTAGCTGTTCACCCAGAGGGTGCCGGTGCCCCGGACGCTGAGCCAGAAGAGCTCGCCCTCCGCGACGAGGCCGCGGATGCCCCGGAACCTGGCCGAGACCTTCAGGTCCCCGTGGTGGGCTAGGTAGCTGGTATCCTGCACCACCCACTCGTCGCCGCGCAGCTCCAGCGCCTCTATGTCGCCGGGCAGGTTCGGGACCAGCCAGATCTCCGCGGGGGACTCGGCGCGGAACCGGTTGAGGAAGAAGCTCTCCCCGCCCACGAGCCTGCGGAGGAGCGCGCTGCCCAGGCCGCCGCTCTCGGTGCCCACCTCGACGCTGCCCCGGATAAGCATCATTGCGCCGGGCTGGCTCCAGAGCTCCTCCCCGGGGTCGAGGCGGACCTTGAGGACTGTGTAGGCGGGGCTATACTCCTTAGACCACTCCACGAAGCCCCGGGGGCCTGGTGCCGTGCTCCTCCTAATATCTCTTCCGGGCGATCGCATCTAACCAGCCTGGAGGCTGCAGCCCCCCTTGCCCGGGGGCAACGTGGAGCTGGGCATACCCCTGCTAGGCGAGAGGCTCCCGAGCCTCGACACCCGCATGGTCGCGGCGGCTCTCCAGAGGCTGGTCGACTCCGGCTCCATGAGAGGCCGGGGCCTCGTGGTGCTGGACAGCCTGAACCCCCTTCCTCCTCTACTACGAGCCGACAGTGGTCTACGACTTCGTGAACATGCTCCGTGTCTCCCTGGCTAAGCGCCGCAGAGTGCCCGTGGTTGCGACGCTCCATACGCCGACCCAGCTCCACGCCGATATAGCGGCGGTGCTGGAGCACATGGTCGACGTGTTCATAGTCGTGGGCTACCACAGCGAGGCACTCAAGGCCGGGGTGGCGGTCGGGGAGATACTGGTAGAGAAGGCGAAGGGCGTGCCTATATCCCAGGGCTGGACCTACTTCGTCATAGCGGACCAGGGCTTGCTGGAGGCGCGGGTGAGGATGGAGAAGGGCGGCTAGACGTGGAGCCCCAGCCTCTTCCTGGACTCCTCGTACCCCAGCACTACCAGGTGGGCTAGCAGGTAGATCGCAGCCACATCCCCGAGGCCGAGGCCCGCGGCGTGGAAGAGCCCTGCCAGCGCGGTCACAGCCAGCGCGGCGAGCACGGCCCCGGCCAGGTAGCCTAGGAGCCACTGCTTGTTGGAGGCCAGCATGCCCAGCGATATGGGGGTGTTGAGCCTCCGGAGCGCGAGGCTCTGGGCGAGCTCGGCGTACATGAGGCCCAGGAAGGCGGCGGCCCTGCCATAGCCGGGGCCCCGTGGCGCGTAGAGATGGTAGAGCCCCAGCGTCAGCAGCGTCTCCACGGTGGCTAGCAGGGCCAGGTAGGTGAACTGGGGTTTCCCGAGTATCGGCTGCCCCCGGCGCCGGGGCGGCCGCTTCATAGCGTCTGGCTCGGCCCGCTCGAAGGCCAGGCCCGCGGCGGGGAACCCATCTGTCACCACGTTGAGCCAGAGCAGCATGGCGGCGTTGAATATCACGCCTATCCCCCTCACAGCAGCGTAGAAGACTGTGGCAACCTCCGCCAGGTTGGCTGAGAGCAGGTAGAGCACTGTACGCTTCACGTTGTCGAAGCTCCTCCTCCCCTCCTCCACAGCCGCAACTATGGTTGCGAAGTTGTCGTCGAGGAGTATAATGTCGGCCGCCTCCTTTGCCACCTCGGTACCCCTCTTCCCCATCGCGACCCCTATATCCGCGAGCTTCAGCGCGGGCGCGTCGTTCACACCGTCCCCGGTCACAGCCACTATGTGGCCCCTCTCCTTGTAGGCCTTCACTATCCTCGCCTTGTGCTCCGGCGTGACACGCGCGAAGATGGCCACCTCCTCTGCAATATCCCTCAGCTCCTCATCGCTCATTCTCTCCAGCTCCTGGCCAGTGACAACCCTGCCCCTGGGGAGCCCTATCATCTCAGCCACAGCCCTCGCCGTCGAGGGGTGGTCGCCGGTAACCATCACCACCCGGATCCCGGCCTCCAGGGCCCTCCGGACGGCCTCCGGCACCTCGGGCCTAGGCGGGTCTATGACTGCTACAAAGCCCAGCAGGGTGAGCCTCGACTCCACCTCGTCCTCGCCCGCCTCCAGGTCTTCCGCGCCGCCCCTCCGGTAGGCTAGCGCGAGCAGCCTGAACCCCCTTGCCGCCACCTCCTCTACGCGGCGGAGCAGCTCCCTCCTCTCCTCCACGCCCAGGGGCTTCACCGAGCCCCCGCGGGTCATGTAGCTCGACGACCTCTCGATTATAACCTCGGGCGCGCCCTTGGAGAGAACCAGTATGCCCTCCTGCCCCTCTACCACCACTGTCATCCGCTTCCTCTCGCTGCTGAAGCCTATCTCGCGGAGCCTCCTATACCTTCTCCGGGCGTCGCCCGGGTCCAGGCCAAGCTTGTGCGCCAGCACGAGCAGCGCTGCCTCGAGAGGATCTCCGTGGACCCTCCCGTCCTCTATGGCCGCGTTGTTGTTGAGAGCTGCCACCAGCGCCGCCAGCCTTAGTAGGGGGCTGTCCTCCACTGTGACCCTCCTATCGCCCTCGTAGACGCCGCCCTCCAGGCTGTAGCCCTCCCCTGTCACCGTGTAGACTCCGCCGTCGGGGGTGTGTAGCTGCCTCACCGTCATCTCGTTCATAGTCAGCGTGCCCGTCTTATCCGTGGCCACCACGCTGGCGGACCCCAGCGCCTCCACCGCTGCGAGGCGCCTCACCAGAGCGTTCCTCCGCGCCATGTTCCAGGCTGCGATGGAGAACGCTATGACCACTATGGCGGGGAGCCCCTCGGGCACGGCGGCAACGGCTAGGGCTATGCTGGTAAGGAGCAGGTTGACGAGGCTCGCCTCGCGGAGGAGGTAGCCCACAGTGAAGGCGGCCGCCGCTATGGCGGTGACCATCACTGCTATCCTCTTCGCTAGCCTGTCGAGCTCCAGCTGGAACGGGGTCCTCTCCTCCCCTGCCTCGGCCACCATCCGGGCTATGCGGCCCATGTAGGTGTTCCGCCCGGTGGCCGTGACTACGGCCCTCCCGGCCCCCCTCACGATGAAGGTGCCGGCGTAGAGCATGTTGACGCGCTCGGGCTCTATTGTGTCACCCGGCAGGGTCACGTCAGCCCTCTTGGCGACCGGTACGCTCTCCCCGGTGAGCATTGACTCGTCCACGTAGAGGCTCTTAGCCTCCAGCAGCCTGGCGTCGGCGGGCACCCTGTCACCCTCCATCACAACTATTATGTCGCCGGGCACCACCTCTGATGCGTCCACAGCCACAACTCTCCCGTCGCGGAGCACCCTAGCCCGGGGCGAGGCCAGCCTACGCAGCGCCTCGAGGATCCTCTCCGCCCGGTACTCCTGCACCGCGCCCATCACTGCCATGAACACTACTATGGCTAGTATGAGCAGCGCGTCGACGGTCTCGCCAACGTAGAAGCTGAACGCGGTGGCTACAAGCAACATGACCACGAACATGTTCTTAAACTGCTCCAGGAATGTCTCGAGAAACCCCCTCTTCTTGCCGGCTTCGATCACGTTGGGGCCGCAGCGCTCCAGCCTCTCCCGAGCCTCCTCGCTGCTTAGGCCCCGGGAGGGGTCCACGCCGAGCCTCCTGGCAGCCTCCTCTGGTGGCAGCGTGTGGGGGTTCTCGAGGATGCACGGCGCCTCCATGAAGCCTCCCTGCTCCCCTTCCTAGGGCCTGGGCTCTCGGGGCTCTGCCGGGATAAATCAACGCAGCCCCTCGGGGCCTGTAGGGGTGCAGGCCGGGCAGGTGCTAGGGCAAGGCTAAAGAGGGAGCCTCTCTCGACCCGCGTCGTCACTGAGCGTCCACCGGTTCTGCAGCTCCAGGGGGCGCCTCCGGGGCCCTGCATGGCTCCTCGCCTTCCCGCGGCCATAGGGGAGGGGTGGTGGGGATGGCGAGGAGGATTGCTGTCAGGAAGATACTGACTGCTACCGCCGCGCTGCGCTCAGCCTATACCGTGTCCCTGGCCTCGCTGCTGCTCTCGGCCGCAGGGCTGGCCCTCTACACTTGGAGGCCCTCCGGCGTAGTGCTTATGGAGTCCTTTGTATGGCTCGTGGAGGCTATGAGCTTCGGCGGGCTCGCCCTGGCCTTCAAGGTCGCGGCTTCAAGGACTATCGTCTACCGTGCCCGCTACGAGATACTCCGGATAGAGTCGCTGGCCGTCCTCCTGGCAGCCCTGGCGTCCCTAGCGGTCTCGCTCGCGGCAGCCACCCGCAACTTATTCCACGATAGCTCGGGGCCCACGCCGCTGCTCCTGGCGGCCTACCCGCTGGCGAGCGGCGCTGCCAGCTACCTCCTCGAGAGGCTCTCGCTGCGCAGCCTAGACCGCGCCGGCATAGACATGGTGGCCGTGAGGATGATAGCCAAGAAGCTCGGTCTCGACACCGTGTTCGAGGTCTCCGGCGGCCTGGCGGTGGTCGCCTCGAACATGATTGGCACAGTCCTGCCCGAGAAGGCCGCTGTGGCCGCTATGAGCGTCTACGTCGCCTACAGCCTCCTGGGCGCCGCCAGGGAGGCAGCAATGCACCTGGTGGGCGTGGTGCCTAGGAGCGAGTACCTCTCCACATTCTCGAAGGTTGAGGCGGTGCTCCGCCGCTACTCGAGGCACCAGCGTATAAGGAGGCTCCGCGTCGAGAGCTACGGCACCTTCCGCGAGGTGGAGCTCTGGCTGGAAGCGCCCCCAGACATGACGCTCGGCGAGGCCCACCGGGAGGCTATGAGAATAGCCAGGCTCCTTGTCCACGAGATACCGGAGATCCTCAGGGCCCTGGTGGTCCTGGTCCCCGAGAGGGGCAGGGAGGCCCCTAGGAGCCCTCGCCGCGGCTCCGGGAGAGCAGCCGCGCGACCCGCGACAGGTAGCGGGCGGTCTTCACGGCCTCCGGAGGCACCTCTACAACGCGGCCGCCCTCCACGACGAAGTGGCGCCTCCGGGCCCGGGGGCGTAGGAGCCGGAACACCTCCTCCACCATGAAGTGGAGCTGGATGCAGTGCATGCTCCCATCTGTGGTCAGCACAGCCACCTCCTCGAACTCGAGGCGGCCGAGTATGCCGGCCAGCTTGAAGCCCGCCATGTTCACGTGGTCGTCCTCGAGGCAGACGCTCAGCCTCACGTACTCCTCCTCGGGGAACCTCTCGAGGGCCCAGGGCTTCTCGGCCTCGATGCACCTCCCGACTATGAGCAGCTTCCTCCTCCCCCGGATATAGCGGGAGGCCACGTTCACGTCCATGAGGCGGGGGAGGCGGTAGAAGCAGCCCCCGCTACCGGCCACCGCTCCCGCCACCCCCGTCTCCCCGTCCGCCGGGCCTCCTCTTCTCCGCAAGCCGCAGCGACTCCTCGACCATCCTGCGGGCCTCGGGCGGCAGGCTCTCCAGCTTCTCCCTGCTAACCTCCATTATGCCGAGCTGCAGCCTCAGCTGGCACGCCCTGCACACCGGGTGGGCTGAAGGCTCGCCGCAGAGGGCGCAGGTGTAGAGCCTCTCCGCCTCCCCGGCTCCCTGGCTGCGGAGTAGCTTTATCGCCGTCTCCAGGCTCCTCAGCAGCGAGTACTTGACCCCCGGGCTCCTCTCCTCCAGCTCGTTTATCATCCTCCTCACGCTCCAGCGTATGCTGAGCCTGGCGTAGGGGCACTCCTCGAACCCCGTGTAGAGCCCGTTGATCACAGCGTAGAGCGCTGTCTCCTTCTCGAGAACCTCGTAGAAGGGCTTGACCTTGCGGACGAACTTAGGGTGGCTGGCCGGCCCTGAGACCGGGCCGAGCCTAACCACCTTCTCCCAGTCGTTCCCGATAATGTTCATCAAGTAGGTCTGCACCACGTCGTCCAGGTTATGGGCCGTGGCCACCACCGTGCCCCCAAGCTCCCGGGCAGCCTTGTTCATTATGTAGCGGCGGAAGACGCCGCAGTAAGTGCATGGCAGGTAGGGGAGCCCCCTCTCCCTCCCCCTCCTCACTATCTCGTCGAGCGTGTATCCTATGTAGTCCTTGAACCTGGCTATATGGTAGTCGACCCCGTGCTCCTCGGCGTACTCGACGAGCCTCTTCACAGTGTACTCACGGTAGCCCCTTATACCCTCGTCCACGAGGAGCGCCGTAACCCTCCAGCCCGGCACCCTCCTGGCGAGCCCCCGGAGGTAGTGGAGGAGTGCCATCGAGTCCTTGCCGCCCGAGACCGCTACAACTATGTGCTCCCTGGGGCGGAAGAGCCTATACCTCCTTATCGTTCTCCGCACCTTCCTGTCAAAGTACTCTAGGAAGTGGCGCTCGCAGAAGGCCACGCCCGCCGCACGGTTAACGTAGACCGCGCGCCTGCCGCAGACGCTGCACCTAGCCACCAGACACCACCGGGTACAGGATCAACTCGTCCCCGTCCTCCACGTGCTCGTCCTCAGTCACAACCCTCCCCCTGCGGGCCACCACGTACTCGTTGCTAAGTAGCCCCAGCTCTCTCAAGACATCCCCCACGGTCATGCCCCTACGATGCTCCACCAGCCTCTCCCCCTGGCCGAGTATCCGCACCCTCACCGCCACAGCCCCTAGCCCCCCGGGCTGCCCCAGGGGCCGGAGGGGCGCTAATGATGCTGCCCCGGCCCGGCCTGTAGGAGTCAAAAACACCCGGCGGGCCATCCTCGGGCGCGGCGGCAGTGAGGACCGCCTGAGCCTCCTGACCGCCCGCGGGGCTGATGATCCCTTGCACTCCCCGAGCCCCTCTGGCCCCAGCTGCTTTTCTACCCCCAGGCCCTGGCCGTAGGTTAGAGCCACTCTGAGGCCGAGGAGCCCGGGGACCCGAAAGGCTGTCAAGGTGTCTTCCGTGGAGGAGGTAGTGCTCCACATCCCCCAGGAGCCAGTGGCGGGCGTGGTAGGCGTCCTCGTCTCGATACTCCTGGCAGTGCTAGCCCTGCCCATGGTCTCCAAGAGGGTTGAGGAGAACCTGGAGCCATTCTTCCTGGTAATGGGTATAATAGCCGTGGCAGCCATCTACGCTGCAGGCATACTCCCGGCGAGCGGGCTCGCGGATCTGGCTAAGAAGGCGCTCCTAACCCCGGTGATGCTCCACGGGGTGCCCATAGGGATAACCCAGGTCGTGCTCATCGCCGGCCTCATCTTCTGGCGGTACCACGACCCCATATACCGTGGGATAGGCGGGCTGCTGCAGAGGCTGGGGCTCCGCGGATTCCTCTTCGTTATGATAACGCTGCTCGGCCTAACCAGTGGCATAATATCGGTGATAGTGGCTGCCGTCGTGTTCGCAGAGATAATGGCCGCGGTACCCCTCCCCCGGGAGAGGAAGGTGGAGGCCACAGTGCTGGCAGCCTTCGCCCTGGGCATGGGGGCCGCGCTGACCCCGGTGGGCGAGCCCCTGGCCACCATAGCCGTGAGCAAGCTCTCCGGCCCGCCATACCATGCGGGCTTCGACTTCCTCCTCCGCCTCCTGGGCCCCTACATAGTCCCCGCGGTGGTCGCGGTGGCGGCCTACACGGCGCTCCGGGTCTCCAGGGGCGCCGGGGAGGAGGCCAGGGAGAGCATGGTGGGCGGCGTGGTGTACGGGGAGACCCTCTACACGGTGATAATACGCGCGGTCCGCGTCTACATCTTCGTGGCCGCGCTGGAGCTGCTGGGCACCAGCTTCACACCCCTCGTCAAGTGGTACTTCACCAGGATACCCCCCTACATCCTCTACTGGGTCAACATGATCTCAGCGGTGGTGGACAACGCAACCCTCACTGCCGCGGAGATAGGGCCCTTCCTAACCCTGAGCCAGATCAAGGCAGCGCTCCTAGGCCTAATAGTCTCCGGCGGCATGCTGATACCAGGAAACATACCCAACATAGTCGCCGCAGGCAGGCTTGGGATAACCTCCAAGGAGTGGGCCCGGATAGGAATACCCTTCGGCATAGCGCTGCTAGCCATCTTCTTCCTGCTCCTCTACACCCCCCTCTAGCCCCGCCCACAGAGGGTGCAGCCAGGATTAACAGAGGAGCCACAGCCCCCGGGGAGACCCCAGCCTCTCCACCAGGCGGAAGCAGCACCGGCAAACCGCCCCAGCCATAGCGGCAAGCATCCCGCCCAGGCCCCGGGGGCCGGCCAGGAGCCGGGGCACTGTGGGTTTCGTGCGCTGGAGGGCCCGGCTGTGTCCTCTCCCGTGGCTCTGGGGAAGTGCTTCTAATCCTCCAGGCCCCGGGGGCTTCTGCGTCTCGGGTGGCGTGGCCGTGGCCCTGGTTGTGGAGGCTGAGGTTCTGGGCGGCTACCCCCGGAGCGAGAGGCTCCGTAAGACCCTGCGCAGGCTGGAGGAGAGGGCCGAGGAGGGCTTCATGGATGCTCTCCGCGTGGCCTGGGAGGACACAGTCATGATACTTGGGGCTCAGCTGGGCGCCGGGCTCCGGACGGTCGTTGACCCGGTGGTGGACTGGCACGACCCTCTCCGCCCCTTCGCCGAGGCGTGGAGGGGTGTGGCGGTTGATGGCCTCCTGCGCTGGTTCGACAACAACTTCTTCTACAGGATCCCGGTCTTCACGGACATGCCTGACCCTAAGAGGCTCGTGTTGGCCCCCAGGGTGATCCAGATCCGCAGGGTCCTCCCCGGCTTCGCGGGGCTCAAGGTGGTCCTCCCCGGCCCCGTGACCTTCGCCAGGCTCTCCAGGAACAATACTGGTAGGAGCCTGGAGGAGCTAGCAGAGGCTATAGCGGAGATACTGGCGAGGGAGGCGTCCAAGGCGGCCGAGGCAGGCGCCGCGGTGGTGCAGGTGGACGAGCCCTTCCTCGCGGACCTGGACGCTGGCCCGGACGACGCAGCCCTGGCGGCCGAGCTGGACTCCAGGATACTCTCGGAGGCCTCCTCCAAGGGCGCCGCCACGAGGCTGGCTATACCCTACAACGTGCCGGAGCCCCAGGTGTACGAGAAACTCCTAGACGTGAGGGCAGACTACATAGTGCTGGATATGGCAGACAACCCCTCCAAGGCCCTGGGGCTCCTAGAGGCAAAGGGCATCGGGGGCCACGGCCTCGGGGCTGGAGTGGTGCAGGCCCGCGACATATACCCGGACAGCTACGAGAAGGCTAGGGATGTGCTCGACCGGGCCGTGAAGGCTGCCGGGGCGGAGAAGCTGCTCATAACAACCAGCGCCTGGCTCGACCTGATACCCCTGGAGTACGCCCTCGAGAAGACGAGGATACTGGCCGGGATAGCCGAGCGCTACCGCGGGGAGGGTGGCAGGGGCGGGTCCTCCTAGAGCCCCGGGGCCGGCCCCGCCTCCCTTGAAAAGAGGAGATGGTGGAGCTAGCAGAGCCTGGGCCTCTCCCCCCGGGCGGCGACGCCCCTCGGCTCTATAGCTATGTAGGCCATGCCGTTCTCCCGGTGTATCATCCTAGCGTGGAAGACCAGCCTGGGCCCCGAGGACGTGGGTAGGATGAAGCCCAGGCCCCTCCTGCACTCGTAGACCTGGGCACCTAGCTTGTAGAGGTAGGCCTCGAGGTCCCAGTAGACGAGGCTGCCCGGGACACGGATGACGAGGACCTCGTACTCCGAGCGGAGTACGAGGTCACCCCCGTTTATGTACGCGTAGGCCTCTAGGTCGTCGAAGCTTGTGCGTAGGGCCTCGAGCAGGGTTGAGGGGCTCCAGCTCTTGGGCTTGGAGCCTCCATTCAGCTCCTTAGCCACCAAGATCCCTCCACCAGGGTGCTTCGGGAGGGGCCCGGGGAGGCGCCCCGGGGCGGGCTGCCCCACTCTGCTCCCCCTATATCAGATCTCCCCTCCGGAGGGGCGGATGGGCCAGGGGGCTCGTGCTACCCGGCGGGCTCCGCCACCAGGTCGTGGAGCCCGCTCGCGGCCTCCAGGGCCCCGAGCGCCTGCAACAGCTTGTCCTCGGCTAAAGGCTTAGCTATCAGCTGTACCCCGAGCGGTACCCCCTCCACCCAGCCGGCCGGCGCGGCTGCAGCGGGCACGCCGGAGAGGTTTGCCACCACCGTCGCCAGGTCGAGGGCGTACATCTTCTCCGGGTCGTCCGCCACCTCGCCCAGCCTGGGCGGGGGCGCTATAACCGCGGGGGCGAGCAGGATATCGTTGTCCTCGAGCAGCCTGAGCAGCCGGTCGCGGACCAGCCGGCGGAGCCTGAGGGCGCGTATGTAGTACTGGTCGCGGTAGCCGGCGCTCAGCATCCAGGAGCCGAGCATTATGCGTAGCTTGACCTCGGCGCCGAGGTACCTGGCGCGTATCCTCGAGTAGTAGGTGTTCCAGCCCTCCCAGGGCCTGGGCGGCTCCCGGGGCCCGTAGCGGACCCCGTCGTAGCGGGCCAGGTTGCTGCTCGCCTCCGCCATGGCTATCACGTAGTAGGCCGGGAGGCTGTACTCAGCCACCTCCCTGCCCAGCCTGGCCTCCCCCACCACGGCCCCGGCATCCCGGAGCAGCCCGGCGGCCCTCTCTACGAGGCCCTTCACCCTCTCGTCTACACCGGGGTGCTCCATGAACTCCTGGAGCACCGCCACCCGCAGCCCATGGGCGCCCTCCCGTAGACCCCTCTCAGCCGCCTCCACCAGCCCCTGGGGCCTGGTCCGGAGGCTGGTGGAGTCCCTCGGGTCAAACCCCGCTATCGCCTCGAGCACCGCGGCGAGGTCCCGGGTGTTCCTGGCCATCGGGCCTATCTGCTCGAGGCTGTCGGCGTAGGAGACGAGGCCGTACCGGGAGACCAGCCCGTAGGTCGGCTTCAGCCCGTAAACCCCCGTCCAGGCCGCGGGCATCCTTATGCTCCCGCCGGTGTCGCTCCCGAGCCCCAGCGTAGCCATGCCGGCTGCGAGCGCCACGGCGGTGCCACTGCTGCTCCCCCCGGGCACCCTGTCAGGGTTCCAGGGGTTCCTCGCGGGGCCGTAGGCGCTGGTCTCCCCGGTGGAGCCCATGGCGAACTCGTCCATGTTGGTCTTCCCCACCACCACGGCCCCGGCCCCGCGCAGCCTCTCCACCACGGTGGCGTCGTAGACTGCTATGTACTTCTCGAGCATCCTGGAGCCGCAGGTAACCGGGAGCCCGCTGACATGGATGTTGTCCTTGACCGCTACCAGGAGCCCCGCCAGGGGGAGGCCTCCCCTGCTCTTGGCCTCCTCCAGCCTGCTCCTAACCTCCCTCTCCACCTCCTCCCGGGGCCTCACCGTTATGTATGCGTTAAGCCTCCCGTTAAGTCTCTCAATCCTCTCGTAGACGGACGCCACGTATTCGCCCGGGTCTATCTCGCCCTCGAGGAGCTTCTCGCGGAGAAGCCAGCCCGGCAGCCGGTAGACGCCCATAACCCTGCCCCAGGGCCCGGGTGCCGCCGGGGCCCCCTTTAACCAGGGCTCCTCCCAGAGGGGCCCTGGGGCGGCGGGCTTGACGCGCCGCCAGCTAGCAGCAGCGGTGGTGGGGCTCCTGCTCTTCCTCCTAGCCATAGGCCTCCACTACGCCGCCTGGAGGGCGGCTAGGTAGCCAGAGGGCGCCTCCATGGGACTCATGATACTCGTCGCAGGGGCCGCGGGGGAGCCGTGGGAGAGCCTGGAGTGGCTCGCCGCCAGGCTCTCCGAGGCCTACACGGGGGCTGCGGCCAGGGTCCTCGAGAGGCAGGTCCCCCTGCCCCCAGGGGCCTACGACCCGGGGCGGGGCCAGTACCTCAGCGAGGCCCTGCTCGAGGAGGCGGTGAGGCTCCGCCGCGCCACGGGGGCGGACCTGCTGCTCCTCGTCGCCCGGACGGATGCCTACAGCCCCGGGCTCAACTTCGTCTTCGGCCAGGCCGTCCTCGGCGGCGGCGCGGCCGTGGTCTACACCGCCAGGCTCCGCCCCGAGTTCTACGGCCATGCGCCCGACGAGGCCCTCTACAGGCTGAGGCTGCTGAAGGAGGCGCTCCACGAGCTAGGCCACGCCCTGGGCCTCGGCCACTGCAGCAACCCCCGCTGCGTGATGAGCTTCAGCAACAGCATAGTGGAGGTCGGCGCGAAGGAGCCCAGGTACTGCAGCCGCTGCGCCGCCAGGCTGGCGGGCCTGGGGGTGGCGGTCTCGCCGGGCTACCTACTTGCAGACTAGCACGTGCACTTTGGCGCGCCGGAGCACGGCCTCAGCCGTCGTGCCCAGCTCCCTGCCCCTCTCGCCGCCGGCGCCTATGAATATGATGTTGGCGTCCAGCCTGGCCGCCTCGCCTAGTATCGCCCGCGAAGGCTTACCCTTGGCTACCATGGCCTCCACCTCCCCCGCTCCCCGCGAGCGGGCCCTCTCGGCCAGCTCCTCGAGCCTCCTGCGGGCCTCCTCCTCGTCCTCGCCCTCCTCGAGCACGTGGAGCAGGACCAGCCTAGCCCCCGTCCTCGAGGCGGCCTCCACGGCCCTGCATAGGACCGGCTCGTCGCCCTCGTCCAGGGCCAGGGCGGCGAGGAGGGGGCCGCCCCAGGGGTCGCCGGGGGCCTGGAGGCTCCTCTCCCCCTCGGCCCTGACGTAGGGCTTGGAGACCAGGACGCTCCGGTCGGCTATCTGGGCCACCTCCTCGCTCGTGCTGCCTAGGAGGATGCGGCGGAGCCAGCCCTGGCCCCGCTCGGCCACCACTATGTAGTCGGCGCCGAGCCTCGCCGCCTCCTCGGCCAGCACCACAGCGGGCACACCGGCCACGGGCCTGAGGATTTCGACCTCGAAGCCCCGGCTCCTCAGCTCGGCCGCGTAGGCCTTAAGCCTCTCCAAGGCCTCCTGCCTCAACTCCTCCTCCAGCCTGTCCACGGGGTAGCCGGCGGCGACGTGCTCGACCTCCTCCAGGGGTATGGCGTGGACGAGGGTGAGCACTCTCGTGCCCACCCTCTGGAGGCTCGGGAGCCAGGAGACGAGGAGATCCGATACCCTGGATAGGTCTAATCCCACCAGCGCGTGCCTGTAGCTGCAGCCGCTGGGCTCCACAGCGCGGCCCCCGGGGAGGCTAGACGGCTCTCGAACCGGCAATTAAACCAGGGGCCTCGGCACCTTGCCCAGTCGCCACAGCCCCTCCCCTCTAGGGGGCTGCCGCGCCGGGGTGTGGAGGTGCCTCCTCACGGGCCCCGTGGGGTGGCCTCCGGGAGGCTCCACCGGCCTATACTGCTCACCCCTCGGGGCCAGCGGGCCCAGAGCGGAGGAGAGAAATAGTTCAGGGGCCTGCGGTTAAACAGTATGGATTGTGCGGCTTCTGGTGATGGCCGGTGGGCGAGAGGGCTCTCGCAGCCACGGTCTTCGTGATAGGCCTCATCCTAGCCCTTGCAGCCCTGCCGCTCGGCGCGACGAAGTACGCGGCGGTGGCGTACGTGCTGGACATTATAGCCTTCACCTTCGGCGGCTTCATCGCAGGCCTCAAGTGGGGCAGGATCACGACGACGCTGGGCGCGGTGCTGCTGGTAGTGTCGATACTGGTGTTCCTGGCGCTGCCGGGCTACTACTACATGCACTAGCCCCTCGGGCCCCTAGAGGCCTCCTCCCCTCCACCCTTTTCCACCGCCGTCCCGGGGCTGGGTGCCCCCGCAGTCCAGCCCTGCCTCCCCGGCGAGCAGCCCCGCAGCCTCCCGGAGCGCGGCGGGCAGCTCCTCCAGGCCCAGCCCTGCCGCCTCCGCGGCCTCGTCGGGGGGCTTGCCCTGCAGCAGCCTAGCCACCGCCAGCACCAGGAGGCTGCCCCGCAGCCTCTCCACCCCGCGGGGCCTGGAGAGGGCTATGACGGCCGCCAGGTAGAGCGCGTCCATGGCTTGCTCGGCCTCCAGTGCGCCGCGGAGGTAGAGGCAGAGCCTCCTCGCCTGCCCCCTCGCCAGGCTGACGGGGGGCTCCACGCGGGGGAGCCTCTCCAGCATAGCCGCTATCTTCTCCGCCGCCAGGTCCCTGTAGACGCTGTGGCTGGAGAGGAGGAGCTTCAGCCGGAGCTCCCCAGCAGCCTCCAGTACAAGCCTCTCCCCCAGGCCCGTGAGAGGCTTCGCCACAGCGATGTTCTTCTCCCCCGTGAACCTGTTGTACCGGGGGCTCACGTAGAACGGCGTGTAGCCCGCCCGGAGCCAGAAGCCCAGCACGTCGTGGCGCGCGAACACAGCCCCCACAAGGTCCGCCCCCAGGCCCCGGGCCCACTCCTCGACACGGCGGAGCAGCGTGGAGCCGAGCCCCCGGCGCTGGAGACTGGGGTGGACGGCTATCCTCACAACCCTCACGGCCCGGGCCTCGGCGGCCCCCTCTGCGTGGAGCCGGAGCAGGCTATGGAGCAGCCTCCCGCCGCCCCCGGCCCCCGGCTCCTCGGTGGCGGTGTCGGCCACGGCCACCAGGCTGCCGCCGGCGCGGAGCATGTGGAGCGTGTGGCCGCCGGGCTCGAGGAGGACCAGTAGGTAGTCGGGCTCGGTACGGTAGTGGGCTAGCGCCAGCAGCCCGTAGGCCTTGCGGAGCAGCCCCGGGTCGCGGGAGAGCCTCCCCGCGTCGAGCCTCTCGTAGGCGACGCCGCCTAGCCTCTCGGGCGGCGGGGGCTCGCCGGGCTCGGCGCGGAGGAGGAAGGTCTCGTAGACCCACTCCTCCAGCGGGTCCCCCGGCGGGTAGCGGACCGGCTCGGCAAGCTCGACCCGCACCAGGGGCCTGGGTAGGATCTCCCCCACCATGTGGGCGAACACCATCCCGCTCCCCTCGTAGCCGTGCACCGTGGTGGCCGTCAGCGTCCTCCCGCTCCTCCAGGAGAGCCTCCTCAGCCTCGCAGCCCCCACCGCCGCAGCCTCATCTACCACGAGCATGCCCGCGGCCCGGGCCTCCCCCGGTGGATAGTAGGCCACCCGGAACCAGGGCCCCGTCACAGCCACCACGTCCCCGCCGCGCCTGCGGACACGATACCCGACCCCGAGCGCCCCGAGGCCCTCCACGAGGCCCCGGAAGAAGCTCTCGAGAGCCCACGGCTCCGGCGCGACCGCGGCAGCCTCGCCCACCGCGCCGCGCCTCACAGCCAGCGCCACCGCGAGCCCCAGGAGGAAGCTCTTCCCCCTCCCACGGTCCCCCGTCACCAGGAAGCTGCGGGCCCGGGAGCCCAGGAACAGGGAGAACTCGTCAAGCGCCCTGGCCTGGCCAGGCGTGGCGGCCAGCTCCAGCAGCCCGCGGGGAACCGGGCCCCGGGGACGATAGCCCCCGGGGCCCCGGGCCCAGCCGCCGGCGCGGCCGCGGGGAGAGCGGTGGGCGTAGACCCTTCCGGAGTCGGCGTCAGCCCAGAAGAGGACACGGGCAGCTCTCAGCCTGGACAGGAGGTACCCGCGGTAACCTCCACCCCCAACCCCCGGGTCCCACTCCTCCAGCGGGGGAGCAGCGACGACGAGCAGCCCGCCCGCCGAGACTATGCCCGAGACGCCGGCTACAAGGCTGGGGCGGAGAAGCCCATCAGTGGCGACAACTACCAGCCCGGCTCCAAGCCCGAGAGCCCGCCGGAAGCCGCCGGGCGAGAAGCACCGGCACCCACCGGGGCAGGACGGCACGAGCCTGCGGGGGGCGACAACCACGCAGCCGCCGCTGGCACCCAGGAGCTCGACAACCTCGGCAGCAACACCACCCGGGCTACGGGAGTGGAGCACAACGAGCCCCCGGTACCCCGATCCCCGCACAGCCTCGGCAAACCCCTCCAAGGCCCCCCTGACACGGGCATCCAAGACCAGCACAGCACCCCGGACAGCGATCTATGGATCTATGCCTGCTGGAGAGCCGTCCAAGGCTCATGGCAGCTCTTCGGGGCGGCGCCGGTTTTAGCCCTCCCTGATGAGGCTTTTCCGGTGGAATCCCCTGGGCCTCATGCTAATATTGATGATGCTAATATTGATGCTTCCGGGGGCTTGGAGGGCTGGGAGCAACGATTGCTCAGGAAGGGCTGACGAGTTTTGAGCCAGAGGTATAACCCGTACCTGCTGCGGCCGCTTAAGAGGCTTGACGCCGGGGAGCTGCTGGAAGTCTTGAGCAGGGCAGCGCTGAGGCCGGCTAAAGCCTCGGCCAGGGAGCTATCCAAGGAGTGAAGCTGTTGAGATCTTAAAGATCTCCTTGAACGAGGCTGGATTAGCTAGGCATGCCAGGTACGTAGCCGCTTCCTCTTACCCGCTGCTCGTCAATGACCTGAGAAGGCTTGGTCTAATAGAGGCCGGGGATCCTATGCGTGAATGGGATCCGGGGCCCCCAGCCCGGATCTCCCCCGCTACCCTACACACCTCTAGCTCCGCGCAGTCCTGGCGGCACCCGAGGAAGGCCATGGGGGAAGACAGGCCGCCAAGCCCCTCGACGGAGTCAACCTGGAGGTCTCCGTGGCGAGAGGTAAGCCCAATGTAGAAACGGGCCTCTCACGCAGCTGCCGTAACGGCGCCTCCTCGTGTACCCCTGGTCCCTCGCCCTTGCCTCATCCCCCCACGCCTTGCGCGGGCGGTGGGCTGGGGCGAGTAGGGGGTGGGAGGGGTTTGCCGGCCTTGCCGGTCCCCGCGTCCTCCCACGCCTGGGCCGTGTACGCGGCCCTGTCGGCGGGGCGGGGCCGGGGGAGCCCCCTTGCCTGGAGGGGCTCTCCTCGGCTCCCGCGTCTCTCTGGCGTCTAGCCCTGCTGTGGGGTTTATTGGCTCTCTCGTGGCGGGTTTAGGAGGCTTGGGCAGTCTAGGCAGCCTTTCTCCAGGTGCCCCCGGTGGATGCAGCATGTTGCCACTGGCTTGCCCTGGTCGTCGTAGAGCTCTATGAGTAGGTAGTCTCCCTGCTGTCTTGCCGACGCGGCTGCGGGGCGGCGGATGAGCCTCCTGGCTTCCACCGTGTAGCGTCTCCCCCTGTAACTTATGAGCAGCCTTGCTGTGTAGAGGCCTTCTCCCGCCTCCTCCGTGGAGGCCAGCTCTGCCCTGGCCTCCTGGGGCTCGGTCATAGCGCCGGGTCCCCGGGTTGTTTAGTCTAGCACTAGCATGGGTATTATATGATTCTTGTATAAGTATCGTGCTGCTGGCCCCCGGGGGCTTGAACGCATGCTTATAACCCTGGGGCGGTCCTCAGCGCTCTCAAAGTGTGTACTACTTGTCACCCGGGGGTGGCTTCTCGGCCATGGTGCTGGCTGCGCCGAGGGAAAAGGGGTTCGAGGACCGGCTGCGGAGGCTCCTGGACCTGGCTGTGAGGCGGTACAACAGGTACCGGGGCGCCGAGGCCAGGGCCAGGGTGTTGAAGGTGCGTGGCGACACGGCCTATGTGGTGTTCGAGGGGAGCTTCTGCGAGACCTGCGGGATAAACGACTGGGTGGACGACTTCCGCTACGTGCTTGAGGACCTCGGAGCGGAGGCGGAGCTGGTCGCGGTGGTGGAGCCGCCGAGCAGCGAGGAGTTCTACGACTACAGGATAGGAGTGTTCAGGGTCAGGAAGATGCCCGGGAACCTCGAGGAGCTGGAGAGGCAGGAGCGGGAGCTGGAGGAGTGGCTTGAGGCCGGGGAGCCCGGCGAGCCGGCGGGCCAGGAGGCTTGAGACGCTCTCCCCTGGCCCCTAGGCGGCCTATCTGATCCATCCTCCTGGTTTTGCGGCCCTCGACTCCCCCTCTGCAAGCCCCCGGGGGGTTCTCGGGGCCCCTGGGCCGGAGGCTTTAACTCCTCGGGGAGGCCTCCATGACCCTTGACGGAGGCTTCCAGTGTTGATACCGGTGGCCAGGCCCTTCATCGGGGAGGAGGAGCTGGAGGCTGTAGCCAGGGTCCTCCGCTCCGGGGTGCTGGCCCACGGCCCGGAGGTGGAGGAGTTCGAGCGCGAGTTCGCCGAGTACGTCGGCGTGGACTATGCTGTAGCCGTTTCCAGCGGCACCGCGGCGCTGGACCTTATACTCCGGGCGTACGGAGTCGGCCCTGGGGATGAGGTGATAACCACACCGTTCAGCTTCGTGGCCACCGCTAACGCGATCCTGCACCAGGGCGCCCGGCCGGTCTTCGCCGACATAGACCCGGCTACCTACAACCTGGACCCCGAGAGGGTTGTGGAGCTGGTCACATCGAGGACCAGGGCGATTATAGCAGTCCACCTCTACGGCCACCCGGCGGACATGAGGCCTCTCCGAGAGATAGCCGAGGACCACCACCTGGTGCTCATAGAGGACGCCGCGCAGGCCCACGGGGCCCTCTACGCTGGCAGGAGGACCGGCTCCCTCGGCGACGCGGCTGCATTCAGCTTCTATGCCACCAAGAACATGACGACCGGCGAGGGCGGCATGGTGACAACTAATGACAGGAGGGTGGCGGAGAAGGTTAGGATGCACCGCGACCACGGCCAGGCGGCCAAGTACCTCCACGTGGAGCTGGGCTACAACCTCCGGATGACGAGCATAGCGGCCGCTATAGGCAGGGTCCAGCTCCGCAAGCTCGAGTGGATGAACGAGAGGAGGAGGGAGAACGCCAGGACAATGACAGGCATACTCAGCCGCGTGGAGGGGGTGGAGCCCCCGGTAGAGATGCCCTGGGCCCGCCACGTCTACCACCAGTACGTGGTACGCGTCACCCCCGAGGCCCCCCTCGGCAGGGACGAGCTAGCAGAGGAGCTGAGGAGGAGGGGGATAGGAACGGCGGTGCACTATCCCAGGGCGATACCCGACCAGCCCCTCTACAGGAGGCTGGGCATAGACTGCCCCAGGGGCTGCCCGGAGGCCCGGAGGGCGGCCAGGGAGGTGCTAAGCCTCCCCGTCCACCCAGGGGTCACGGTCGACCAGGCCCGCTGGATAGCGGAGACCGTGGAGGAGGTGCTCCGGGAGGCCGGGGAGCGGCGTCCCCGGAGGTGGGCAGGGGGTTGAGCGGCGAGTACCCCAGGCTCCTAGCTAGGCGGGCGGAGGCGATGCTCCGGAACGCCGAGAGGCTACAGGCCGAGGGGGAGCACGACCTGGCCGTGCTGAACGCCGAGTACGCGGCCCAGCTCTACCTCAAGGCCCTTCTCTACAGGCTCACCGGGGAGGAGTGGAGGGGGCACAGCATCCGGAGCCTACTGGGCGCCCTAGCCCTCGTCCTCCGCGGGAGCGGGTTCGACGAGCTGGCGGGCATGGTGGAGGACTTCGTGCGTTCCAGCCGGAGGATCCTAGCCGAGCTGGAGGAGGCCCGCGTGCGTGCAGTCTACGGTCCCTTCGAGTACTCCCGCAGCCAGGCTGAAGCCATACTAGAGGCTGCGAGGAAGGTGGTGGGGCTGGCCCGTCGTGTCGAGGAGAGAGTCTTCCAGGAGCCGCGGGGCTAGGCCGGCCCCGCTGAGGCTGCTGGCGGGCTGGAGAAGCTACATCGAGGCGGTCCGCAGGGCCGTGGAGAAGACCGTGCCCGGGGCACGCCTCTACCTGGCTGGGGGCGCCGCGGAGGGCAGGCTCACTGTGGCCAGCGACATAGACGTGCTAGTGGTCCTCCCCCGGAGGCCCTCCTACACGGAGGCAGTGGAGCTCCGGGCGAGGATACTAGAGGAGGCGGAG
This sequence comes from Pyrodictium occultum, assembly GCF_001462395.1. Taxonomy (NCBI): domain Archaea; kingdom Thermoproteati; phylum Thermoproteota; class Thermoprotei; order Desulfurococcales; family Pyrodictiaceae; genus Pyrodictium; species Pyrodictium occultum. Next base: position 183,999 of record NZ_LNTB01000001.1, read on the forward strand.
AGGCAGGGGCTACCCCTCTACGCCCCCGTGGAGCTTCACATCATAGGGTCAGAGGACCTTGAGGGCTACCGGAGGAGGGGTAGAGTAGTCCCGCTCGACGGGGGCTAGGAGGCCCTGGGCATCGGGGGTGCAGGGGGCCAGGCCCCCGGGGGGAGAGGAAAACAGTAGCGTGGCCCGGCTCCTGGGCGCCCTCTCTAGCCTCTCTCCTCCCTCTGCTTGAGCTCCTCCTCCGTCTTCCTCCTCTTCACCGCGCGGTCGAAGACTACCCAGTTGCGGTACCACTCCTCGTTCTCCTCGCGGAGCATGCCCAGGATCCAGCGTGTGAGCTCCTTGGCTGCTACCTCCTTCCGGTCCTCGGCTATCAGCCTGGCTAGGACCTTGGTTGCTATCCTCCGGGCCGCCTCGAGGGTCGCGCCCGCCTTGAGGCAGGAGACAACCACCTTCTCGTATATGAAGGGCTCCCTGCTCCCGTCCCTCTTGACAACGGTCACCTCTGGGACCCATAGGCACATGGTCCGCCGCCCTCCGCCCAGTATCCGCATGATAGAGCATAGTAATACTTTTTGGCCGTGGCTAGCCCCCGGCCTCCCAGCGCCTCCTCTTCTCCTCGTACTCCTCCCTCGACGCCACTGGCCTCGCCGGAACCCCCGCCACAACGGTCTCCGGCGGCACGTCCCTGGTGACCACGCTCCCGGCGGCGACCACCGCCCGGCGGCCCACCCGGACCCCGGGGAGGATTGTCGCGTTGGCGCCGATCACCGCCTCGTCCTCAACCACCGCGCCGGCGAGCCTCCTCGAGGGAGGGTACCGGTCGTTGGTGAACACGGCTCTGGGGCCGATGAACACCCTGTCCCCTATAACCGTGCCCGGGGGGATGTAGACCCCTGTCTCTATCCTCACCCCCCGGCCTATCCTGGCCCTCCCATCCACAACCACCCCGGTCCCTATGACCGTCCCCTCGCCCACGATGGTGTCCTCCCTCACCACCACGTTGTGGCCCGTCTCCACCCCGTCGCCGAGCACGGCCCGCTCATACACCACGCTGCCCCGGCGGATGACGCAGCCCCTCCCAATCCTGGCCCCGCTGCTGGCTGCGTCGAGCTCGCCCCACCCTACCGAGCCGCTCCTGCCGAGGAGGCCCCGGAGCCCCCGCCGGACGGGGTACCCGATCACCACGCCGCCGTCGACCAGGCTCCCCTCGCCAACAGTGCTCGGGCCTAGCACCACCGCGCCGGGCCCAAGCCTCCCGAGCACCCGGGCCCTAGGCGAGACATAGCCCTCCAAACGGCGCCCCAGCCGCCTCGGCGATGCCCAGAGGATTATTACGATGAGGAGACGGCCAGCCCTCCGGGCTAGGAGGGCCTCGGGTGACTCTGTGCTCGGTAGGGAGGAGGGAGGATCCTTAGAGCCCTCGAGGGGCAGGGAGCCCCGCTACGCCCTAATGGGGCTGCTAGGCTACAAGGAGATCCTGGACAAGATAACGAGGCTCGAGAAGAGGCTTGCAGAGCTATACGAGATGCGGCAGAAGCTTGAGGAGAGGCTTGCGAGGCTGGAGGAGCGCTTCCTGGAGCTCGGGGAGAGGCAGGAGGGGCTCGAGAGGGAGATGGCCGAGACGCGCAGCGTGCCGGCAGCCATAGCGCATAGGCCCGGCGTGATAAGCGAGGAGTCATTCGGGGAGGCGATGAGGCATGTCATGGAGGGGCTCCCGGCGCGGCGAGAGTGTCCAGGTGGAGGCCTCGACAGCGAGGGCCTAGTCTACGGCCGCCTGGCGGTGGTTGAGGCTGAAGTGGTGGTCAGGGATGGGGCACATACTGGTGGAGGTCAAGCCCTGGGTGAGTGGGAGCGACGTAGCGGAGATCTACTGGTGACGCTGGGCGGGCCTGGTGGATCCGGAGGCCAGGGAGCCCGCCGGAAGGCTGGGCGTGGAGATCAAGCCTGCAGCCGGGAGCGGTGGGAGCCCCTGCATTATAACCACGGTGGACGACAGGCCCCGTCTACGGCCCCAGGCACTGCCTGGCGGGCACGCGGGGAGGATCGGGGGAAGATGGTTGGTGCGGCGGCCGGGATTTGAACCCGGGATCACCGGCTTGGGGGGCCGGCGTCCTAGTCCAGGCTAGACGACCGCCGCTCCCGTCTAGGCCCGCATGGGCCTGTGCCCGGCCGCTCCGTTAGGATGGCCCCATACCCTGGTCCCGGGGTTTATAGGGTTTCCCGGCTCTCTCGGGGCCCCGGGAGGGGCGTGGCTCGGGCCTTGAGCGTTGAGAGGGTTCGTGCCTTCATAGCGGTTGATATCGAGGAGCCGGGGGTTGTCGCCAGGCTTGTCCAGATACGAGACGCCTTCGTCGCCACCGGGGCCCCTATGAAGCCCGTCGAGGACCAGAATATGCATATAACCCTCAGGTTCCTCGGCAATATACCGTTGAGCATGGCCGATGAGATTGAGAAGGTGATAGCGGAGGCTGCGCCCAGGCGGGTGGTGATCCGGCTCCGGGGCGTCGGGGCCTTCCCCAGCGTCGCCAGGCCCCGGGTGATATGGGTGGGCGTCTCCGAGGGTGCCGAGGAGCTGGAGAGGCTCTACCGCGAGATAGAGCGGGGCCTTCGGAGGCTTGGCTTCAGGCCGGAGAGGGAGGAGTTCGTCCCGCACGTTACCCTCGCGAGGCTGAAGGGCTCCAGGAACCTGGACAGGGTGGTTAAGCTTCTCCAGGAGATGGCTGACGTCGAGGCGGGGGAGGTGGTGCTGGAGAGCGTGAGGCTGAAGCAGAGCATCCTCACCCCCCGCGGCCCCGTGTACAGGACGCTCCGGGAGGTGAGGGCCCGGGGCTAGTCCCTCTTTGCCCGCCGGTAGCGCCGCCAGATGGTTCTCCCCGCCTCGTCCTCGAGCGCCACGACGCGGTGGAGCGGTATAACGGTGCCGTCATCAAGCACTATGTGGCTGCTCGTGACCCTGGCTACCCGCTCCCGCGGTATCCTCCTCAGCCCGGTCGCCGTCCCCCTCTCGGCCACCACTATGAAGCCCCTGGCCCGGGTGTGGAAGAACCTGGCCACAGCCTCCTCCAGCTCGCCCCTGCGCCTAGGCATTACCCCTGCTCCTCCTCGGCGTGTACACCCCGCAGACCGTTGTGAAGGCTCTGCCAGCGCTGTGTAGGAGTATCCTCGCCTTCCCAAGCTCCCAGCCGTAGCGCTGGTTGTAGAGCCCCGGGTCGGTGTAGGCGGCCTCGACGTCGGCGACCACGAGGTGCACGTCCTCCGCCAGGTCGCTGAGCACTCGGTGCACCCTGGCCTCCACCACCCCTATGGGCCTCGGCTTGGCCAGCCGGGGCGCCCCCGTCACAGTGTCGCGGACGACCTCGGCGCCCAGGAGCCTCAGCTTGTCGACCCTCCTCCCGCTGGTTGTGCCCGCCGTGTAGACGAAGTACACCTCGCCCACGGTGACCACGTTGACCGTGAAGAGCCTGGACTCGAGTATTAGCTCGGTAGTATAGGCCTCCTTGTCGAGCGCCGCCACTATCCTCGGGGGCTCCTCGCTGAAGGGCGAGACCCAGGATGCGGGCATCAGGTTAACCCTGCCACGGGCCTCGGCCACGAGGACGTAGACGGGGCGGGGCGAGAGGACCCGGTACCACTTCTCGCCGGCATCCACGTAGCCGCTCGGCAGGCCGGGCAACGCGCAGCCCCCTCCAGGGGTTCTGTCCCCCCGGGGCCTCTGGAGGCCCCCCGGGGGCCCCCGAGCTGCCGGGAGGGACGCACGCTATAATACGGGGCTGAGCCCCGAAAGAGGTTCTGGGGTCTACTCGGCCGAGGACGGGCAGGTAGGAGGTGCAAACAGGCATGAGCGCTAGGATGCCCCTCAAGAGGGTCGGGGACTACGAGTGGATGATACCTAAGGGCGCCAAGCCCTGCATGAGGGTTCCCGCGCTCATCTTCGCCGACGAGTTCCTCCTGGAGAAGATGAAGGGCGACCTGACCCTGGTCCAGGCCGCTAACGTGGCCTGCCTCCACGGGATACAGAAGTACAGCATCGTGATGCCCGACGGCCACCAGGGCTACGGGTTCCCGATAGGCGGCGTCGCGGCTATGTCGATAGACGAGGACGGCGTGATAAGCCCCGGCGGCGTCGGCTACGACATAAACTGCGGCGTGCGCGTAATAAGGACAGACCTCGACATCAAGGAGGTCAAGCCCAAGCTGCGCGAGCTGATAGACGAGCTGTTCCGCAATGTGCCCAGCGGGCTCGGCAGCACCGGCAAGATCAAGGTGAGCGTGCAGGAGCTGAACAAGGTGCTGGACGAGGGCGTCCAGTGGGCGGTCAAGAGGGGCTACGCCTGGGCAGAGGACCCGGAGCACATAGAGGAGAGGGGGAGCTGGGGCCTGGCGGACTCCAGCAAGGTGAGCGAGCGCGCTAAGAGACGTGGCGCCGAGCAGCTGGGTACCCTCGGCAGCGGCAACCACTTCCTAGAGGTACAGGTGGTGGACAGGATATACGACCCGGAGAAGGCCAAGGCCATGGGTATAACGCATGAGGGCCAGGTAGTGGTCATGATACACACCGGCAGCAGGGGCCTGGGCCACCAGGTGGCCAGCGACTACCTCATGATAATGGAGCGGGCTATGAGGAAGTATGGCATAAGGCCGCCGGACCGCGAGCTGGCCAGCGTACCCTACAGCAGCCGCGAGGCCCAGGACTACATACGCGCTATGGCCGCCGCCGCCAACTTCGCGTGGACCAACCGGCAGCTCATCACCTACTGGACCCGCGAGAGCTTCCGCAACGTGTTCCACCGCGACCCCGACCAGCTCGGCATGAGGATAGTCTACGACGTCGCGCATAACATAGCCAAGTTCGAGGAGTACGAGGTGGACGGGAAGAGGATGAAGATGATAATCCACCGCAAGGGCGCCACCAGGGCGTTCCCACCCGGCCACCCCGAGATACCTAAGGACTACCAGAGCGTGGGCCAGCCCGTCCTAATACCCGGCAGCATGGGCACCGCCAGCTACATCCTAGCCGGCGTGCCCACGGGCGTCAAGGCCTGGTACACAGCACCCCACGGCGCCGGCCGCTGGATGAGCCGCGCAGCCGCGAAGAGGACGAAGAGCTACCACCAGGTCGTCCAGGAGCTGGAGCAGAGGGGCATACTTATACGCGCCAGCAACCGCGCCACCGTTGTTGAGGAGATGCCCGAGGCCTACAAGGACGTGGACCGCGTGGCCTTCGTGGCCGAGAAGGTAGGCATAGCCAAGATAGTGGCCAGGCTACGCCCCATAGCCGTGACTAAGGGCTAGGCCCTGCCCCCTCTTCCACAGTTTTCCGCGGCCAGGCCCTCCGGAGTCCCTCTCCTCAGGGGCCAGCCCGGGTAACCATCTAAGACCCTCAGTGCTGTTGTCTCCTCGGCACCCCTGGGGAGAGTATGGCGGCGGGCGAAGGCCCCTACGAGGATATCGAGAAGGAACTGCGGAAGGTGCTCGCCGAGCTCCCGTGCCCCGGCTTCGCCCACGCGCCCCACACCGCCGACGTGCTGATAGTGGCGCGGGGCCGGAGCCTCGAGGAGGCCTTCGAGCAGGCGGCGCTGGGCGTCTACGAGGTGGTGACGGACACCAGCAAGGTCGAGCCCCGGGTGGAGAGACGGGTGGAGACGAGCGGCATGGACCTATACCAGCTGCTCTACCGGTGGATAGAGGACCTGCTCTTCTACACCGACAGCGAGGGCCTGGTGTTCTCCAGGTTCAAGGTTGAGGAGATAAAGCGTGTCGGCGAGGGAGATGAGGCGGAGTACCAGCTGAGGGCCCGTGCCTGGGGGGAGAAGTTCAACCCCGATAAGCACCTCCACAGAACCATAGTGAAGGCCATGACCTACGCCATGATGGAGATAGTTAAGGAGAACGGCTGCTGGAGGGTCCAGTTCGTCATAGACATCTAGCCCCTAGCCCGTACCCGCAGCCCCGCGGGGCAGAGCAACCCTCTTAACCCCCGGCCCCATGGGCCGGGGCGAGGGTGGGCCTAGAGTGGGTTTATTCTCGAGCCTCCTCCGCGGCCTGGTGGTCCGCCGCCCCGGCTCCAGCGGGGCCGGGGGTGCCGCCGGCGGGGCGCCCGGCGTGCTAGCCGAGAGGATTAGGGCCGCCGAGGAGGCGCTCCAGAGCGTGATGATACCAGGCTACGACGTCGACATAGTGTCTGGAGGCCTTGTCGAGAGGATACGCGTCAGCTACGACGGCTACAGCGTAATGGTCGTGCTGGGCTACAAGAAGAGCGACCCGGGCTGCAGCACTTGCCGGTTCATAAGCAGCGTCGCCTGGGCGAAGATAGTGGAGGCTGCGAGGGAGGCCCTCCGGGCTCAGGGGTTCCAGAGGATACTCCTGGTGGACGCTGACACAGGCGCGGTGCTGGGGGACTACCGGGAGGGCGGGGGCTAGCCCCCGCCGGCCCCGGCTCCTCCCGGCTTCTCTCCCGCGAGGTGGCGGTCCAGCCAGTCTAGTATCAGCTGCAGTCTCTTCACCCTATGCCTAGGCTTTCCGCTGCGGGATAGGTCGTGGTTCTCGCCGGGGAATATGGCGAGCTTCGTCTCCACGCCGTGGACCTTCAGCGCGGTGTAGAGCTGGAGGGCCTGGTCGAGCCAGCAGCGGTAGTCCTCGCTCGAGTGGATTATCAGCGTCGGGGTCCTGGCCCTGTCAGCGTATCTGAGGGGGCTCTTCTCCCAGCAGGTCTCCGGGCTCCTCCAGGGGGTGCAGCAGAGCTGGTCCTCTACGAAGAACCAGCCTATGTCGGTGGTGCCATACATGCTTATCCAGTTTGATATGCTCCTCATGGTCACCGCCGCCTTGAAGAAGTCTGTGTGGCCTATTATCCAGTTGGTCATAAAGCCCCCGTAGCTCCCTCCCATCACCGCCGCCTTGTCCCTGGGGAGTCCCAGCCTCTCCACAGCGTACCTGGCGGCCTCCATGAGGTCCATGTAGTCCCGCTCGCCGTAGCCGCAGCGTATGTCGGCGAACTCCTCGCTGTAGCCGTCGCTCCCGCGGGGGTTGATGTAGACGACGGTGTAGCCGTTTGAGGCAAGCACATGGAACTCGTGCATGAAGCCGTAGCCCCACATGGTTTTCGGGCCGCCGTGGATGTAGAGCACCCAGCCCCTCGCCTCCACGCCCTCGGGGGGCCGGAGCACCCAGCCCTCCACCACCGCGCCGTCGCTGGCGCGGAAGCTGAAGCCCGTAGGCCTCGCGAGCCGGTAGCGCCTCCTCCAGGCCTCGGCGTAGCGTGTAAGCCTCCGCGGCCCGCCGCCCTGCAGCACGTAGAGCTCCTTGGGCTCCACCGGCGTCATAAGGGTGTAGGCTATGACCGAGCCGTCTCCGGCGGCGTGGAACTCGTCGACCACTGCCTCCCCGGGGTCGAGCACGGGCTCCGGCCTCATCCCGGGCTGGACGCGGTAGAGGAGCACCCTGCCCGCGTCGCTCACCTGGAAGAGTATCCCGCGGCTGGTCCACTGGAGGTGCTTTAAGCAGCTCTGGAACCTGACATCGCTGTTAACCGTGTTGGCGGCGTTGCGGTCGAGGCTGCAGGTGAGGCACTCCATCCTCCCCGTCTCGGGGTCGAGGAGCCAGACCTTCTGGTGGCTCGCGAACCCCCTCTCACCCCGGTGGCCCAGATAGGCCAGCATCCTCCCGTCGGGGCTCCAGGCGAGCTCGCCGTAGCCCATGAGGCCGCTCGCTATCCTCCTAGCATCCCCCTTCTCCACGTCGTATATGTAGACGTCCAGGAGGTATGGCTTGAGCATGTCCGTTGCAACGCTGATCGCTATCCTCCTCCCGTCCGGGCTCCAGGCCACGTCGGAGACCTGCAGCCAGTCCAGCCCCAGCTCCATCCTCTCCATAGCCCCGGAGTCCGCGTCGAGTATGAATGGCTCCACACGCGTCCTGTACACGAAGCCCTTCCCGTTGAACCAGACGGGGAGCGTCTCGACCTCCTTCACGTCCTCGTCCGGCCTCCCCACCGGGATGGCGGCAGCGGCTAGGTCGCCGCTGGGGCTCCAGGAGAGGGAGACCAGCCCATCCACCCTGGCGAGGAGCCTGCTGGCGCCCGGGGCCTCGATGCTGGCAGTCCTCAGCTCTAGGCCTGGGAGCCTCTGCTTCTGGCCCCTCCTGGCCTCAGCCCTCCTTGTGAAGACGTAGCGGCTGCCGGCCGGCGCGGGCACCGGGCAGGAGTCGCGGGGCCCGCTCTGGAGCACCAGCCTCTCGCCGTCGCTCAGCTTCACAGCCTCTATGCTGGACTCGTAGCTGTCCGTCTCCAGGCTGACCCTGGCAACGGTGTAGAGGACGTAGCCTCCGCTGCCCGCCACCGCGGGATTGGAGACCAGCACCAGCCCGTCGAGGCTCTCCGGGGTAAGCCTCTTAGCACCAGCCTGCGGGGCCAGCGCCCGCTCACCGGGCCTCTCTGGGCAGGCTGTGCGGTGAAAACGGGCTTGCCGCTCCGTGTGGTGGACCTAACAAGGCCCCTGGGGCCCGGCACCCCGGTCTACCCGGGCGACCCTCCGGTGATGGTGGAGACCGTGGCTGTGATACCCAGGGACGGCTTCTACAACCGTAGGGTCTGCCTGGGCGAGCACAGCGGGACCCACGTGGACGCCCCGGCCCACATGGTGGAGGGCGGCGCCCCGGTGGACAGCGTTGAGGCCTCCAGGCTCATAGCCCCGGCGCTGGCGATGGACCTCTCCAACGCCTGCGGGGCCGTCTCGAGCCGCGAGATTATAGCGGGGCTCCGGCTCCGCCGCCTGCCCCTGCCCCGGCGCGGCTGGTACCTGCTCCTCCGCATAGGCCGCGGCTGCAGGAGCGTGTCAGTGGAGGCCGCCGAGTGGATGGCCCGCCTAGGCCTCGGGGGCCTGGGGGTTGACGCGCCGAGCCCCGACGGGCCGCCTTACCCGGTGCACCGGGTCCTCCTCTCCAGCGGGGCCGTGATAGTCGAGAACCTCGAGATACCCCGCTGGCTCGACGGCGAGAAGGTGACGCTGATAGTGGCCCCTCTCCGCCTCAGCGGGGGAAGCGGCGCCCCGGCTAGGGTCTACGCGCTGCTCGACGGCGGCAGGGCTGGCGAGTGGGTGCAGGAGCCGGTATAACCCTGGCATCCCGGGTCCCCAGGGCCTGGCGGTGGAGTAGCAGCCGTGAAGCGCCAGGCCGTTGGGAGGCTGGAGGCGGGCAGGGAGCCCGGGGTAAGAGTGTCCCCCCTCCTCCACTACAGTATCCTCCCAGCGGCGATGGCTGGCCTCACCCACCTCCTCTCCTCCATGGCGGGCCTCCTCGAGGGCGACACCGAGTACTCTGCCGTGCTCGGCCTGTGGGCGGTGCTCTACCTTGCCGTGGCCGCGGCCTGGCTGCTGGCCCTCAAGCCCTCCCGCAGCCTCTCCAAGGAGGAGGCCCTGGTGCTCGTCGGCTACAGCTGGGTCGTAACCCCCCTTCTATCAGCTATACCCGTCGCCTACGCGCTGGGCGTCCCCCTGGTGGACGCGTGGTTCGAGTCGATAAGCGGCTACACCACCACCGGGCTCACAATCTTCACCGGGGGAGTGGACAAGGACTTCGGCGTCTACGTGCCCTCCATGGAGCAGCTGCCCCCGAGCATCCTCTGGTGGCGGGCTGTGACGCAGTGGCTCGGCGGCTTCGGCATAGTGGTCATGTTCCTCGTGTTCGCCAGGCTCGGCGGGCTCCCGCCCCACCTGGTCGGGTTTGCGGAGGGCCGCTTCGAGCGCCTCGAGCCCAGTATAGCCAGGAGCATAAGAGCCCTCATGGGCCTCTACGCGTTCCTAACGCTCCTCGGCGCGATACTACTCCACCTCGCCGGCATGCGCCCCGCGGACGCCCTCTACCACTCGATGACAGGCATCGCGACCGGCGGCTTCAGCCCCTACAGCGACAGCATAGCCCACTACCACTCTGTGGCCGTGGAGCTGGCCACGATGGTGGTGATGCTCCTGGGCGCCGCTAACTTCGCCGACCTCTACGCGATCATCAGGGGGGTGCCCAGGAGGCTCAGCGAGGAAACCGCATCCCTCATAGTGATAGCCTTCGCCTCAACCCTGCTGGGGGCGCTGATACTCGGGCGGCTGGGATGGCACCCCTACGCCCCGCTCCGCGAGGCAGCCTTCGACGTGGCCTCCGCGGTCTCAACCACGGGCTTCGGGATAAGCGATCTATCCAAGGCCCCGATCGCCTGGAAAGCCTTCCTCACAGTACTGATGCTGGTGGGCGGCGCGGCGTTCTCCACGGCGGGCGGGATAAAGCAGTACAGGCTGCTAGTGCTCTTCAAGAACATAGCCTGGACGGTGAGGGAGACCGTCCATGGGGCGGACAGGATAACAGTGCGCAGGGTTGGAGGCAGTATAATAACCGACGACGAGCTCCGGAGTATAGTTAGCGTGGCCACGCTCTTCGCCGCGGCCCATGCGGCGGGCACGCTTGCCCTGTTGGTCATACTCCCCCGCTGCAGCCTAGCGGACGCGGCCTTCGAGGCCGCCAGCGCGCTCGCCACAACAGGGCTAAGCGTTGGAGTGACCTCGGCCTCCACGCCCTGGCTCGCCAAGGCAGTGCTCATGGCGCTCATGACGCTGGGCAGGCTCGAGGTGGTGGGCTTCCTCTACATGGTGGAGGCGGCGAGAACCATGGCTGGCGGGGCCCGGCGCCGCGGGAGGCGCGCGGGGCTACGGCCGGAGGGAAGGGGTCCCTCTAGGACGGCTAGGCGGTGGCCTCGGCCTCCTGCCTGGAGACAGCGCCCGCCGCCGGGGTGGAGACGGCTGCCAGCAGGGGCCTCTCAGCCCCCGAGCGAAGTGCCTCGAGGAGCCTCCTCGCGTACACGGTGGCGGTGTAGGCCTTATAGCTACCCTTGGCGAACACGGGCTCCACGACCCCGAGGGCCTCCAGGCACTGGAAGGCCGCTAGCACCAGGTAGCGGGGCAGCCCGGTCCTAACCACCACGTCCCCCGGCGAGACCACGTCCCTGGACACGATGGCCTCGAGTATAGCGGCCAGCCTCTCACGGCTAGCATCCACGGCCACGACCCCGGGCTCGTATGCTTCACCCGAGCCCGAGGAGCCTAGAAGCCCCTGGCCTAGTAACACCCGCCGGCCCCAGGCGCTCACCCGTAGAGGACACGGTCGATCCCCCTGGCCTCGAGCCGCGCCACCCCGCCCGAGGGGTAGAGGACGGCCACCAGTCCCTCCCGGCAGCTCCAGCCCGGCCCCTCGGCGCCGGCCACGGCGGCCACGGCGGCGCCGCTCCGGTAGAGGCTGCAGAGCCTCCGCCCCCCGCCCGCCGCCACCACCGCTGCCGGCGCCACCCTCTGGCCTCTGCTCACCAGCGAGACAATCATCCCGGCCCCGCCGCCGGCCCTCTCAGCGATCTTAGCCGCCAGCCTCTCCGCGCCCGCTCCGTCGCGGGCCAGGCGGGCAGCGTAGGCGTAGAGCACCGCCTCCGGGACGCTCCTAGCCGGGGCCGGGGGAGACCCCGTGACCACCGCTGCCGGCCGAGCCTCCGGAGGCTGCAGGCCAGCGTCCTAGCGTAGAAGCCAGCCTTCGTGAACCCCGCCATCAGCGTGTGGACTCCCCCGCAGAGGGCGTAGACCCCAAGGGAGCCCCCGGCCAGCCAGGAGGCGGCGTCGAGAGCCTCGCGGACCCCGGCCCCCTCGTACACCCTCAGCCTCCACTCGCGGGGGCCGCCGCGCTCGCGGTAGGCCATCACGAGGAACCCGCCCCCTCTAAGCCCCCGGAGGGCCTCCAGGAGAACGTCAACCCTGCCACGCGGAACCACGGCTGCAAGCAGCAAGAGGGGATCCAGCCTCCCGCGCCCCTTCCCGGGCCGGCACCCCTCCTGGCCCGGAGTAAAAGCGCGTGAGGGCCGCGCGCCGGCGCAGGGGCATGGCTGGGTGCCCCGGCGGCGCCGGCAGCAGATACTACATATCATACCTTACACAGTTAACTATTAAGTCAACTTATTAAGAAATTTATGCTCTTGGATTCCCACGATAAATCAGGCAGGAAAGGGCGTCCATCGTGGAGGCCCCCTCCCCGAGCGGTGAGCGCTCCCGCGTAACCTAGTGATGCCCTGGAAACCAGTAATGGAAGACACGGTTTCAATGGCGGGGGACATTGCTGGGCCGCACTGCGCAGTCAACTGGTAGCCAGGGGTTCTCGCCGGAGAGCCCGTGAGAGTTGAGAGTTTTCGGAGAGCTCGCGTGGGAGCACGGCATCGACCTAGGGAGCCCTGGGGCTCGAGGGTCGCTTCGAATATCCGTCCAGCGCCTGGCCACGGGCTCTAGTACTCCTTCCAGTATCGAGTTGATAAGCTGCAGCGAGAGGATGTACATGGTTGGGGGCAACTGCCCCTACACCCCCATAGCGCGTAGACACCCATCCTGGAGGGGGTGATACTCTGCGTGCCAGCAGTGTGGCGGAGGCTGTGGGGGTACAAGGTGTACCGGCTAATAGAGCCATCGTATTCCATGAGGGAGTTGCTCTATGACGCCTTATAAGCCGGACATTGCAGTGTACTTCGGCGAGGCCATTAAGCTGCCCCGCCGCCCAGCGGCTGGGAGGACACGGCCCGAGAGGAGCTAGGAGGGGCCGGAGCCCCTCCGCCCCTCGGAGCCGTCGCCTCCCGTGCCCCCCGTCGCCCCGCCGCGGCGCCTAGAGGCCGCCGCACCCGCCGTGGCCAGCAAAGCCAGCCCGGGGGCCGGGCTGTGGAGCAGTGGTGTAGCCAGCAGCAGCAGGCCGGCGGCCAGGTAGAGGCCGCCGACGACCCGCCGGGAGCCGAGCACCCCGTAGCCGTGGACAAGGAGCCCCGCCGAGCCCAACAGCCAGGCGGCTACGAGCAGCATGGCGGCGGGGCCCAGGGGCTGGTCCGAGCCCGTGACGGCGCTTGCTAGCACGAGCAGCCCGGCGGCCGCCCCCAGGAACCCGGCCAGCCCGGCGGCGAAGGCGCCGAGGCCGGGCAGCTCACCCCTCCCAGCTAAGGAGGTGAACCCCAGCCCCGCCATCAGCGCTCTAGCGATGCCGGCGGCGAGCCCAGCCGCCCGGCTCGAGCCGCTCAGGCCCAGCATGAACCCGGCGGCCGCCATCAGGGCGGCCCCGAGGCTGAGTGCCGTCCCGCTCCACGCGCCCTTCTCCACCGTTTCTCCCTAGATGTTCATCCCAATTTTATATGGGTTTATGTTCGCATCTAGGGAGTTCCACCTCGCCCATAACTCTTTCCTTAGAGTTATGGGGTCATGGGTGGCTGTCGAGCCCAACGGCACGGGGCTCCCATCCAAGATCTTATGCCCTGAGGGGCTTGGAGCACTGCCCCCATCACCCCCCAGGGTTTTCAGGTATAACATTTAAACATCAACCAATATAAACTTTCCAACAACAATCAAAAACTATACTGCCCCCGAGGCACCGGGTGGCAGGCTTAGGACAGCGCCCTAGTGAGAATAGTCTTAGCCCGTAAACCAGCGGGCCCTAGGGCCTAGCGGCTCCTAATCCTCTCGAGCAGGGCGTAGAAGAAGCCTATGGTCCCGTGCCGGTGGGGCCACGCCCTCATGGTGCCTGGCAGCAGCGGGGAGGGGTCGTAGGGCCCCTGGAGCGGCACGAGCCTGAACTCCTGGTGCCTCTCGAGGAACCATCTTATGTTCTCCTCGTTCTCCTCGGGTAGGAGGCTGCAGGTGGTGTAGAGGAGCCGGCCGCCCGGCTTCACCAGCCTGGCCGCTGCCTCCAGCATCTCCCTCTGAAGCTTCACTATCTCCCCTAGCCCTTCCTCCCGGATCCTCCACCGGAGCTCCGGGTTCTTAGCAATGGTGCCGGTGCTTGTACAGGGCGCGTCTAGGAGGACCCGGTCGGCTACCTCCCCGCCCAGCACCCGGGGCGCCTTGCGGGCATCCATCCTGAATATCTTCACTATCGTTATGCCCATGCGGCGCAGGATCATCCTCATGCGCTCAATTCTCTTCTCGTCTATATCGAAAGCGTATATCCTGCCCCGGTTCCTCATAAGCTCGGCCATGTGGCTCGTCTTGCCCCCGGGTGCCGCGGCCAGGTCGACCACAGTCATCCCGGGCTTAGGGTCTAGGATGAGCGAGGCTGCCGCGCTAGCCTCCTCCTGGATCACTATCTTCCCCTCCCTGTAGAGCCTGCTGCGGTCGAAGTCGTAGGGCCCCTTGAACTTCACCACGACGGGTACGCGCTCGCTTACAATGGGGTCCTTGCCCTCCCTCCTAAGCTCCTCCACAACCTCCTCCACGGTGGCCTTCAGAGTGTTGACCCTGACGCTTATCAACGGCTTCTCGTTCAACGCCTTGAACAGCTCCTCGGCCTCCCCGGGGCCCAGCAGCTGCCTCATCCTCCTTATGAACCAGGCTGGGAGGAGGTAGAGCCACTCCAGCGCCTCCTCGACGCTGCGCGGCCGCGGCCGGTACTCGGCGAGGCGGTCGACAAGCCTCCAGTAGTACATGCCTACGTACGGGTGGGTCTTGGCGGAGAGGAAGTCCGCCACGCTCCACTTGAGCCTGTTCAGCGTAGCCTTATCGGGCTGGTGGAAGAGCACTATGTCGGCGGCGACGCGGAGCGCTGCACGGAGCCACGGGTCGAGGATGAGCGGCGACTCCACCCCGGTCAGCTCGGCGGCCACACGGTCCAAGAGCCCAATCCTCTTCATGGTATCATAGAATAGTGATGTGAGCAGCCTGTCCAGCCCGGTCCCGAGTATCCCGTGCCTCCGGAACACGATACGCTTGGCATGCTGGCTTGGCTTGAACTCCTCCGCCGCCTTAACCGTCTCGACTAGTATCCGGAGGCCCTTGGCCGGCACCGCCAGCTTCGGCTTCCCCCTCCTCTCGGCCTCCACAGCCTCCCATACACGCTTGGCAAGCCCCTCCAGCGCCCCGCCAGCGCTCTCCAAGGCCCTCACCCTCCACCACTACCCCCTGGCCCCCCGGCTCAGCGTACCCTCGGCGTCTGCCAGCTATTCTATCAAGCTAGCGCGGCCCCATGACGGCGCAGCATCCGAGCAAACACAGGTTAAAAAGAATGGGAACACATTTAAACTACAGTACCCGGTAATTGAGGGAAATACTTGGTGGGGGTCTTGGCGCATCTTCTAGAGAACGTTGAGGCCGTGGCCCGCGGCCTCTCAGTCATGTGCAACAGGATCCTGGTTGAGAGTCTCCCGGCGGAGGCGGAGAACCTGCTAGGAGAGCAGGGATTCCTTTCTTGTAGCCAGGCTGCTCGAGCGCGGCGCTCGCGAGGGCTTCACAGCCTTCATGAAGGAGCTGGGCGTGAAGCCGGGCAGCATAGACGCCGACAGAATACTCGAGATATTCGTGAGGCCTGGGGGCCGGGAGCAGCGCCACCCCTACCAGGTGTTCACAAGCCTCAGCTGCAGCAGGGACCGCTGCATCCTGGAGGCCAGGGGCTGCCCCTACGCCGAGGAGGCTAGGAAGCATCCCAGCACAATGGCGGTGATCGTGGGCACTGTGGCCGGGGTGCTCGAGGCCCTCGGCTACCGTGTACGCTGGCTCGCGACGCCTTCAGCCCGGAGGCACGCCTGCTGGGAGAACCCTCCAGACCTCCTAGTCTACATGGAGCCCGTGGAGCCGCCGGCCTGCAGGCTCATAGTCGAGAAGAACCCCTGCAGCTAGCCCGTCTACAACATCGGATACTAGGATCCGACAGAATACTATAATTCATCCCATTACTCTCCCACCTTCCCCCAGGATCTAGACACCCAGTCATCCACCCTCCACTCTTCCCTCAACCTAGCCTTGATCCTGAGCACCGCGTTGGTGACTGGTGGGTGGCTGGGGAGGGAGCGTTGGGCCAGGTGGAGGAGCGGGCCGCCGGATGGCTGCCGAGCCCGGAGGACCGGCGCGTGAAGGACGCCGTAATACGCAGCCTCCTGGCAATGCTTGAAAGGCTTGTGCTAGAAGACCTCCCCGGAGTAATAGGTAACATGGTCGGCGAGAGGCAGGGCGTGGCACTAGTTGGGCGGATGCTGCAGAACAGCAGCAGGCACGGCTTCCAGGAGTTCGTGAAGAGCCTGGGCCTCGAGCCCACCGGGGTAAGGATCGAACACTGGCTCAGCGTGTTCCTCGAGCCGGAGGGCGGGAACCTCCTCCACCCCTTCCAGGTATTCAGGAGCGTCGAGTGCGATTGGGACCAGTGTATGCTGCTCCTCTCTGAGGGCGAGCGCGCGGAGAGGATGGCAGGCTCCCTGACGCTCAGGGCAGCCCTTCTCGCGGCGATCGCGGGCGCCCTGGAGGCCCTCGGCCGCCGTGCCCAGTGGCTGGCGGACCCCTCTATGAAGAAGTACCTCTGCTCCCGCGTAAAGCCGGAGGTCGTGGTCTACTTCCGGGAGGATCCCAGGGGCGGCCGGCACTACGTTGTAGTGGAGAAAATGAAGTGCGGCAGCGGCTAGGGGCAGGCCCCCGCTCTGCTGGAGGGGTATCGGGGCTCCAAGGGCCCCGGAGCAGGCTGCTTGGGCGGGCCGTCAGCCCTCTAGCGGCTCTATGGGCTTCTCCACCCTCTCCAGCATAGCATACACGGTGTCCGCATCCACGCGTATCCCCAGTCTCTCCGCCTCCTCCGCTATCACCCTGGATGCCTCGCGCAGCGCCGCCTCCACGTCGCCCCTCTCCACGGCCCTCCTGAAGCCAGGGTCCTCCTCCACCCGGTAGTAGATCGGGACGCGGTCCTTGGCCCGCGGGATGAGTGTTTTAAGCACCGGCTTGACCCTCCACATCGCCTCGTAGAGGGCTTGGAGCCGCGCGTCGCTCTCCAGGCAGTCCCTTATCCTGTCCCTGGCGTGCCGCGCCGCCACCCCGGTGCGGCCCTCAGTTGTGACCGCGACGCGGAGCCCTCCTCCGTAGAGGTCCAGGGTATAGGGCACCACGATCTCCGTCCTCGCCGCGTCGGTAGCGTCGTTCACCCAGCGCCTTAGGCTCCTGGCCAGCCTCCACACAGTCTCGTTCACGCGGGGGTTGTCGGTGGCCACCACGACTATGTCGGCCCACTCCACGTGGCCGCGAAGCCCCTCGGCATCGGATGCATCCATCCTAATAAGCTCCAGGCCCGGGTCGCTCCTGGCGCGGTCCTCGAGCTCGCCGCTAAACTGGAGCCCCACTACCCTCACTATGGCGCCCGCCCTGCGGAACCAGAGAGCCCTCCTGGTCCCGACGCCGCCGCCCCCGACGACTAGGACGCGGCGGCCGCTCATCTCGACCCATAGAGGGACGCGCAACCCGGCCCCTCAACCCCCTCCCCGGAGGGGGTTCTGCAAGCCCCCTAGAAACCTGGGGCAGGGCCGCGCCACGGGGCCTGCGTGCTGGGCAGCGATCTTGCCGCCGGTTCAACAAACTGTTTATCGGCGGGAGCCGGGCCCGAGCCCCCTTTCGGACCCGGGAGGGGATGTGGAGTGAAGCGAGGAGAGGGGTCCCGGCTTGGGGGCGCTGCGGGGCCTCGCGGACCCCACAGCATCCCCCAGCGCGGCCGGCTTAACTTCCGGGTTCGACATGAGTCCGGGTGTTGCCCGGCCGCTATGGCCGGGCCCCTGGGGGGCTTCGCGCGGGCGTGGCCGTATTCATTCTTACGGCTTGCCAGGGAGTTCAGACATATTTTTAATTGGATGCCGTTTCTAATTCTAACTAGGTAATACTCCGGGGATGGATGTGGGCGCCACAGGGGTGCTGGACGAGGAGGCCCGTAGGCTTGCCGAGAGGTTCTGCCGGGAGGAGATAACGGTCCACCATATCTACAGGTGGCTTGCCGAGAGGGACCTGGAGAGGAGGCAGCAGCTGCTGAGGCTGGCGGAGCAGGAGAGGAGACACTACATGTTCTGGAGCAGTATTCTGGGCCACGGGTGCAAGCCTTCTCGGGCCTCGCTGGGGTGGATCACTCTGGTCTACAGGATTCTCGGCCCCTCGTTCATGATTAGGCTGCTCGAGCGCGGCGAGAAGTCTACGATAGAGCATTACCGCCGTTTTGCGAACCGGTTGAGGGGCGAGGCTAGGGAGATTCTGGAGCAGATTATAAGGGAGGAAGAGGAGCATGAGAAGACCCTGTTGAGCGGCATAGAGGACCTGAGGGTGAAGTATATGGGCTATATAGCCCTGGGCCTCGCCGATGCTATTGTGGAGATCACCGGCGTGCACGCCGGCTTCCTGGGCGCGACCGCTAGCACGCTGATGGCGGGCATTGCGGGCCTCGTGGTAGGGTTCTCGGCGGCCCTCTCCATGGCGGGGGCGGCGTACCTGCAGGCGAAGCACGGCGGGGAGGAGAGGCCCTCGGCCAGCGCTCTCGTGACAGGGCTATCCTACATATTCTCGGTGGTGCTCCTGGCGCTCCCCTACTTCCTGACAGCCAGCATGGCCCTGGCGTTCGCGGCCTCGCTGGCGATGGCTATGCTGCTGAGCGGCGGCTTCACCTACTACAGCGCGGTGGTTGAGGATAAGCCGTTCCTCCGCGAGTTTGTCGAGAGCGCCGGCCTGCTGCTGGCAACCGCGCTAGGGAGCTACGCGTTCGGCGACGCGCTGGGCAGGCTCGCCGGCGTGCATGTTAGCGGCTAGAGGCGCTCAGCCCGAGGCTGGGGCATGGTTTTGGGCGGCCGGGAGCCTAGGCTCGATGAGAGGGAGCTGGGCAAGACCATCGAGATACTCTACAACGCGTTCCAGTCCCTTGAGGCCGTGGGGGGAAGCCTCTCCCCCTACGTGCCAACTCAGGAGTACATGGTGGAGCCTCTTCTCCGCATCCTGCACGCCATGGCTGTGGGGAGGCTCCGGGCCCGGGGCCTGGAGCGGCAGCCCATCTACTACGAGCCGGGTTGCGGCGCCGGCGGGGTGGCGTCCAAGGCGGCTGAGATGGGGTTCTACACGGTGTGCCTCGAGCTGGACGAGTACCTCGCGGCGGATGCTGCCAGGAGGCTCCGGGGCCTCCTGGCGGACACCGTGGTGGGCGACCTGTCGGTGTTTAGGCCCCGGAGGGTGGATGCCGTCTACGCCTACCTCCTCCCCAGGGCGGTGCAGAGGCTCCTCGACACGCTCCGGGGGCTCCACGCGCCCCTCCTAAGCCTCGACTACCCCGCGGAGGGGGACAGGGGCTCGCTCCACGCGGCCAGGCTGGAGGTGAGGTCCAGGAGCGTCTACGTATACGAGCTCTAGCACGGGCTCTAGCCCAGGCTCCCGCGGGCCGGCCTGTAGCGCTGCCAGAGTACGGAGAGTATCCTCTCCCGGTTCGGCTCCAGGTCAAGCCGCGTGAAGACCATGTCGCGGCCGTAGCCGATCACGCGGCCGCCCAGCTTGTCCACCATTATCCTCCTCATGGGTATGTTGCCTGGATCGAAGTAGGCCTCGAGGGCCTTGTAGCCGTTCTCCAGGAGGCAGAGTGCCACAAGCGCGGTCATCGTCGTGCCCAGGCCCCTGCCCTGGAGATCGTCCCTGACCACTATCCCCAGCTCAGCCACCCCGTGTATACCGGTGTCGTAGGCCTCGGCGCTCGCCGCCGCCTCGCCCCCCTGGAGCCCCAGTAGGATTAGGCGGGCGTTCTCCAGGATCTCCCTCACCACTGTGTCCCAGCACTTGATCGGGCGGAGGAAGCGGAGCAGCACAGTCTCGGGCCCCAGTCTGGTGAAGAGGCCTAGGAGGAGCCTGCGCGCCTCCCTGGGCTCGGGCTCGGTGATCTCGACGCTGCTCCCGTCCTTCAGCGCAGCCGCCCCGGGTAGGCTGCTGCACCCGGCGGGCCGTCGGCCTGACAAGGGGTCCTCTGCTCCTCCAACCCGGGGGTACTGGGATCGGCTGAATTAAGCCCAGCGTCCAGCCCCGGGCCTCAGCGCCCCCTCTGCACGGGGGCGTGGGCGTAGAGGCTGAGGCCGAGCGGCCTGCTCCTCGCAGCCACGGGTGCTAGTGCCGCCCCCAGCTCCTCGAGCCAGGAGGAGAGCCTCTCCCCTGAAACCACTAGGTCAGCGGCCACCGCCTCCCCCTCCCCGCCCCTGCAGAAGAGCCTCCCGTCGGCGCAGGGCTCGACGCCTAGGGCCTCGACCGGGTAGCTTGCGAGCGGCTGCGCCGGTGGGGGCGCGGCCGGGGGGATGAGGAGCAGGAGCCTGACCCACCTCTCCACCCGGCTGGTGGCCGGGGCCTCCACCACGTGCGCCTCCACGGGGAACACTAGGTCGCCGTGGACAGCCTCCAGCGAGGCCCTCCGGGCGCCCACCAGGCTCCAGAGCCTGGAGTCCAGCTGCCGTAGCCCGGGCGCGTCGTGGTAGTAGATCTCCGCCTCCACCCGGCCGCCGCGGCACCTCGAGAGGAGGAGCAGGTCGCCGGCTCTCGCCAGGCAGGCGCCCCTCAGCCCCACCCTCCCGGCGAACACCGCGCCGGCCATGAGCCCGTGGAGCCTGCCCCCGTAGGCGAGGTCGCCGGCCGCGGCGTAGGGCACCCACCGCCGGAGCCCAGCCCCTGCCCCCACGGCCTCGGGACCCTCCGGGAGGCGGCGCGGCCCTCCGCGAGGCTAAATCCATAGAGCCCGTCGGCGGAGCCCTTATCCCTGGTGATTCCGCGTCCCGAGGGGTGGAGGAGCCACGTGTTGCACCCGCCCCGCCGGCTGCTGGCGGCCGCGCTGCTAGCCCTCCTGGCGGCGAGCCTCCCCGTCGCCCTCCATAGGGCACTGGCCGGGGATGCGGGGAACCTGGCCCGGCAGCTACGCGAGATCCTCGAGCAGCTCCGCAGCTCAGCCACCAGCTACGGGGAGGCGGCCAAGATCTACCAGGGTGTCGCCGGCTGCGCCCAGCCCCCGGTCTCCCAGGCCGCGGCGGCCGCCGCGGAGGCCCTCCTGGAGGCCAACGCCACGGGCTCCCCGGGCCCCGGTCTGGAGCAGGCGCTGAGAGCCTACCTCGACGCGGTGGCTGAGAGCCCCGGTGCGGTCGAGCACTGCAGCTCCAGCATGGTGTACCGCAGCCTCCTCCTCGCCCTCTCCACCCCGACCTCTCTCGGCCTTATACCCCCGGGCAACGCCACTGGCTTGCCTGCCGAGGCCGCCTCCAGGCTCGCCAGCAGCGTGGTCTACGCCGCCACGGGAAGCAGGAGCCTGGCCGCGGAGGCGGCGCGGCTGGCCCGGGAGGACCCATACGCGGGCCTCCTCCTCGCGGGGCTCGCGGGCACCCCGGACCCGGGCTACTGGGCCACGGTGAACGCTAAGGCCGGCGCCAGGGGGCTCTGCCTCATCTACGCCCTCGCCTCCACCGACGCGGTGCCTAGCACCGCAGCCCGCAGCGCCCTCGCCGCAGCGGCGGGTAGAGGCTACGCCAGGGGCCCCGGCGCGGTGTTGGACCTCGCTGCCGGCGCGCTCCGCCGCGGCGACGTGTTCTGCTATGCTGCGCTCACGAGCCTCCTCGACGCCGCCTACAGGGGCTACGTCGAGAGGATCCTTCCCCTCTACCGGCTCCCCGCCCTCCCCGCCGGCTACACCCCGCCCCTGGCGCTCTCCAACGCCTCCAGGATAGGGGGCGTGGACGGTCTACGCCTACTGGCAGCCTCGATCCGGGAGGGTATAACCCCCTCCCTGGCCAGGATGGACGGGGAAATAGTCCTCAGCCCTGCCGCCTCCGCCGCGCTGGTGCGCGCGGAGAGGCTCCGGGCGCCAGCGGCCCCCGGCTCCACCGGCTACTGCCTCGTCTACCAGGCGCTTGTCAAGAGCCTCCTCGGGCCCGGCGCGGCTGAGACGCAGCAGGGGTGGAGCATGGCCGCCTCCGCCGCGGCCCTATGCTACGCCGAGACGGGCTCCCTGGAGCCAGTGGAGTTGCTACTGGTCCTCCAGCCCTTCGCCGAGATAGACCCCTGGATTCTAGCCGAGGCAGCACGGCTCCACGGGGCCAGCGGCCCTGTCAGGGGCTACGCTGAGAGGCTCGCCAGCCTCCTCTGGAGCGGCAGGCTCTCCGAGGCAGAGGCCCTCAACCCGCCCTCCGGCAGGGAGGCGGAGCTGCTCCACGTCCTCGTGTCCGCGGGGCTCGAGGCGGTGCGGGAGGGCCTCAACCCACTGCTGGTGAACGCGAGCGGCATGGAGGCGGAGAGGCTCCTCAGGGCAGCGGGCGTGGACTCGCCCAGGGACGCCCTGCTCGCCTCCCTGGACCCGGCCAGGGTGGTGGAGGACATCGTGGGGGACAACGCTACTCCCCCTCTCGTGCGCCTCGGCCTCTTCGCTCGCGCCGCAGCGGCACGCCCCACTGGCGGGGGCTATGTCATCGACTACGCGGTGGCCCGCACCGTATCCTGGCTGGTGGTGCACATGTACCCCTGGCTGCGCGGCGGCGAGAAGCCGCCAGCGCCGGGCCAGCCCCCGGAGCCGGGCACCATGCTCTACTGGGCCCTCGGCTACTCAACCACCCTGGAGCCCCCCGCGGCCTCCACGGCGGCCGGGGAGGAGCCCGGCAAGCCCCGGGAGACGGGGCAGGGCCTGCAGCCAGCGGGGGCGGGGGGCAATGCCACCGGCCAGGGCCTCGCCGACCGCCTCGAGAAGCTCGCCGAGAAGGTGGAGGAGAGCAACGCCACCGGCCAGGCCAAGGCGGTGGCGGAGCTGCTACGGCGGATCTCCCAGGGCCTCCGCAGCGGCGACTACGCCGAGGCTGCAGCGGCGAGCAGGGCTCTCCGCGACATACTCGCCAGCGAGCCGCCGGCCGGCCTGCTGGCGGCGCTGGCCAGGGAGGGGGTGAGCCCAGGGGAGGCTGCATCAACCCTAGCCGAGGCGGCCAGCATCAGGATCGGCAACGGCTACACAGTAGACCTGGCCGACGCCGCCAGGCTGGCCGAGAAGCTGCTCGATGCCTATAAGGACCAGAGCCGGGCGGTCCTGCGCAGCATTCTGGAGTCGGTGTCGGCAGCCAACCGTAAGCGGGCCAGCGCCGCCAGCAGCCGGAGCAGGGGCTCCAGCGGCGCCGGCGCCGCTACAGGAGGCCAGCCGGCCAGGGTGCTCGAGGTCCACGGCCTCGGGGACCTTGTCTCGCTCCTCTACCAGGCGCTCGCGGGCGGCAACCTCTCCTCCCAGCCTGCCGGCGGGCCGCCGGTAGCCCTCAGGCTCGGCGGCAACACTTCCCGGAAGGAGGGGCGGGAGCCCGGGGCGCAGCCGCTGCAGCCGCCGCGGCCACCGGCGCCGAGGCTGCCCAGGGCCCGGCTCCCGGGCTGGCCCCTGGCCCTTGCAGCCGGCATGGCTGCCGCAGCTCTCCTAGTGGCGCTCCTGGTCCTCCGGGGCAGGGAGATAGAGGCTATGGTGGCTAGGGCGCGGCTCGTGGCCGCCGAGCGCAGGCTCGCGGGCCGGGCTCCTGGGCCCGAGGGGGCCCGGGGCCTCGTGGTGGAGGCGTTCAGCAGGCTCCTCCACCTCTACGAGGCAGTCTACGGCGCCAGGAGGCCTAGCGAGACCCACCGGGAGTACGGCGGGAGGCTCCCGGAGGCTGAGAGGAGCCGCTACAACCCCGCGGCCGCCGTATACGAGAAGGCCAGGTTCAGCAGCAAGCCGGTGACGGGGGAGGACGTGGAGAGGCTCCGGCGCGCCGTGGAGGAGGCGAGGAGGGGCCTGGGCGGCGCGGGCCGCCGCCTGGCCTCAAGGCTCTCGAGGCTACTGGGTGGAGGGCGGTGATAGGGTTCAGGGCGTTCCTGGCGGGCCTGGCCCTTGTGGCGCTTGTAGCGGCGATACTCGCCGCCCCCAAGGCCGTTAAGCTGGGCTCCCTGCTCCTCCCCCGCCAGGGCTCCCCGCTCGACAAGGGGCCCCAGGGCCACAGCCTGCTCGCGGAGGCCCTCTCCCGCAGCGGGCTCCCCGTCTACTACGCCGCCGCCCCGCCGGGGGGATGGAACGGCTCCAGCATAGTCTACCTTGTCGCTGGGCCCACGGAGTGCAACGCGAGCATAATGAGTGGCCTTGCGGGGCTTGTCCAGGGCCTCGCCTCCCAGGGCTACCGGGTGGGAGTAGTAGTGGCTGATGAGAGCGGCTGCGCTAGCAGCCTGCTGGAGGCTCTCGGTGCTCCCCCGCTGCGCCTCCAGCCGGGGTCCCTGAGCGGCCCTGCTATAGCCCTCTACCGGGGCGGGAAGCCCATCCTCTACGCCATGAGCACGGTTGCCCTGGTGAGCCCCGGCGAGGGCTGGAGGACGCTGGCAGCCACGCTATACCCGCCGGGGCTCCCGGCGGCGCTCGAGTGGCGGGGCCGGGTGGACGTGGTCTATATACCCGACAGCCATGTGTTCAGCAACAGGGTGCTGGGCGCCGCCAACGAGACCGGGCTGGGCAACTCGGAGCTGGCGGCGGTGCTTGCCGAGAGGCTCGGCGGCGAGCCCCTGGTGCTGATCCCGCCCATGGTTTACAGGCCTGTAAACGCCTCGGTGCCCCTGGTGGTGTACCTCCAGCCCGGCCTGATCGCATCCATCCTCGTGGAGTGGCTCGCCGAGCTGGAGAAGAGCGCGCTGGCACCACTCCTCTCCAACCCCCTGGGCGTGGTGCTGCTAGCCACCGCGCTCTCGTCCCTCCTCTATCTCGCCCTCGTCCAGGCCTCGGGCGGCCGGTGGGCCTCCGAGAAGCCCCCCAGGCAGCCCAGGCCCCCTGTGGCGGTAGGCTCCAGCCCCCTCCTCCAACGGATAGCCTCCGGCGATCTAACGAGGCGTGAGGCAGCCCAGGCCCTGGAGGCTCTCTACCTGCTCCTGGACGAGGCCCTCCGCCGCCTCGGCGGGGGTGTTAGAGAGGCCCTCGGCGACCCCGCCCTCCTCGAGGAGGCGGCCCGCTCCCTGGGGCTCGGGCAGGGCGAGCTGCGTGAGCTGCTGGCGGAGCTTGAGAGGCTCCACAGGCTCGCGGGGAGCAGGCTCCTCAGCCGCCTCGTGCCATGGAGGCGTAGACTATACTACTTGCTGGAGCGGCTGGGCCCCCTACTCGAGGCCATAGTGGCTCCCGGAGAGGCTACGCGCATTGACCGCGGGACGGTCGGTCAGGCTGGTGGCCGATATAGCTGACAGGGTGGCGGGGGAGGTTTCGAAGGTAGTCTACGGGCTGGAGGAGGAGCTCAGGATAATCCTGGCGGCCCTCCTCGTGGGGGGCCATGTGCTCCTCGAGGGAGTCCCGGGCGTGGCTAAGACAACGCTCGCCAAGGCGCTTGCCTCGAGCCTCCGGCTGGGGTTCAGGAGGATCCAGTTCACCCCCGACCTGCTCCCCAGCGACATCATAGGCACCATGGTGTACGACCAGAGGAGCGGCGAGTTCCGGCTCCGCCGCGGCCCCATATTCACCAACGTGCTTCTCGCCGACGAGATCAACAGGGCCTCGCCCAGGACGCAGAGCGCGCTGCTGGAGGCGATGCAGGAGAGGCAGGTGACGGTGGAGGGCGAGACGCTCCCCCTCCCCGAGCCCTTCCTGGTTATAGCCACCCAGAACCCGGTGGAGCTCGAGGGCACATTCCCGCTCCCCGAGGCCCAGCTGGACCGCTTCCTCGTGAAGGTCTCGATCCCCCTGCCAGGCCGGGAGGTGCTCCGCCGCATCCTCCGGGGCCTCGAGACTATAGAGAGGTGGCCGGTGGAGCCGGTGGCGGGCCGGGAGGAGCTGATCGAGGCGAGGAAAGCGATATGGGGTGTCGAGGTGAGCGACCCGGTGCTCGACTACATAATAGACATCGTGGAGGCCAGCCACCAGCACCCGGACGTGAGGCTCGGCGCGAGCCCCAGGGCGGCTATAGCGCTGCAGCAGCTCTCCCGCGCCCTGGCCGCGATGGAGGGGAGGGACTACGTTATACCCGACGACGTGAAAAGGGCTGCCCGCCACGTGCTCCCCCACCGGCTCATCCTCAGCCCCGAGGCCGAGGCTGAGGGCCGCCGGCCCGAGGAGGTGGTGGAGGAGATCATACGCCGCGTGAGGGTCCCCGTCCCCTAGCCTCTGGAGGCCGTGGGGTCCAGCTTGCCCGGGGAGAGCCCGCTCGAGAAGATAGCCGCGGAGGCCGCCCCCCTCACCCCGCGGGGGCACGCGGCGCTCTTCCTCTCCGCCGCCCTGGTGGCCGCGGGGCTCCTCGCGGGGCCCGGCGCCGCGGAGGCCCTGGTGGCCGCGGGGCTGGCGCTTCTCGCCCTGGTGCTGGCTGAGCGGAGCCTCTTCCTCGCCAAGGCGGCGGCGCTCCAGAGGCTCGGGGTGCGCTGGGAGCTGGAGACGCCGATGGCCGAGGGCAGGCCCTCGAGGGTGAGGCTGGTGCTCGAGAACCGGTCGCTGGTGGCCCTGGAGCACGTGGAGGTCTACGACTCGCCTCCCCGGCTCTTCCGCTGGAGGGAGCCCCCGAGGGCGGTGGTCAGCCTCCCGGCCCTGGGCAGGGCCGTGGTGGAGTACACCCTCGTCCCGGTTGTGGGCAGGCACGGGTGGGGCGGCCCGCTGCGCCTGGCCGCGGAGGACTTCCTCGGCTTCTTCAGGGCGGAGAGGCTTGTCTACGAGGGGCTCCCGGAGGTGGCGGTGCAGCCCAGGGTGCTGGAGGCCCTGCTCCGCCGCGCCCTGCTCCCCACGGTGCTCCAGCCGGGTGGGGTGGAGAGGCTGAGGCGCCGCGGGCTCGGCGTCGAGTTCCTCGAGCTACGCGAGTACACGCCCGACGACGACATAAGGCTCGTGGACTGGAAGGCCTCGGCGAGGCGGGGCAGGCTCGTGGTCAAGGTGTTCGAGCAAGAGTCCTCGCTCCGAGTCCTGCTCGTGATCGACGCCTGGCCCTCTATGTTCACCGGCGTGCTCGGCAGGACAAGGATAGAGCACGCAGCCAGGCTGGCCGCCACGCTGGCGGAGTACCTGGCCCGCCGCGGCGACGCCTACCGGCTCTACATCCTGGGCCCCGACGGCGGCTCCAGCCTGAGCCCGTGGCTCAGGGGGCGGGGGAGCGGGGCGACCGCACGCCGCTTCATAGCGGAGCGGCTCTCGTGGCCCCGGGGGCGGCTGGGGGCGCCGGACCCGGGCTCCAGGGCCTCAGCGCTCCGCAATGGGCTACTCTCAGCCCTGCCCAGGGGAGGCGCCGCCCTGATACTGGTGAGCGACCTGGGCGGGGACCCCGGCGCTGCAAGGGCCTACGCGGGGGCCTTGGCCGGGCTCCGCCCGGCCCTGAGGGGGCTTAGGGTCTACCTCGTGCACCTCTCCCCCGTCCTCTTCGAGTCCACGGCCCTGGAGGGCTCCAGGGCCTCGGCCTACCTGCTGCTCTCCCTGGAGAGGCTGAGGGCCCTTAGGAGCGCCCTCTCCCTGCTCCGGGGCGGCGGCGTCGAGGTGGTGGAGCTGGGCCCCAGGGACCCGGTCTCGGCGCTGCTGGATAGGCTGGAGAGGCTGCGGGGAGTCGTGTCTTGACCAGGGCAGCGGCCCTATACATAGCTGTCCGCACGGCGGCGGCCCTGGCGGCCGCCCTTGCCGTTATCCCGGCGTTCCACCTTATAGCCGGCAGCCTGGCCCCGGCGCTGGCCCAGGCCCCCTGGCTCGGCGTGCCGGCCTCCGGGCTGCTGGCCGTCCTGGGCCCCGTGCTGGTCGCGGCCATGGTTATGGCTGGCTGGGCTCAGCAGGCCTACACGCTCGCAGGCATAGCGGTGGGGGTCGCCGGCGTCCTCGGCCTCGGCCCCCTCGGGCCGGCTGTCTCGCTGCTGGCGTCCAGCGCCCTCTACACGCTCTCCCTCCGCTACAGCCTGGAGGCTGAGGGTGCTGCGTCGCGCAGGCTTGAGTGTGGCAGGCGCTGCGTGGCCGCCACGGCTGTCTCGCTGCTGGCGGGCTACACGCTGCTCGTACCCCTCTCGGTCTACGGGGGGCTGCTGGCGTCCAGCGTCTACCGGTACCTTCTCAGCCCCAGGCCCGGGCTCCCCGAGCCCCTTGCAGGCGTCTGGAGCACCGCCCGCGGCATGCTGGCTGTGAGGGCGGCGGTGCTCGCGGTGCTGGTCTACGTCCTCTACTACGCTGTGGAGAGGCTGGCTGCCCCGATGGTCTACGCGCTCGCCGCCGCCCCGGAGGAGCTGTCGCGGAGCCTGGAGAGGCTCCTGGAGCAGGAGGCCCGCGAGACCCTGGCGATGAGGAAGTGGTACCACAGGATGCTCCGCTGCGGCCTCTCCGCGGCCGGCGCGGCGCCGGCAGCGGCTATAGGCTACCTGGCCGCGCACGCGGCCCAGCCGCTCGCCTCCAGGCTCCCCCAGGCCGCCCCCTGGTGGGCGGCCGCCCTGGCCCGCACCCTCCCGGGGCTAGCGGCCTCCACCCCAGGCTACCTGGCAGCCCGCCGCCTCCTAGAGGCCCTCGCAACAGGCAGGATCGAGTGGAGAAGGCTCGCCCTAGGCTCCGCCGCGGCGCTCGCAGCCCTCCTCGCGGCCTACATGCTCCTCCTCATCCACCAGGGCGCAGGCGTCCACGGGGCGCTCCAGAGGCTCCTGGGCGCTGCAGCCGGCACAGCCACGGGCAGGGAGCCTCCGCCGCTGCCCGGGGAGGATATGCTTGCCTCGGCAGCCCGGGAGCTCGACAGGCTCCTCGGCAGGGACCTTGACCGGGCCGAGTACATTCTAAGGCTCCTCTCCGAGCTGCTGTGGGGGTGAGCCGGGGACTTGCAGCGCGTGCAGGCGGTGAAGGAGCTGGCCAGGATAATAGTATCCCTCGGCGTGGGCCTGGCCATGGCCTACCTGGGCTACAGGTTCTTCCTCTACAGCATAGGCTACCTGGCGGAGGAGCCTCCCAGGGTGACGGCGGGGCTGATGGCGGGGCTCGCAGGCTTCACCTTCACGGCGGCGGCTGTGACGCTGCTGCGCGACTGGATAATAGTGGAGAAGGCGTCCAGGCTGGGGGAGAGGAGGGGCCCGGAGGCCGGGGGAAAGGAGGAGGGGAAGAGGGGCTAGACCCAGCGCTTCTTCCTCCGGTACCATTTCGCCCTCCTGTAGCCCCCGGCCTCGGCGCCCTTGACGCCCAGGTAGAACTCCTTCACGTCCTTGTCCTCCCGGAGCCTCTCCGCCGGCCCCTCGAGCACTATCCTCCCATTCTCTATTATGTAGCCGTAGTCCGCTATCTCCAGCGCCTTCCTGGCGTTCTGCTCGGCGAGGAGAATGGTGACCCCCTCCTCCTCGTGCATCCTCTTAACTGACTCGTAGACCTCGCTCACCACCTTGGGGGCTAGGCCGAGGCTCGGCTCGTCGAGGAGGAGCAGCCTGGGCCTTGCGAGCAGCGCCAGGCCTATGGCCAGCATCTGCTGCTCGCCGCCGCTGAGGTAGCCGGCCCTGGTCCCTCTCTTCGCCCGGAGCCTCGGGAAGTACTTGTACACAAGCTCCGGGTCGGGCCGGCGGCTCCTCCACGCGTAGGCCACGGCCTCTATGTTCTCCTCGACAGTGAGCTCCCGGAATATCCTCCTGCCCTCAACCACGTAGATTATGCCGCGGCGGGACACGTCCTCGGGGTCCCGGTTCTCTATGCGCTCCCCCATGTAGCTGATGTAGCCCTTCGTCACCCTGCCACGGTCCAGCTTGACGAGGCCCGAGACCGCCTTGAGGAGCGTGGTCTTCCCGGCCCCGTTGGGGCCGAGGACCGCTACTATGCTTTTCTCCGGAACCTCTATGCTTATCCCCTTGAGCACCAGTATGTAGGGGTGATACACCACCTCTATGTTGTTGACCTCCAGCATTGCGGGCAAGGCTACGCGCCCCAGGGGCCTGGTGAGTGGGCAGCACGGCCCACGGGTGGGCGAAAAAGAGGCCCGGGGGTGCTCGGCTCCTAGCCTCCGCCCTGAAGGGTGGCCTTCACGCAGTCTACTCCCTTAGCCTCTATCGGGCCCTCGAAGTGGAACTGCCCGTCCTCGCCGTAGACCACTATGTACGCCGTTCTGAAGGGCAGGTGGCTGCCGGGGCAGTACCTCATCGGCGGCGTTATGTCGCCAAGCTTTATGGGCTCGCCATTGCAGCTGGACTCTATCGCCATCTTCAGCGCCTCGCCGCCCTTCTCCTGCAGGTCCTTAGAGGTGGTCATTGTTATCGCCTTCACCAGGAGCCACACGTTTATGAAGCCCTGCATTATCCTCAGGTTGACGTCCTTCTCACTGATGCCCAGGTCCTTGCCGTAGAGCTTCACGGCCTCGTACAGCTCCTGGTAGCCGGGCTTGTCCTTAGCGTACTCCGGCCATATCCAGGGCGACACTCCCGCCGCCTTGCCCCTTATGTCGGCGGCCGCGAGCTCCGGGAACCTCTCGTCGAAGCCCCACACGTTGGCAACCATCACAGCGTTCAGCCCGAGCTTGGCCATGGCGCGGGCGGCTAGGCTGCAGCTGCCTATAGTGTTGCCGCACCACAGGAAGTCGGGGTTGTAGGTCATGGCCTGCTTCACGGCGTTGGTGGCGTCGGCCTCGCTAGCCTTCAGCGGTAGGTCCACATCGTACACCTTCATGCCCAGCTTCTCGGCCATAGCCTTTATGGCGGGTATCGGGCTCTTGCTGTAGGCCACCTTGTGGTCGTAGAGCAGCACCAGGGTTGCATTGGGCTTCCTCTGGGCCATCCAGGCTACCGCGGCGCAGGCCTGCGTGCTGTAGTCGGGCGCCGGGAAGAAGTTGTAGGGCTGCGGCACCAGCTTGGCGGAGTAGCTGGCGGACACGTAGAATATCCGGTCCTTGGCCACCTGGCTGGAGAGGAACTCGGTGTCAGCGGTGCCCCAGCCCACTATGGCTATCACATGGTAGCGGTCGCGGAACTCCTTGTAGAACTCAGCGGCCTTGGGCGGCTGATAGCCGTAGTCCCTCTTGATGTAGTTTATCACCACCCTTACCCCGTCCTTCGTGTATATCCCCTTCTCGTTGAAGTACTTGAACGCCAGCTCTGCACCCCTAGCATAGTCCTTGCCGACGTCGCTGGTGGGGCCGCTTAGGTCCACCAGGAGGCCCACGTTTATCTTCATGGTCTTCCCGGCCGTAGCGGTCGCGGCTGCCGTGCCCGTTGTGGCCGTGGTTGCCGCGGTGGTCGTGGATGTGGTCTGCGTGGTCGCCGGGGCTGCCGTGGTGGACGGGCTGGCCGCGGCTGGGGCGGGCTTGGCTCCCCCGCCACCCTTCATGAGAACGGCCGCCGCGGCTATCACTATTATTATCACTACTATTCCTACGGCTATCGCGGCGCTCCTGGACATCAGGCTCACCTCCGGCCCACCTCCGAACCTTTACGGCCATACTTAAATCTTTTCAACATATTGTTTATACGGATTGAGAGCGTGGAAAAGAGCCCTGGGGGCCCGGCACCGTAGGGTTGTCAGTAGCTGTAGGGCCATAGCCTGAAGTACTCCTTCACCCTCCTCAGCACTGCTATGAGGCCCTCCGGCTCCTCGACCACGAAGAACGCTATGATTGCTCCGAGCACCAGGTAGTCGTATACCGGGTTGCCCTGGAACACCATCTCCAGGATGCTGTGCGTAGCCATTATCGCTATTAGGCCGAGCACGCTGCCCCATATTACCCGGCCGGCGCCGCCCACCAGCACCATTGCTAGGAGGTTTATTGACTGCTCCAGCGAGAAGTTGCCGTAGTCTATGGCTACGAGCTGGAGTGCCAGCAGGCCGCCGGCGAGCCCGGCGTAGAAGCTCCCGAGGGCGAAGGCGATGGCCTTGGTCTTGGCCACGTTTATCCCGATTATCTCCGCCGATATGTCGTTGTCGCGTACGGCCTTCATAGCCCTGCCCAGGCTGCTTCTCCCAATATTGGCCGCCGCCCACGCCGCCGCTATCGTGATGAGGAGCGCTGTGTAGTAGAGGGGCTTCCCGCCGCCCAGGTAGACGCCCAGCAGGGTCTTCGCGGAGTCGTTGACCGGCATGTACTGGTTGGAGGCTACCCAGCGCTGGTAGATGTAGTAGAGCAGCTCCTGCGCCGCTATGCTGGCCATCGCCAGGTAGTAGCCCTTCAGCCTGAAGGACGGCAGGCCCAGCACCGTGCCCACCGCCGCCGCCACGAGGGCCCCCGCGGGTATCGCTAGGAGGATGTTCACCCCGTGGAGCGTCAACCACGCGGCCGTGAAGGCGCCGGCGCCCATCAGCGCGGCCTGCGCCAGGGATATCTGGCCGGCCAGCCCGGTGGTTATGTTGAGCCCTATCGCCGCCACCAGGAACGCCATGTAGAGCACCAGCTTGTCCACTATGAAGCTGCCCGCGATGAACGGCAGGGCCAGCAGCAGCGCCAACGCCGCGGCTGTGGAGTAGACGTGGATCGGGTACCGGAGGTGGGCCATGAGGCCGCGGTACGTCTCCTTGAACACTCCGGCAGGCACGGCCACCCGCCCTCTAGACGCGCTCTATCCTCTCAGTGCCGAAGATCCCGTAAGGCTTGGCCAGGAGCACGAGCAGCATGATGAGGTACGCTGCGGCCTCGTGGACCCCCACCAGGTCCAGGCCGGCGGCCCGCAGGTAGGGCTCGAGGAACATGACCAGCTGCTCCGACAGCCCGAGCGCCAGGCCGCCGACTATTATCCCGGCCACGGTGTCGAGGCCAGCGAGCAGGCTGGCGGCCAGCGCCTTGATCGCGTAGACCTCCAGCACGGGGCTCAGGTTGGCCTCCAGGGCCACCGCGACCGCCGCCAGGCCCCCCGCCGCGCCGGCCAGCCCCCAGCTCAGCATGGTCAACGCCTTCACTGGGATCCCGTAGGCGGCGGCCCCGTAGGCATCCTCCGAGGCAGCCCTCATTGCAACCCCTAGCCTGGTGAACCTGTGTACAGCGGCCACCAGCGCGACCACGCCAGCCCCCGCGGCGAGGGCTGCCAGGTCGGAGGCGGAGAGCACCACCGAGCCGGCCGCTACCCTGAAGCTGCTGTTGAGCAGGCTCGCCTGCGGCACGCTACCCCCGCCGAGGTACATCGAGACGCCCTTGAGCACGTAGTAGACGCCGAGCGTGGCTGCTATCAGCGCCGCCGGCGGCCTGCCGCGGAGGGGCCTGGCCACTAGCCTCTCCACCGCAGCGCCGACGGCGAAGCCCACCGCCGCCGCCACGAGGGCTCCTGCCGCCAGCCCTAGCCCGGCCTTCACCGCGGCGAGGTAGGCGGTTACGGCTGTGAGCAGGACCAGCGCCGGGTGGGCGAAGTTTATCGACTTGCTCACACGGTAGACTATATTGTAGCCTAGCGCCAGCGCCGCGTAGACCACGCCTATCACTATGCCCGACACCGCATATGATGCGAGCTGCCCCAGCACGCTCAAGGCATGCACCCTCCCGCGTGGACCCGGTCACCGCTAGGCAGGGCTGCGGCATGGCCCCTGGTGGGCGAGAAACCCTGGGGGATGGGCTACTCGGCTGTGAGTATCCTCACCCTCCTCGTGGCCTTCACCCTCCTCCCGTCCTCCAGCCTCATCTCCACGGTAAGCTCGTACCACTCCTCGCCCCTGTAGATGGCTTCTATTAGGCCGGCGTAGCGCTGCTCTATCACCCTGCGCCTCAGCTTCCTAGTCCGCGTCATCTCCCCGTCGTCGGGGTGGAACTCCTTGAAGAGGCTTACGAACCTCTTCACACGCAGCCGCTCCGGCAGCCTGGAGTTAGCCCTGGCCACCTCCCTCTTCAGCAGCTCGAGCACCTGCGGCTTCTGGCTCAGGTCGCTGTAGCTGGTGAAGGGTATGCCTCTCCTCTCCGCCCACCTGGAGACAGTGGTGTAGTCTATGTTGAGGAGCGCAGCCAGGTAGGGCCTCCTCTCGCCGACCACGGCAGCCTCGGCTATGTAGGGGCTGAACTTCAGCTTGTTCTGCACCACCTGCGGCGCCACCCTTGTGCCATCGCTCAGCGTTATAATCTCCTTGGCGCGGTCGTGTATCACCAGGTGGCCGTCGGGGGTCAGCTCCCCCACGTCCCCGGTGTGGAGCCAGCCGTCGGGGTCGAGGGTCTTCCTGGTCGCCTCTGGGTTGCGGTAGTAGCCCTTCATCACTGCCGGGCTGCGTAGCAGTATCTCCCCGTCCTCGGCTATCCGGATCTCCGTCTCCGGCAGGGGCTTCCCGACAGTGTCCAGCCTAACATCGTCGTCGGGGTGGACCACTGCTATGCCGGCCACCTCCGTCTGGCCGTAGATCTGCTTCAGGTTGACCCCCAGCGCGTGGAAGTACTCCACGTAGTCGGGGCCCAGCATGGCGCCGCCGGTGTAGGCTCTCTTCACCCTCTTCAGCCCGGTCTTGTCGAGTATGCCGCGGAGCGCCAGCCAGTAGGCGAGGTACCAGGCCAGCCTCCAGCCGAGGCTGGGCCTCCTCCTGCCGGGGCGGAGCCTCGACCGGGCCGCCCTCCAGCCCACCCACATGGCGAGCCGGTAGAACGCCTTCTTAACCGGGTCACTGTCCTCCATCCTGGCCATTACGTCCTTGGCTATTCTCTCCCATATCCTGGGCGGCGCGAAGAGGAAGTGGGGTGCTATCTCCCTGAAGTCCCTCCACAGCGTCTCCGGGCTCTCCGGGAAATTCAACCGGAACCCGGCCATGAAGTGGAGCGCTATGCTCATCATCTGCTCCCCGACCCAGGCCGGCGGCAGGAAGGAGACGTACTCCCAGCTCCTCTCCACAGGGTCCAGCTGGTTCAGCTGGTAAGCCATCGCCAGCAGGTTCCGGTGGCTCAGCATAGCCAGCTTGGGCCTCCCAGTGGTGCCGCTCGTGGTGAACAGGCCGGCCACATCCTCGGGGTCCAGGTCACCGGTGAGCTTGTCGTAGAGCCCCGGGCTCTGCTCCTCCAGCCTCCTCCCCATGCCAAGCAGGTCCGCGAAGGTGATTATGAGGTCTCCCAGCTTGTCCCTGTACATGTGGAGGCCCTTGGCCTCGTCGACGATTATCTTCTCCACCTTAGTCTTGTCTATGACCTCCAGCACCCTGTCGAGCTGCTCCTGGCCCTCGACGAGCACCACCCTGGCGTCGCTAAGCTGGAGGATGTAGGCTACCTCGTCGCTCAGGCTATCCTTATAGATCCCGACGGTGGCTGCTCCGATGCTCTGCGCCCCCACCTCGTAGATCGGCCAGGCGGGCCTGTTGCCCATTATGAAGGCGGCCTTCTCGCCCCTCCCTATCCCGAGGCTGTAGAGCCCCAGGGCCGCCCAGCGGACGAGCCGGTAGTAGTCGCTCCAGGTGAAGCGGCGCCAGACGCCGTACCGCTTCCAGCGGAACGCCACCCTGCCGGGCCACTCTCTGGCCCTGGCCTCCAGGAGCCAGGGGAAGGTCGTCTCGTAGGGTTTCGCCCCCCTACCCACCTCCGCCACGGCTCAGCCACCTATGTAGGCCTCTATCACGCGGGGATCGTTCGCCACCTTGGAGGGCGGGCCCTCGGCTATAACGCGGCCGGAGTCCATCACCACGACGCGGTCGCAGAGGTCCATGACAACCTCCAGGTCGTGCTCTACGAGCACGAAGGAGATGCCCCTGGTCTCGTTGACCTCCACTATGGCCCGTGCCAGGTCCTCCTTCTCCTCCCTGCTCAGCCCAGCCATGGGCTCGTCCATGAGGACTACCTTCGGGTCCTGGGCCAGCGCCCTCGCCAGGTCGACGCGCTTCTGCACGCCCGGCGGGAGCCCCTCCACAACCCGGTCACGGTACTCGTGGAGCTCGAGGAGGTCTATGACCCTCTCGGCCTTCTCCCTGGCCCACTCCTCCCAGCGCTGCGCCCTCGGCGTCCAGAAGGCGGCGTCGATGATGCTGTAGCTCCTCCACGGCTCCAGCCCGGCCATTATGTTCTCCACGACGGTCATGTGGCGGAACAGCTCGCTGTGCTGGAAGGTCCTGGCGAGCCCCAGCCTGGCCCTCGCGTGGGGCGGGAGCCTCGTGATGTCCCTGCCCTCGAACACCACCCTGCCCTTCCTCGGCTTGTAGAAGCCCGAGACCACGTTGAGGAGACTGGTCTTCCCCGCCCCGTTGGGGCCTATAACCGCGAGTATCTCGCCTGGGCGGAGCCTGAAGCCGGCTCCGTCGACAGCCACTACGCCGCCGAACTCTACCCTCACGTCCTCGACTTCCAGTATGTAGTCTATGCCAGCCTGGGGCTTCTCCCGGTACAGGCTGCCCTCCTGCCAGAGGGAGCGGTAATCGAAGCCCATCACCCTCCCATGCTCCTTAGCAGCGGAGAACAAAACGCACCATCTCGCCGCACCCCAGCCGGAGTAGTGCCGCTCCAGCGTCCCCGTGTTGCACACGCCCTTTTAAGCATCTTTTTATCATTCTAGTTGTGGCTGGACAGTACACAAAGGTGGCCGCGGCCCCAGTAGGGCCCCGGGGAGGTGTGGCGGGCTGTGGCCTGCGGCTACCCGGGCACGATGGTTGACGTGCTCCTCTGCCACGCCGGCGG
The DNA here is from genome assembly GCF_001462395.1 of Pyrodictium occultum. NCBI lineage: Archaea > Thermoproteati > Thermoproteota > Thermoprotei > Desulfurococcales > Pyrodictiaceae > Pyrodictium > Pyrodictium occultum. The sequence continues at coordinate 220,237 of NZ_LNTB01000001.1, forward strand.
CCAGGGCGAGCGCGAGGCGGTGGTGGATACGGAGGGGGCCGGCCTCACCTACGAGCGGCTCCTCTCCCTCTCCTCCAGGGCCGCCCGCGTCCTCACCGAGCGCTACGGGCTCGGCGAGGGCGGCGTAGCCGCCATAGCCCCGGTAAACAAGGCAGAGGCTGTGGTGGCCCTCTACGCTGTCTGGCTCGCCGGCGCGGCCGCCGAGGTCCTGGACCCCCTGAGCCACAGCATGGACCTGGAGATGCAGCTGAGGCAGAAACCCCCGCGCGTCATGATAACCCACCGGGGGATGGAGGAGCTGCACTGCGGCGTGGCGGAGCGCCTGGGGGCCCGCTGCCTCCCGGCCGAGATGCTGGTCGAGGAGGCCGGGCACGGCGCCCCATGGGAGGGCTACACCAGGCCCAGGGCCTGGGACACGGCCATCATATACTTCTACGCGGGCATAGCGGGGCGGACGCTGCCGGTCCTCCACAGCCACTCCGGGATAGCGGCCTCAGCCCACACGCTCGTGGCCCACTACGGCCTGAGCCGGGACGACCGGGTGTTCGCCTCCGCCCCCATAAGCCACGCCCTCGGCCTCCAGCTCTCCCTGCTCTCCGCCCTCTACGCCGGCGGCACAGCGGTGCTCTACACGAAGAGGGGCAGGCTCGACCCAGGCCACGCGGCCTCAGCGCTCGCCTCCAGCAGGGCCACGATGGTGCTCGGGGCCCCCGGCTTCTACCAGGCAATCCTCTCCGCGGGCTACCGGGGCCACGAGGGGCTGCGCTACGCGGTGAGCGCCGGCGCCCCCCTGCCGAGGGAGACGCAGGAGGAGTGGGGCCGCGCCACCGGGGTGGAGCTGCTCCAGCTCTACGGCATGACGGAGGCGGCCCCCCTCACGGCCACCCTCCCCGGCGACAACCCGCCCGGCAGCATAGGCAGGCCGATGCCCGGGGTCGAGGCGAGGCTCGCCGACCCGGGCGACCCCTCGAGGCGGGCGGAGCGCGAGGGGGAGCTGCTGGCCCGCGGCCCCATGGTGATGAAAGGCTACATGGACGAGGAGGAGACGAGGCGCGCTATCCTCCCCGGCGGCTGGCTCCGGACCGGGGACATACTCGCCGTGGACGAGGAGGGCCACTACTACTTCCGCGGGGTGCGCAAGAGGATGCTCAAGTACAAGGGCTACCCGATATTCCCCAGGGACCTGGAGATACTGCTCGAGCAGCACCCCGCCGTGGCCCGCGCGGTCGTCGAGGGCGAGCCCGCCGGCGACCTCGGCCAGGTGCCGGTGGCCCGGGTCTGGCTCCGCCGCGGCGCATCCGCGACCAGGGAGGAGCTGCTCGACTGGGTCAACAGCAGGGTGGCTAGCTACAAGAGGCTGCGCCGCGTGGAGATAGCTGGCGAGCTGCCCGGGGAGGAGCAGCCATGACACGCTGCTGCAGGCAGGGCTATCCCGCCGAGGCCTGCCTGCTCCTCGAGGCCCTCCTCCGCGGCTACCCCAGCTACTTCCACCGGGAGGAGCTGAACAGCGACGGCCGCAGGCTCTTCGAGAGGCTCGCCCGGGTGCTCCAGGAGGCCAACCCGGGGCTGCGCCGCCTGGTCCACCGCGTCCGCCGCAGCCCTACACTCGAGAACGTGCTCAGGCTGGCCGAGGAGTTCTACACCTGCAACGCCAGGCTCCTCGCCGAGGAGGCGGCGGGGCTCCGCCAGCCCATCCTCTACCGGATCCGGGGTCCCGGCGGGGACCAGTACTACTAGGGGTGCTGCCAGGATAGCCCCGGGGGCAGTGGCGAGTGAAAAGATGGCTTGCGGGAGGAGGATAGCCTAGGCCACCGTGGCGCTAGGCCCGCTTCCCGCCCTCACCGCTGCTCACGGCGCGTAGCCAGGCCTGCCAGGCCAGCCAGCGGCACCAGCCCTTGCCCAGCACCCAGCCCGGCCTCATCCAGGGCGGCAGGCCGCTCCACGGCCCCCGGCCGGGCCACACGGGCCAGACAGGCGGCGTGGGCAGAGCCTCTTCGGGCCTGGCCTTCGGCTTAGCCTCCAGGGGCGGGGCCGGCGGGCTCCACCAGGCCCAGCCTGGCCAGCGCCCCCAGCCGTGCCGCCAGCCCTTCCACCACCCACGCGGCATGGCGGGTACAGCCTCCTAGGTCCCCGGGGGATCCCTATCGGTGACCGGGACCCGGGACCCTGTATAAGAGTTTGGCCCTCGGGGCTGGGGGCGGCTAGCGGAGCAGCTCGCGGGGGTCAGTTATCCTCCCCGTCGCAGCCGCCGCGGCCGCCGTGTAGGGGCTGGCCAGGTATACCCTCGCGCTGGGCGGCCCCATGCGGCCTGGGAAGTTCCTGTTGCTCGTCGATACCACCACTTCGCCCTCGCCTGCAACCCCCATGTGGGCTCCGAAGCAGGCGCCGCAGCCCGGCGGGGTGATCACAGCCCCCGCCTCGTGGAGGACCTGGAGCAGGCCGCTGCGGAGCGCCATGTCGTAGATCCTCCTGCTCGCCGGCGTCACTATCAGCCTGGCCCTGGCCCTCCGGCCCTTCAGTATCCTGGCTGCAGCCTCCAGGTCCTCGAGGCGGCCGTTGGTGCAGCTACCTATGAACACCTGGTCCACCTCGGTGCCCTCCACCTCCTCCACGGGGGCCACGTTGTAGGGCGCCGGGGGCTTAGCGACCATGGGCACGGTCTCGCCCAGGTTGATCTCGACGCTCTCCTCCCCGGGCCCTGGCTCCACCCTCAGCTCCCCGGCTCCGGGCGGCGGCTCCCTCCCCCTCGTCGCCCGGTACCACTCAGCCGCCACCCCGTCGAAGGGGAAGAGGGCCGTCTTAGCCCCGGCCTCCACCATCATGTTCGACACGGTGAGCCTGTCGCTCACCCCGAGGCGGGCGAGCCCCGGGCCGTGGAACTCGACGCTCCGGTAGAGGAGGCCGTCGCCGCCGAAGAAGCCTAGGAGCCGGAGCGCCAGGTCCTTCCCCGTAACCCCCTCCCCCAGGGAGCCGGTCAGCTCTATGTAGACGGGCTCGGGTACCCTCAGCCAGAGCCTCCCGGTTACAGCGGCGTAGGCCGCCTCGGTGCTTCCTATCCCCGTGGAGAACACGGAGAGAGCCCCGTAGGTTATCGTGTGGCTGTCGGCGCCGAGCACAAGCCAGCCCGGCTCAACGAGCTCCTCCACCGCCGCCTGGTGCATTATCCCGTAGCCCACGTCCCAGAGGCGGCAGCCCCTGCTCCTGGCCAGCTCCCTCAGCATACTATGCCCCGTCGCCGCGGCGGCGGTCGGGGCGGGGCTGTAGTGGTCGAAGGCAAGCACTACCCTCGGCTGCTGCCTCCTACAGTCTAGGAGCTTCTCAGCCCCGGTCTCCCTGAGCACCCTGAGCGCCAGCAGCCCGGTCACGTCGTTCATCAGCACGGCGTCGGGCTCCACCACCACTATGTCGCCGGGCCCCAGGCCGCCCCGGGGCCTCTCCACCGCGTGGGCCTCTATGATGCGCTGGGCGAGGCTCGGCAACGCGGGCCTACCCTAGGAACTCTGTGACAGCCTTCGCGTACTCCATCGTGGTGAGGCTGCCGCCTAGGTCGGGGGTCGAGTAGCCCTCCTCGAGGGCCTGCTCCACGGCCCTCTCCACGGCGAGCGCCGCCTCCTGGTAGCCGAGGTGCCGGAGCATCATGGCCGCCGAGAGGATCATGGCTGTTGGGTTCGCTATGCCCTTCCCGGCTATGTCCCAGGCGGCGCCGTGGACGGGCTCGAAGAGAGCCTTCTCGTCGCCCAGGTTGGCGGAGGGGGCCAGCCCTATGCCCCCCGCCACCTGGGCGGCCAGGTCGCTGAGTATATCCCCGTACTGGTTCATGGTGAGCACCACGTCGAACCTAGTGGGGTTACGCACCATCTCCATGGCGGCCGCGTCGACGTACATCTCGTCGACCTCCACGCCCTCCTCCTCCAGCACCTTGCGGGCAACGCTGCGGAAGAGGCCGTCGGCGACCCGGAGCACGTTAGCCTTATGGACTATCGTCACCCTGCCCGAGCGGGCCCTGGCGTAGCGTGCAGCGATCCTGGCAACCCTCCTCGTCTCAGCCTCCGTGACCACCTTGACCGCGAAGGCGGCTCCGGGCACGCTGAACTCTATCCCCGCGTAGACGTCCTCGAGGTTCTCCCTCACTATAACCAGGTCTATCGGGGCCACGCTAGCCACGCCCGGGAGGCTGCGGGCCGGCCTAATGTTCGCGTAGACCCCCAGCTCTCTACGGAGCCCCACAACCACTATCCCCGCGGTCTCGCCGACGGGGCCCTTCAGCACGACATCGGCCCAGTTCTTGGCGAGGGCGAGGGTCTCCCTGGGGAGCGGCTCACCATACTTCTCCGCAGCTGTGTCGCCTGCCTCGGCGTAGCGCATCTCAAGCTCCACACCGTAGCGGTCCATAACCCTCTCAAGCACATGCATGGTAGCCCGGGTTATCTCCGGGCCTATCCCGTCGCCGGGTATCACGAGCACCCGTGGGGGAGCCAAGACACGGCACCACCGGAGCGCGAGCCTACTCCCACACCACCAGGGCTCCACGTATATGCATCATGTGCCTCTAGGGGGCTACACCGGTGAACCCTCGGTGATGGTGAAAGAGAGGGGTGTCGCGGGCCGCGAGGGGGCGGGGGCTACACCTGCCCGGGGACCGCCACGCGCCCCCTCTCGGCCATGTACTCGGCCACCCAGCCTGCAAGAGTGTCCTCGTCGACCTTCTTCATCCTTGGAGCCGCCTCCTTCAGCTTGTTCAGTATGTGCTTCACCAGGCCGGGTTCCGGGGTGAAGCCCATCCTACTCAGCGCCCACTCCACCGCCGCCCTGCCGCTGTGGCGGCCCAGCACTATCCTCCTCTTGTTGCCCACCGCCTCAGGCTCTATCGGCTCATAGGTGGCGGGGTTCCGGAGCACGCCGTGGACGTGTATACCCGCCTCGTGGGCGAACGCGTTCCTGCCGACGATAGCCTTGTTGGGCGGGACCTCGACGCCGAACTTCCTGGCTACAAGCCTCGAGACGGGAGTCAGCAGCTCCAGCCTCACCCCGGTCCTCCTGCCCATCAGGAAGTGGAGGGCGGCCACAACCTCCTCCAGCGCCGCGTTGCCGCCCCTCTCGCCGAAGCCGTTCACGGTCACCTGGACCCCGTCGGCCCCGGCCCGGAGGCCTGCCAGCGTGTTAGCGGTAGCCAGTCCGAAGTCGTCGTGGCAGTGCACGTCTATCCACACGCCCGGGGGTAGGCTGCCGCGGACCAGGCTGACCAGCCACTCCATGTACCACGGGGTTGCGGTGCCCACGGTGTCGGGTATGTTGATGTACCTGGCGCCCGCCTCCACCACCGCCCTGTAGACCTGCACGAGGAAGCCGGGGTCGCTCCTGGTAGCGTCCTCGGCGGAGAAGAGGACCATGGCGCCATAGCTACGGGCCCTCTCGACGGCCTCAACGGCGCGCTTAATCACCTGCTCTCTTGTCATCCTCAGCTTGTACTTCATGTGCACATCGCTGGTGGCTATGAACACGTGGATTATATGGGCCTCCGCCGCCGCGGCCTCGTCAACGTCCCTTGGGCTGGCCCTGGCCAGGGCAGCTATCCTGGCGCGCGTGGCCTCGCGCACAGCAGCCTGTACAGCCCTCCGGTCTATCTCGGAGGAGGCGGGGAACCCTGCCTCTATGATGTCGACGCCCAGCTCGTCTAGCGCCCTCAGTATCTCGATCTTGTCCTTCAGGTCCAGCTCGACTCCGGGCATCTGGTCTCCGTCGCGGAGGGTTGTATCGAACACCCTTACGCGAGTTCCACTTTCGGCTGCACCTCCTCGCCGCGCGGCCCCAGGCCCTGAACGGGCCCCGGGCCGCGTGGGCCTAGCCGGCCACGCCTAGGCTGTTTTAAAGTCTTTTCTACATGATAAAGTGCCTGGGCAAAGTTTTAATAGGGGGAGCCTGGTGGGCGCAAGTCTACCTGCCTCAGCCCTTCTGGGCTCCGCTAGGCGCAGGAGGTGGTCTGGATGTCAAACGTCCCGGCGTAGCAGGAGGTGGTCCGGATGTCAAACATTTGGTAGGGGGTGCAGCCGGAAATGGAACTCGTATGAGCCGTGTAGTGGACCACGTGGCCCGGGTCCTTAGGGAGCTCGGGGTTAGGGAGGTATTCGGCGTAACCGGCGGCAGTATAATGGGGTTCTTCGACGCCCTGGCCCTCGAGGGTATCGAGATCTACATGTTCAGGCACGAGCAGGGCGCCGCCCACGCGGCCGACGCCTACGGCAGGGTGGCCCGCAGGCCGGGCGTCGTGTCGGTGACCAGCGGTCCCGGCGCGACCAACATAGTGACCGGGATAGCCAACGCCTACTTCGACTCCGCGCCGGTGCTCGCGATAACGGGGCAGGTGCCGACAAGCGTCTTCGGCCGCGACGCGTTCCAGGAGACTGATATAGTCGGCGTCACCGCGCCAATCACCAAGTTCGTCTACCAGGTTAGGAGCCCCGGGGAAGCGGGCCCCGCGGTGAGGACCGCCTACCGCCTCGCCATCGAGGGGCGGCCCGGCCCTACCCTGGTCGACTTCCCGAGGGACGTGCAGCTGAGCAGCCACGAGCCGGCCGACGAGCCTGACTACCTGCCGCTGAACTTCGCCAAGTACCGTCCCCCGCCGCCCGATCCCGAGGCGGTGGCTAGGGCGGCCCGGCTGCTCCTAATGGCGGCCCGCCCCGTGATACTCGTTGGCAACGGCGTCTACTGGTCCGGCGCCACCGCCGAGGTGCTGGAGCTCGCTGAGAGGCTCCAGGCCCCGATAGTGACGACGCTGCCGGGCAAGAACGCGGTGCCCGCCGACCACCCGCTGGTGATGGGGCCAGCGGGGATGCACGGCCGTGCCGAGGCTGACGCGGCCCTCGCCAACGCCGACGTGGTGCTCGCCGTGGGCACCAGGTTCTCGGACCGCACGGTGGGGAGGTTCGGCCCCGAGCTGCTGGAGAAGAAGATAATCCATATAGACGCGGACCCGAGCGAGCACGGGAAGAACGTGCCCCCCGCAGTCAGCGTGGTGGCGGACGCGAGGCAGGCCCTCCGAGCCCTGCTGAGGGAGATCAGGGCAGCGCCGCTCCGCGACACGAGGTTCCTAGAGTGGCTCAACTGGATCCGCCGCCGCTACGAGGAGGCCATGGAGAAGCTCGCGGCCAGGTTCAGGAAGTTCCCGCCCTGGAAGGTGCTGAAGACGCTGAGGCAGGCCGTGCCCCGGAACGCTATAACGGTGACCGGGGTCGGCAGCCACCAGATGTGGGCCGAGCAGCACTGGGACGTCTACGTGCCCGGTACATGGATTACGAGCGCCGGCCTGGGCACTATGGGGTTCTGCGTCCCAGCGGCGCTCGGGGCCAAGATAGCGGCCCGGGACCGCACGGTGCTCTGCATCGACGGCGACGGGAGCTTCCAGATGACCATGAACAACCTGGCCCTGGTGAGGGACTACGACCTCCCGATAATAGTGACTGTGTTCGACAACCGGGCCCTCATGCTGGTGAAGCAGTGGCAGATCTACATGTACGACCGGAGGATAGTAGCCACGGAGTACAGCAGGTGGCCCTGCTTCGAGAAGATAGCCGAGGCGTATGGCATAGATGCTGTCCGGCCGGCGAGCCTCGAGGAGCTCGAGGCCGCCGTCCGCCGTGCCGCCAGGAACAACGAGCCGCTGATAGCTATAGTTGATATCGACCGGGAGGAGGATATAGTGCTGCCCTGGGTGAAGCCCGGCGACTGGCTCACCGAGGCCATACTGCCGCCGGGCATGGAGGATGTAAGCCTCGTCTACGACGAGAAGGAGTGGGAGAAGGTGGCCTCGGCGATAGCAGCCAAGACCGCCAGGAGTGGGTGAGCCCTGATGGAGGCGGGGCGGTACGTGATAGAGGTCTCGGCGTTCAACGGCATGGATGCCGTGATGAGGCTGGCGAATATGGCTAGGAGGGCTAAGCTGGAGTACCATGGGCTCAGCGCCAGCTTCGACGGGAGGGTGGTGAGGCTCCGGATAGACGCCTCGGGGAGGGAGAGCGAGGTGCGCTGGCTGGCGGCGAAGATCGAGAAGATGCCGGAGGTCTACTCGGTGGTCTACAAGAGGGTGGCCTAGACCCCCTGGACCGGCTTCCCAGGTTAGCCGCTGTTTTGCCCCTCCCCCCGCGGGGCGGGAGGCCCCACAACACCCCAGGCTATATGGATGAGCCTTCCATGTGTAGTATCGGCGTGTCGGGAGGCACTCGACGAGCCCAGTAGGGGAAGGTGGATGGGCATGGCCCGGATATACACCGAGCGGGACGCGAGCCTAGACCCCCTGAAGGACAAGACGATAGCCGTGCTGGGCTACGGAAGCCAGGGCAGAGCCCAGGCCCTCAACCTCCGCGACAGCGGGCTCGACGTGATAATAGGGCTCCGGCCCGGGAAGAGCTGGGAGAGGGCCGAGAAGGAGGGCTTCAAGGTCTACAGGGTGGACGAGGCGGTTAAGCGGGCCGATGTTGTAATGATGCTGATACCCGACATGGTGCAGCCGGAGGTGTGGGAGAAGCAGGTGGCGCCCCACCTGCGCGAGGGCATGACAGTGGACTTCGCCCACGGGTTCACCGTGCACTTCGGCCTCATAAAGCCCCCAGAGTACGTCGACGTGGTAATGGTTGCGCCGAAGGGCCCCGGCGCGAAGGTCCGCGAGGAGTTCCTGGCGGGCCGCGGGGTCCCCGCGCTGCTCGCTGTCTACCAGGACTACACGGGCCACGCTAGGGACACGGCGCTCGCGATAGCGAAGGGGATAGGCGCCACCAGGGCCGGGGTTATAGAGACAACCTTCAGGGAGGAGACCGAGACGGACCTTATAGGCGAGCAGACCGTGCTGGTCGGCGGGCTGATGGAGCTGATCAAGAGGGGGTTCGAGACCCTTGTGGAGCTCGGCTACCAGCCGGAGGTGGCCTACTTCGAGGTCCTCAACGAGGCCAAGCTCATCATGGACTTGATATGGAGGTACGGGATAACCGGCATGCTCGAGCGTGTCTCCGTCACAGCGAGGTACGGCGGCCTCACCGTGGGCCCCAGGGTGATAGACGAGAGGGTCAAGGAGAACATGAAGAGGGCTGCCGAGAGGGTGAGGAGCGGCGAGTTCGCCAGGGAGTGGGTGGAGGAGTACCGGAGGGGCATGCCTAGGCTCCAGAGCCTGCTCGACGAGATACGCGGCCACGAGATAGAGAGGGTTGGCAGGGAGATGCGCCGCCTCCTCTTCGGCGAGGAGGGCGACTAGGCCGTGCCGGCGCTGCGCAGCAGGGAGATCCGGGAGGGGCCGCGCCGGGCGCCCCACCGCAGCCTGATGCTGGCGGCGGGGCTGGACGAGAGCGACGTCTACGACACCGGCAAGCCCCTGATAGGGGTTGTGAACACTTTCTCCACGATAGTGCCGGGGCACGTGATGCTGGACAAGCTGGTAGCAGCGGTGACTGAGGGGATACGGGAGGCCGGCGGCGTGCCGGTGCACGCCGGCGCGGTCTCGGTGGACGACGGGATAGCGATGGGCCACGAGGGGATGAGGTACAGCCTCGTGGCCAGGGAGAACGTTGCGGACGCGGTGGAGATCTTCGCGGAGGCCCACCGGCTCGATGGCGTGGTGGTGGTCACGGCCTGCGACAAGATGCTCCCCGGCGCCCTGATAGCGGCGGCCAGGCTGAGGGACAAGATACCGGTGTACATCGTTAACGGCGGCCCCATGCTCTCGGGCCGGGGGGCCGGCGGGGGCTGCTGCATAGCCCTGGGCCACGTGTTCGAGGCCGTCGGCGCCTACCTCGCCGGCAAGATAACGGGGGAGCAGCTCCGCGAGATAGAGATGAGGGCGCTGCCCACACCCGGCAGCTGCGCCGCCATGTACACCGCCAACACCATGGCGGTGGCGGCGGAGGCCATGGGCTTCATACTCCCCGGCGCGGCCGCGATCCCGGCAGTCTACTCCAGGAGGATCCACGTTGCCAGGGAGACGGGGAGGCTGGCGGTCAGGGCAGCCCTCAAGGGCTGGAAGGCCTCCATGTTCCTCGGCAAGCGCTCCATCCTAAACGCGCTCGCGGTTGACGCTGCGGCGGGGGGTTCGACCAACACGCTCCTCCACCTCGCGGCCGTGGCGGCGGAGGCGGGCGTGGATCTAGACATGGGGGAGGTGGAGGAGCTGCTCTCCAAGACGCCCTGGCTCGCCGACCTCGAGCCCGGCGGCCGCTACTACATGGAGCACCTCTACCAGGCCGGCGGCGTCCCCGCGATAGTCAGGGAGCTGGCTAAGGCAGGGGCCTTCGATGCGTCCATGCCAGCCGCCACCGGGGAGCCCTGGAGCAGGGTGCTCGAGCGCCTGCCCCCGGCGCCGGGGGCCCCGGTGGTGAGGAGGGCTGAGCAGCCGCTGCAGCCCCGCAGCCCGCTCCGCATCCTGCGCGGCAGCCTGGCCCCCGGCGGCGCGGTGATCAAGGCGGTCCGGATATCGAGGACCAGGTTCGAGGGCCCGGCCAGGGTCTACGAGGCCGAGGAGGAGGCGGTGGAGGCGCTGGAGAGGGGCGAGATACGCGAGGGCGACGTGGTGGTGGTCCGCTACGAGGGCCCGGCGGGCGGCCCCGGGATGAGGGAGATGTTGCAGCTGACCTCGATGATATACGGTATGGGGCTGGGCGACAGGGTCGCGCTGGTGACCGACGGGAGGTTCAGCGGCGCCACGAGGGGCCTCGCGGTCGGCCACGTGTCCCCCGAGGCCATGGCGGGGGGCCCGATAGCCCTGGTGAGCGACGGCGACAGGATAGTCATAGACCTGGAGAGGGGGAGGATAGACCTCCTCGTCGACCAGGAGGAGCTGGAGGAGAGGAGGAAGCGGTGGCGCGTGCCAGAGAGCGTGGCGGAGAGGCACCGGAGGCTGGCGGAGAGGGGGAGCGTGCTCCACGCCTACAGTCTCATGGCCTGCAGCGCTGACCGAGGTGGAGCGAGGCGTTGCCCCAGGAGGCAGGCCTGGTGAGGGGGCGTGCGCTTGTAGTGGGGGACAACGTGGACACCGACACGATCATACCGGCCCGCTACCTGCACTCCACTGACCCCCGGGAGCTTGCCCGCCACGTGTTCGAGGACGCCCCTGGCATCCGGGCTAGGCTCGACGGGCTCGAGAAGCCGGTGGTGATCGTGGCGGGCCGGGGCTTCGGCTACGGGAGCAGCAGGGAGCACGCGGTGCTCGCGCTCAAGGCGGCCGGGGTGGCGGCGGTGGTGGCCGAGAGCTTCCACAGGATATTCTACCGGAACGCGCTGAACAACGGGCTCCCCGTGGTGGAGGCGAGCCTCCGCGGCTCGACGCGGGACGGCTCGCTGGTCGAGATAGACCTGGAGACCGGCGAGATAAGGGTGGACGGCCGCCTAGCCGCCAGGGCCAGGCCGCTGCCCCCCATGCTCCGCAGGCTGCTCGCCGCGGGCGGGCTGAGGGAGGAGCTGCGCCGCCTGGCGGCCGGCAGCGGCTAGCCCCGCTCCCTCCTTCCAAGCCCTCTTATAGCCCTCTCCACGTCCTCCGGCAGCGGCCTGATCAGCCCAGCCTCGCGGAGCAGCCTCATCTTCTCCAGCGTCGCCTTAATTATGCTGCTGGCCCTCTCCAGCTCCTCCTCGTAGCTCAGCCGTAGCCTCGCAACCCCCTGCTCCACCGCCTTCGCCGCCGCGGCGGCCGCCACTCTCGGGAAGACCTCCCACTCCTCCATGCTCGGTATTATGTAGTCCTCGCGGAGCCCCCGCTCCTCGGCGAACCTTGCCAGCTCCTCCGCCGCCGCGATAGCCATCTCATCCGTTATCGTGCGGGCCCTGACGTCCAGCACCCCCCGGAAGATCGAGGGGAAGGCTAGGCTGTTGTTAACCTGGTTGGGCAGGTCGCTCCTCCCCGTGGCTACCACCCTCGCTCCAGCGCTCTTGGCCTCCCAGGGCCAGATCTCCGGCACTGGGTTGGCCTCGGCGAAGACTATGGGGTCCCGGTTCATCCTCCTTATCCACTCCGGTTTCAGCACCCCGGGGCCGGGCCTGGAGGCAGCGACCACGGCGTCGGCGCCCTCGAGGGCCTCGGGTATCCCTCCCCCGCGGAGCCCGCGCCACCCGCCGCCGGTCTCGATGGCTATCCTGTACTTCCACGGGTTCTTCTTCCTCAGCTCCTCGATATCACTCCTCTCCGGGTGGAGCACCCCCCGCGAGTCGACTGCAACTATGTTGCCTGCGGGCACCCCGTAGGCTCTCAGCAGCCGGTAGAGGGCCACGTTGGCGGCGCCAACGCCGACCAGGACTATCCTCATCTCCCTGAGGCTCCGCCCCGTCAGCTTGGCCGCGTTTATCAGCCCCGCGAGCGTGACTGTGGCGGTGCCCTGCTGGTCGTCGTGCCAGACGGGGATGTCCAGCCTCCTCCTCGCCTCCTCCAGGATGTAGAAGCACTTGGGGCTCTCGATATCCTCGAGGTTCACCCCGCCGAAGCTCGGCTCGACGAGCTCGAGCAGCTCGAGGAACTTCCCAGGATCCCTGGCCCGGTGGACTAGGGGGATGGCGTCGACTCCCCCGAGCGCCTTGAAGAGGAGAGCCTTCCCCTCCATGACGGGGAGCGCTCCCTCGGGCCCGATGCTGCCGAGGCCCAGCACCCTGGTGCCATCGCTCACAACAGCCACCGTGTTCCAGCGCCAGGTGTTGTGGAAGGTCTGCTCCGGGTCCTCGGCGTCCTCCCGCGCAGGGCCGGCCACACCGGGGGTGTACCAGATGGCGTAGTCCTCCTGCCTCTCGGCCGGCACCTTGGGTATGACCTCTATCTTCCCCTCGTAGAGCCTATGCAGCCTGCGGGATATAGTGTACCAGTCTACCCTCTCCCCGCTCAAGACGAGCTACCAGAGCATAGTCAGCGGTGCGGCCGGGGGGCTGTAATTAGGAGTTGCCCCCGGCCGCCGGGCCTCGCCCCCGGGGGACTCGTGCAGAGCCCTGAGGCCGTGAGGGGAGAGCGGTATAGGCCGCGCTCCCGGCCCTAGCCCCGGGGTGGAGCACGGCTTGCCGCGGGCCGTTCTCTGCGGGCTTCCCCTCCCCGAGGTTGAGCCGGGCGACGACCTGGCAGCCCTCATAGCCGGGGCGGCCGAGCGCGAGTGCGGCGGCCTCAGGGCAGGCGACGTGGTGGCTGTGGCGAGTAAGGTGTTGTCGAAGAGCCTTGGCCTCCTCTACCGCCTCGACAAGGTGGAGCCGAGCCCTAGGGCGCGCAGGATAGCCGAGAGGGCCGGTCTCGACCCGAGATACGTCGAGATCCTGCTAAGGGAGAGCGGCGAGGTGCTAGCAGCCATCCCGTTCAAGAGGCTGGTAGAGGAGGGCGTGGTCGCCTGGGAGACCCTGGCGAGGAGCAGGGAGAAGCTGTTCAGGGCGCTGGACCAGTTCCCTACAATCTTCCTCACCAAGAGGGATGGGATGCTCTGGACCGACTCGGGGATAGACGGGTCAAACCACCCCCCGGGCGTCTACAGCGTACCGCCCCGCGACCTCGACGGCCATGCTAGGAGGCTGTCGGAGCAGCTGAGTAGAGCGGCCGGCGGCCCGGTGGCGGTGGTTATCTGCGACACAGAGGTCATGCCCGGCGGTGCTCTCGACATAGCCCGGGGCGCCTACGGCTTCCCGGTTCTCATGAGGAGGTTTGGCGACCCCGATAGGTATGGTAAGCCGAAGTTCGGGGGCGCGGATAACCTCGCTAACGCTGTCTGCGCCTCGGCCAGTCTCCTGGCGGGCCAGCACGCCGAGGGCATACCCGCTGTCATCCTAAGGGGGCTACGCTACGAATGGTCCACCGCCGGCGTGAGGGATGCACTGGGGAAGACCCGTGCCGCGGCCGCTGTCAGGGCCACGCTCTGGCATACCGCGAGGGTGCTCGGGCTCCGCAGCCTCCTGCGCCTCCTCCGGGGAGCCTAGGGTGCCCCTGGCCCCTAGAGCTTCTCGGGCTCCGCGTCGAGGGGGACGGGCCTCCTCCTCGGGGTTGGCGCCCCACCAGGTTCTCGGTGGGGTAGCGGGCCTCGATCCTGCGGAGAGGCTTCTCCGGCGGCGACCGCGTAGACGTGGCGGTGGTGAGCAAGGCCCAGCTCATGAGGAGCCACAGCGTCGCCGCCGCTGCTCCTCTTGATCTCGAGGGCGGTGCGGAGCCCGGCAGGCCCCGAGCCTGTGACGAGGACGTCGTGCTCCAGCGTCTCGGCCATGGCCCGCTCACCCTCCCTCTAGGAGCTGGTGGAGCCTCTTCCGCACATCCTCCATGACCTGGTCGTAGAGGTTGTTGCCGTGCGAGTCTATCACCAGGGTGAGGGGGCCGAAGTCGCGGACGCGGAGGAGCCAGACCGCCTCGGCCATGCCCAGCTCCTCCAGCCAGTAGACCGCCTCCACCCTCTCCACGGCCCTGGCCGCGAGCACGGCCGCGCCCCCGGTGAAGACCGCGTAGACGGCGCCGTAGCGGCGGCAGGCCTCGGCGGTGCCCCTCCCCATTCCACCCTTCCCTATCACCATCCTGACCCCCGTGAGCCTGATGAACTCGGGCTCGAGGGGCTCCATCCTGGCGCTCGTGGTGGGGCCGGCCGCGACTATCTCCCAGCCCCCGTCCCTCCTCCGGGCCACGGGGCCGCAGTGGTAGACGGCGAGCCCCCGGGTTGGGAAGGGGAGGCCTCCGCCCCTCCGCAGCGTCTCCACGATCCTGCGGTGCGCCTCATCCCTGGCGGTGAAAACGAGGCCGGAGAGGTAGACCACGTCCCCCGCCCGGAGCCTCCGCACCTCCTCCTCGCCGAGCGGGGTCTCCAGCCGGTAGACCCGAGGCACTGCGGCACACCTCACGGGGCAGGGGGGCCTGGCTAGATGTGGCTTGATGTTATCCTCCAGGAGCCGTCCGGCATGAAAACCCCGGAGGCGCGGCGGAGCGCCCAGCAGCTGAGCACGACCCCGACAGCGTAGGTAGCGGGGTGCCGGTGGCCGTACTCCAGGTGGAGGTCCAGCGCCGTCACCCGGCCCCCGAACCCGTGGGCCCCCAGGCCGAGCTCGTTGACCTCCCGGAGCAGCTTCTCCTCTAGCTCAGCCGCCTCGGGGTCGGGGTGCCTCTCCCCGAGCCTCCGGAGGAGCAGGGCGCGCTTGGCGAGCGCGAGCGCCTGGTCGCCCGTAGCGGCTACGCCCACGCCCACCACGAAGGGCGGGCAGGCCCTCGGCCCCGCCCCCGCCACGGTCTCTAGCACCGCCCGGTGCACCGCCCCCACGCCCTCCAGGGGGAGGGCCATATAGAGCCCCGTCGGGGCCTCGCTCCCCCCGCCCTTCGGCGCGTAGACCGCCTCGAGGCTCTCGCCGGGGACAAGCTCCACCTCCACCCACGGCGTATAGCGTCCGGTGTTGTCGCCGCTGTTCCTCCCCCTCAGCGGGTCCACGGCGTTAGGCCTCAGGGGCACCGTCCTCGTGGCCTCCCTCACCGCCTCCCGGGCCACATCGTAGAGCCTGCTCCGCAGCGGGAACCCGTCGCCGACGCGGAGGTAGAAGAACGGGGCCCCGGTGTCCTGGCAGATCGGCCTCCCCAGCCGGGCGGCGAGCCTAGAGTTCTCCAGTATGGCCTCCAGCTGCATCCTCGCCAGCGGGTTATCCTCAGCCTCCAGCGCCCTCTCCAGCGCCTCGTACACGTCGCGGGGGAGCCGGGTGGTAGCCAGGCGGATAAGCTCAACCAGGAACCCGCGGAGCCGGTCCTCAAGCCCCAAGCCCACAGCACCCAGGAGGTTAGCCAGCCAGCGCAGGGTAGTAGTGGCCCCGGGGGGAGGGTTAAGGGAAGGGATGCCGCTGCCCATCCCGGGGCCCCGGGGCTGGACGGGAGGCTCAGCGGGCCCAGGAGGGCACAAGGAATATAACCTAGGACCCAGGGTTCCTCGTGGCCTATTGGAGGCGGGCCCTGGAGGGGTGTATGGGCCCGTAGCTCAGCTAGGATAGAGCGCCGGCCTCCTAAGCCGGTGGTCGGGGGTTCAAATCCCCCCGGGCCCGCCACCCTCAACTCCTCCAACTCCATGCGCTGCGGCAGGCCCCTCCCCCAAGCCGGCTATGGATTGCTGCGCCCATCCCCGCCGGCGGAGGGCATCACCCCCAGTCGATGGCAGAGAGCCGGGCCCTTTTGTGGACAAGGGGTCCGGCACCGTGCGGGGTAGGGTAGGGGCGTGGTAGCCCGGGTTGAGGGTCCTGGCCTCCTCGCGGCTGCCGCGGCCACCCTGCTAGCCATGAGGGGTGGCGGGCGGCCCCGAGCCTCCTCCCGGAGCCTGTAGGCGTAGGCGGGGTAGTCTCCAAGCCCATACCACGAGGTATGCCTCCTTGCTGCCCCGCAGGCCCTGGCGGTGAGCCCGGCGAGCTTCTCCACGTCTACCTCTATCACCAGGCTGCCTCCCTCCAGGGCCCAGCGGCCTGCCTCGATATAGGGGATACCCTTGTAGCGCCAGCCGGGCGGCGTGATGCCGGCGCACGCGCTGCTCCCATGCGGGGTGTAGAGGGGCAGCCCGACATCCCGGTAGGGGTCTATACCGGTCCCGTTGATGCCGAGCCTCACGGCCAGCGTGCCGCCGGCGAGGCTCACGTTCACCCTCGGCGCCCGGATGGGGATCGCTTCGACACGGAGCACGAGCGTGCCGTTCTCGTGGCTGAAGCCTAGCCAGAAGCTTCCCCTGGACAGCACGGAGCGGTTGTAGTACCTCGCGAGCAGGTGCTCGAGACAACCGTGGGCGAGCTGGAGCGCAGCGTGGCGGAGGCCTGGGAGGAGAGCCTCCGCCACTTCCTCCGCCTGCTCCAGTCCAGGGGCGAGGAGGTTAGGGCTGCAGGGCCCTGGTGGCACCGCGGGGTCTAGATAGACGCGGTCGTCGTGACCGAGGAAAAGGTCTACGGGCTCGAGGCCGAGTGGAGCAGGCTAGGCCCCAGGGACCTCGCGGGGACCATGACAAGGCTCGAGGCTAAGCTCGAGCACCTCCCCCTTGCCCGGAGGGGCTACGCCCGGTGCCCGTGGTCTACGCCCGCGAGCTGGCCGGCGAGCCCTGGGAGGGGGGGGCCTACAGCCTCGAGGACGTGGTCAAAGATGTCGGGAGGACACGGGTCCACCGGCTTCCCCCGCCCTAGGCCCGGGGCCCTGGGGCGCCGGCGCCCTAGAGGATCGTGGCCAGCGCTCTCACCGCGAAGGCGGCCGCGGTGGCGAGGGCTAGGTCGTAGCCCAGCGCCGCTAGGGTTAGCCTCCAGCTCCTAGTCTCCCCGTAGATCGTGCCGAGGGTGGCGACGCAGGGTATGTATAGGGTCGTGGCGAGCATGAGCGCCAGCACCTGCCACGGCTGGAGGGCGTAGGCCTTCAGCGTAGCGTACTCGCCCGCGGCCTGCCCCTGGACGGGCGCCACCGCCGCCAGGGAGTCGAGGAACACCTCCTTGGCTATGAAGCCGCCGAGGAGCCCGAAGCCTATCCTCCAGGCCCTCTCGTAGTCCACGCCCAGCATGAGCTGCACGTACGGCGCCATCGCCCTGCCTATGCTTGCCCCGTAGCTCTCGGCTGCGCCGCCGGCCTCGCCGAGGTAGCCCTGTGGCCCATAGTTCGCGAGCAACCAGAGCACTATGCTCACCGCCACTATCACCGTGCCGGCCCTCACGAGGAAGTGGCGGAGCTTGTCCCAGGTGAACCACCACACCACCCTCCCACTCGGCCTCTTCGTGGGAGGCAGCTCTATCGCTATCTCGCTGGCCTTCCCGCCCTTAAGCCTGGTGAACAGCTTAAGCGTCACCAGGAAGAGGATTATCGATATCAGGTAGACGGTGAACACAGCCAGCGCCCTCTCCACCGCGCTGTGGAAGTAGACGGTCGCCAGTGCTAGGAGCACTGTGAGTCTGGCGCTGCACGGCACCAGGGGCAGGGCGAACGCGACCGCCCTTCTCTCCGTAGGGGAGTCCATTATCCTCGCCGAGATGACGCCGGGCACGTTGCAGCCCAGGCTGAGCATGGCGGGGAAGACGGCCTTTCCGCTGACCCCGAATAGGCGGAAGAGCCTATCAACCCCCACGGCTAACCTGGGCAGCAGGCCGGAGTCCTCGAGGGCGCCTATAAAGGCCATTATCACGGCTACCAAGGGGATGAAGGTGAGCACCAGGCCCAGGCCGTAGCCGGAGGAGAGCAGGCCCTCGCCCAGCATCCGGGCCAGCACCGGGTTGGGTATAGCGCCCTCCACCTGCTCCGCCAGCCAGTCCATAACAACGGCTACCAGGTTCTGCAGGCTATACTCATCAACCAAGTCGGCGGCTCCCGTGTAGCCCAGGTGCCTCAATATATCATCGAGAGGCCACCCGCTCGCCACGGAGAAGGTGGCGAGGAAGATGAGGAAGAGTGTCCCGAGGCTGACCAGGGGGCCCAGCACCGGGTGGAGGAACACCAGGTCGAGCCTCGACAGCCCCAGCGCCGCCTGGCCCTCCTCCCGGGCCCTGGGCCTGTGGGCCACGTACCTCTCGTAGAGCCTGGAGGCGTAGTCATACCTCCTCTTGACAAGCTCTATGGCCAGGTCTATGCCTCTCCCCCGCAGCTCCTCCCGGATCCTCTCAGCCTCCTCGGCCACCCTCCTGGCCCTCTCCGGCCCTAGCAGCTTCTCGAGGTAGCGCGGGACCCAGTCATGCCCCTCCAGGAGCTTCACGGCCAGCCAGCGCGCACGCGCAGGCTCCAGCACCCCTTCATCCGAGCCTGTTATGAGGCCGGCTAGTCTCTCCACGTAGGGCTTCAGGTCCCCGAGCAGCATGTCCAGCAGCGGCCCCTTCCCGCGGCGGACGGGCTTCCGGATAACCACCTCCAGCAGCTTATCGATACCCAAGTCCTTCAGTGCGCTCACCAGTACCACTGGGACTCCGAGCTCCCTCTCCAGGCCCTCCACGTCCACCTCTATGCCGCGCTCGCCCAGCATGTCAGCCTTAGTTATCACAACCACCACGTTGTCGAATGCCTCCAGCAGCTCTAGGGGGAGAGCGAGCCCCCTCTCCAGCGCGGCGCCGTCGGCTAGGGTTATTATCACGTCAGGCCGGTTCTCCAGGAGGAAGTTCCTCGTGACCTCCTCCTCTGCCCCGGTGCCGCTGGTGCTATAGACCCCGGGGAGGTCCACGACGCAGACCACGCGGTCCCCGAGCCTTATGTGGGCTACCTTCATCTCGACGGTGGCCCCCGGCCAGTTGGCCACCAGCTCGCTGGAGCCGGTAAGCCTGTTGAACAGCGTGGTCTTCCCGCTGTTGGGCGCGCCCACGAGGGCTGCTACCACGTCGCAGCCCCGTCTCCCCCCGGCGGCCGGCACTCCAGCCACCACCTCCAGAACCCAGAGGGGGGCGCCACCTCTTTAAGCCCTGTTAAAATGCAAGTGGAATTTGTGTCGGAATGAATGCAGATACGGGTACCGCCAGCCTTGCACCGTGGCCGGCGCGGTACTCGAGCCATCGGGGGGCTGCGCTTGACAGGGCACCCCCGTCCCGGCGGCACCCCTGCTTATCGTCAATGCCTGGGGCTGCTCCAGGTAACCCGGGGGCCCGCGCCCTCGCTGCGGGGGGGGGGACAGCCATAGACCTTGGAACGTGCGCCGAGAGCGGGGGCGAGGCGGTGGCAAGGCCGTGGCCGGGGCCTTGTGGAGTCATCCTCCTACCCCGCGCCTACCCCTAGAGGAGGCCGGCAGGGCTTACAGGGAATGCCCGAGGGCCGCGTTATAGGCCGCGCCGCCCTCCCGGCCCCCGGGGTGGCCCCCCGGGGGCCCGCGCCCTCGCTGCGGGGGGGGGGACAGCCATAGACCTTGGAACGTGCGCCGAGAGCGGGGGCGAGGCGGTGGCAAGGCCGTGGCCGGGGCCTTGTGGAGTCATCCTCCTACCCCGCGCCTACCCCTAGAGGAGGCCGGCAGGGCTTACAGGGAATGCCCGAGGGCCGCGTTATAGGCCGCGCCGCCCTCCCGGCCCCCGGGGTGGCCCGGCTATGGTGGTGGACCTGGGCTTCGAGTTATCCTACCTGCTCAGTGACGCGCTCGGCCGGAGGGTGGAGGTCCAGGGCTACAGCTTCGACCCGGGGAAGGCGCTGCTCTGCATAGACGCGCTCGTGGAGGGCAGGGGCCCGAGGAGGCTATGGTGGTGGACCTGGGCTTCGAGTTATCCTACCTGCTCAGTGACGCGCTCGGCCGGAGGGTGGAGGTCCAGGGCTACAGCTTCGACCCGGGGAAGGCGCTGCTCTGCATAGACGCGCTCGTGGAGGGCAGGGGCCCGAGGAAGGCCTGCATAGAGGTTAAGCCGTGCCGGGGCCTCCGGGAGGAGGCCAGGTGGGCCCGCTGCGTGTCCAAGACACTGGTACACGCGAGCGGGCTCGTGGAGAGGCTGGCCGGGCTCCTGGAGGGCTAGCCTCCGGGCTTCCGGAGCCTCGCTATGAAGTACCCGGTCGCCCGGTGGATGCTCGGGTGCACCCTTATGGCGTGCTCGCCGTAGAAGCCTATGCCCCGGCTGAAGCGCCTGGGCCAGGCCTCCTCGAGGCGGAGGCCCAGCTCCTCCACGGCGTAGCGCATATTCTCCTCGTTCTCGCGGAGCGTCATGGTGCAGGTGGAGTAGACCAGCACCCCGCCGGGCCGGAGGAGCCGCTGGGCGGCGCGGAGGAACCGCCTCTGGTACCGGGCGGCGGCCTCCACGTCGCGCAGCGTCTTCCGGTCCCAGACCTTGGGTATCACGCCGAGGCTGCTGCAGGGAGGGTCGAGGATAACATAGTCCGCCACCCCGGCGCCCAGTATCCTGTCAAGCCTCCTGGAGTCGGCGCGCAGCACCTCCACCCGGTGCCCCAGCCTCCTCACCTCCTCCCTGAGCCTCTCCACCTTGCCCCTGGAGTGGTCGACAGCCACCACCCGCACCCTGCCCCCGGCCAGCTCGTAGACGTGGCCGGTCTTCCCTCCCGGCGCCGCGCACATGTCTACGACCAGGGAGCCGGGCTCCGGGGATACTTGGGTATCACGCCGAGGCTGCTGCAGGGAGGGTCGAGGATAACATAGTCCGCCACCCCGGCGCCCAGTATCCTGTCAAGCCTCCTGGAGTCGGCGCGCAGCACCTCCACCCGGTGCCCCAGCCTCCTCACCTCCTCCCTGAGCCTCTCCACCTTGCCCCTGGAGTGGTCGACAGCCACCACCCGCACCCTGCCCCCGGCCAGCTCGTAGACGTGGCCGGTCTTCCCTCCCGGCGCCGCGCACATGTCTACGACCAGGGAGCCGGGCTCCGGGGATAGGACGTGGGCGGCCATCATGGAGGAGATGCTCTGCTCGTATATCGCGCCGCTCCTCCACCACCGGGTCTCCCTGAGGCTGGGCACCCGGTAGAGGGGCTGGACGTTCTCCACCACCAGGCCCCGCCGCGCCCGGAGAGCGGCCGGAGCCTCCTGGGCCACCACCCCCAGGGCTACGGCGGCGCCGTTCTCCGCTACAACCAGCACCTCCCTGCCCGGCCGGGCGCAGTCCTCGAGCCGGACCACGCCGGGGGCGTACACGTGGGCGCCGAGCATAACGCTCTCGGCAGCCCTCTTGTCCACCACCACCCTGCAGCCCGGGTCCCGGAGCCTCGCTGGCCCCTCGACGGGTATCCAGAGCGCCTCCTCCAGCAGCTCGTCGCGGTGCACCGGGTAGCCCTCCTTCCTCATCTCGTCGAGCAGCTCCCCGGGGTCGGCGCGGAGGGTGTTGACCCGGAAGTAGTAGCGGGACGGCGGCGCGGCGAGGGCCTCGAGGAGCCTGGGGAGCCCGTGGCGGCCATAGACCCTCTCAAGCTCCCCGAGGAGGCCCTCGTCGTACCACTCCCAGGGGCCTCCGTCGCGGTGCACCCGGGCCTCTACCTCCTCCTCCCCCTTCTCCTCACCCTCCGGAGCGGGGTGCCGCATACCGGGCAGACCCTCTCCCCTGGCCTCCGGGAGACGTAGCCGCAGGCGGGGCAGGCGACGATGTAGTCCTCGACCCTCTCTATCCCCCGGGTGCGGAGCGGCATGTACTCGAGCCCCAGGATGGCCGCGAGGTTCTGGACGGCGTAGTCGTCTGTCACGACCACCACGGGCAGCCCCTCCTCAGCCAGCTCCAGCGCCAGCGCGGCCACGCTAGTGTCCGTCCGGCTGAGCGAGGAGTGGAGCCCGGCCCGGGCGGCCTCGCGGAGGACCCGCCTTAGAGCCGCCGGCCTCGGGTCCCTTACCTCCACCCTGCCGAGCCCCAGGGCCAGCTCCAGGCCCTCCCTGCTCCAGCTGTCCCGCACCTCCTCCACCACGAGGCTGGTGGTGTAGAGCCTCCCGCTCCCCGGGGCGTAGAGGGGCCACCTGGCTATGAACGCCGTCGTGTCTAGCACGTAGGCCTTCTCCATGGCAGCCTCAGCTTCCCCCCTCCACGGTACCTCGCTATGCGCGCCGGGGGGCCGCGGAGCACGGCCTCGATCACCGCGCCCCTGGCGAGGAGGCTCTCCCGGACCCCGTCTATAATCAGCTTAACCGGCCTCGTGGTCCGCTCCACAACCAGGCGCACCGGCTCCCCGCCGGGGGCGACTATGCTCCCTATCCTCCTGTCCAGAGGGTTGACCGGCACCACCGCCACGGCGTCGAGCCCTGGGTGGAGCACGGGGCCCCCGGCGCTGTAGCAGTAGGCGGTGCTCCCGGTCGGGGTGGCGATTATCAGCCCGTCGCCCTCGAGGTCCTCGTAGGCCGTCTCGCCGCCCAGCTCCACCCGGAGCCCGGCCACCTTGGAGCCAAGCGCCAGCACGGCGGCCTCGTTGAGCGCGTAGGATACGCCGCCTCTGGCGCGGACGATGAGCCTGGGGTGCTCCTCCACCCGGAACCGGCCCTCCACGAAGTCCGCTAGCCTCTCCATAGACGCCCTCGGCCCCTCGTCGAAGAGGAAGGCCCGCCGCCCCAGCCGGACTAGGTGGAGCACCGGGTTCCTGGCGCCGAGGAGCTGGAGGAGGCGGAGCAGCGTCCCATCCCCGCCTATCACCACCACGCCCTCCACGTCGTCGAAGCGTAGGTCCACCCCTGGGCCTCCCAGCGGCCCAGCTATGGAGATGTCGTAGGCCGGCTCCGCGCCCAGCTTCAGGAGGCGGCGGTAAGCCTCTCTAGCCAGCTCCAGCGCCTCCACGCGGTCGGGCCTGGCGTATATGGCGACGCGCCGGGGCATGGAGGGGTCACCGGCCCGCTGCCTATGCCTCGTCACCGGGCGGCAATGCGGCGAGGCAGCGCGCGGGCTGCTGCACAGCCGCCGGCTATCAACGCGGCGGATGCGGCCGGTTAAACAATGCTGCACCCGCGGCCCCGCCCCAGTATTCGCGGCGGAGGCGGCGGGGGAGGAGCTGAGGAGCGCTAGGGAGGAGTTGCTCGCAGCCTGCGCCGGGCTCGTGGAGGTGGTGGAGACCAGCTGCACCATGCTCGAGGAGCGCCGGCCGCCGGTCTCATACGTGCTGGTGGGCAGGGTGGCGGTGGTCTCGCTGGACGAGAGACTACGGGGCAGGGAGAGGCAGGTGGCGGAGGAGCTGCTCCGCACGGTGCCGGGGATAGTGGCGGTCTACGGCAAGGAGGCCACGGTGGGGGAGTACCGGGCCCAGAGGCTCATCCACCTCGCCGGCGAGAGGGTGGAGGAGACCATGCACGTCGAGCACGGCCTCCGCATACCAGTGCCCCTCGGCAGGGTCTACATCAACCCGAGGCTCGCGGCCGAGCACCGCCGCGTCGCCGAGATGATAGGCAGGGACGAGGTGGTGCTCGACATGTTCAGCGGTGTTGGAGGCTTCAGCCTCGTCGCCTCGGCGCTGGGCAGGGGAAGGCTGATAGTAGCCAACGACGCCAACCCCTGGGCGGTCTCGGGCCTGGCCCGCGCCATCGAGATGAACAAGGGTAGGCTCAGGACGCCGATAGTCGTGCTGAGGAGCGACGCCCGCCTCCTGCCGGAGCTGCTGAAGCCCATATTCACGAGGATAATAATGAACCTGCCCCACTCCGCGGTGGAGTTCATCCCTGTGGCGAGGAGGCTCTGCAGCCCCAGGGGCTGCATACTCCACGTCTACACATTGGCCTCTAGCAGCGAGGAGGCGCTAGCCAGGGTTCCGGGCGGGGTCTCCGCCACCAGGGTCCTCGACTACGCACCCCGCAAGTTCATATACCGTGTCGACGTCCCCGTCCGGGGTGAAGACGACGTAGAGGGCTAGGCACCTCGTATAGCTGCTCGCCAGCAGCCTCCGGAGGCCCTCGGGCAGGTCGCGCGCCGCCTTATCGGCAGCGATCACCACGCTGTCGCGGCGGTGGCAGCTCCTCCTCGCTATCAGCCTCCCCGGCTCAGCCGCCGGCGAGAGCCCCTCAACCACGGCACCCGCCGCGCCGGGGGGATGGAGGGAGAGGGCAGCTATGTAGAGGGCGGCCAGCCCCTTCCCGGAGCTGCATCCAGCGATGCTGCCCTGACAGGAGACGCAGGCCACGCAGTCGCCCCGGGGTGTGAGCCTCGGCTCCCTCTCCAGCTCGAGCGTAGAGGGGTGGGCCAGCTGCACGTTGGGATGGCCCCTGCACCGCAGCAGCCTGATGCACGCCCCTGCCAACCTCTTCCCGGGCCTCCAGGCACCTCCTGGGGGCCAGGGGGCTTAGATAGGGCAGGCGCGCCCGTCAAGCCTGGAGAGTGGCCGGGGAATGCAGCGGGAGCTAGAGGAGGCGCGCCAGAGGCTTGTGGAGAGGCTCGTCCACGAGGGCTATATACGCTCCGAGCACGTCAAGAGGGCTATGCTCCGGGTGCCCCGGGAGCTCTTCCTCCCCGAGGACCTAAGGCACCTGGCTTACGAGGACACCCCGCTCCCCATAGGCCATGGGCAGACTATAAGCGCGCCCCACATGGTCGCCATGATGACGGAGCTGGCGGAGCTCGAGCCGGGAATGAAGGTGCTTGAGGTGGGAACGGGCTCCGGCTACCACGCGGCTGTGATAGCGGAGGTGGTCGCGCCCAGCGGCACGCCGAGGGAGAAGTGGGGCCACGTCTACACGGTGGAGAGGATCCCAGAGCTCGCGGAGCGCGCCCGCTT
Source organism: Pyrodictium occultum (assembly GCF_001462395.1). Classification (NCBI taxonomy): domain Archaea; kingdom Thermoproteati; phylum Thermoproteota; class Thermoprotei; order Desulfurococcales; family Pyrodictiaceae; genus Pyrodictium; species Pyrodictium occultum. Next base: position 245,266 of record NZ_LNTB01000001.1, read on the forward strand.
CAACCTGGAGAGGGCGGGTTACAGCGACCGCGTCGCAGTGATAGTGGGGGACGGGAGCAAGGGCTACCCCTCAGCTGCGCCCTACGACAGGATAATCGTGACGGCCGCGGCCCCCGAGGTGCCCAGGCCCCTGCCGGAGCAGCTACGGCCAGGCGGGAAAATAGTCATACCCATAGGGGATAGGTACATGCAGTACCTCTATGTAGTCGAGAAGCTGCCTGATGGCAGGCTGAAAAAACGCCCAGTTACACCGTGCATATTCGTGCCCCTCGTCGGGGAGCACGGGTGGCGGGAGCACGAGTCTTGGGTCTAGCGGCGCAGCCACGCATCCAGACCCATCTGGCGGCCCTGGAAGTGCTCGCGGTACGCCCTCCGCAGCCTCTCCAGCGCGTTCTTAACACGCTCCGGGTTGAAGTCGTGCTCCTCCACGAGTATCTCGAGGACCCTCTTCTCGTCGGGCTCCCTCCACTCGAGCTTATAGTCGCTGGTCACTGGGGGGTTCAGGAAGTACTCGTAGATCTTCAGTGGGTCGACCGGGAACTCGTGGCGCGGGAGCCCCTGGAGGAGCTTCACGGGGTCCCGGTGGGTCTGCACCATCTTCAGCGCCGTCTTGGGCCCGATCCCCCGGACGCCGTCCGGGTTGTAGTCGGTGCCTATGAGTATGCCTAGGGCTATCAACTGCTCCCTCGTAATGCCCAGTGCCTTGAGCAGCTTCTCGAGCTCCACCAGCTCCGGCTTAACCTCTACGTAGACGTTCTTCCTGGGCAGCTTCCTCTTACCCGTTATAGCGAGGTTCCGGGCAAGCCTCGGGGCCCCGAAGAGCAGGGAGTCGTAGTCCTGGCTCGCCGCGGCCCAGGCGTCGCCCTTCCGGGCCATGTAGGCGGCCTGCGCCTCCCCCTCCGCCGGCGCCTGCACGTAGGGTATCCCCATGGCCTCCAGCAGCTTCTTAGCGTCCTCCACCATCTCGTCGGTGAGTCTCGCCGCTGCCTGGGCGTAGCGCCTCGCCGCCTCCTGGTCGCCCCTCTTCACTGCCTCCTCGTACTTCCGCACAGCCTCCGCCTTGACACGCTTCCTCCTCTCTATCTCGAGATACTTCATCTCCGGCGGCTTCCCGTCGAAGACGTAGACCACCTTTACCCCGTGCTCGGCCAGGTTTATGGTGCGGTAGAAGAGGCCGCTGAGATGGCTGGTGACCCTGCCACGCGAGTCCATGAGCGGCGTGCCGTCCGGCTGCCTTATCGCGGTGAGGAACTGGTAGAGCGCGTTGTAGGCGTCTATGGCTACAACCTTGTAGCGCAGCGAGTCGAGCTCTATTTCCGTTACAGCCTCCTTGGGTATGATCTCGCGGAGGTTGACGCCCACGGCTCCCCCTATACCCCGGGGGATAGGCTTGAGGCCCCGTTAAGGTTTCCTAAGCAGCTCCACGTTCCTGAGGTTCTCCTTCAGCACAGAGACGTAGACTATACCCTGCATCTCCAGCTTCATCAGCGCGTGGAGGAGCTCGGCGAACGTGATATCCATTTTATCCCTAAGAGCCTTGTAGAGGTCCACGTCCTTGGCGCTCCCGCCTTTCCGCTCAAGCTCCTCTATTATGGCGTAGTGGAGGGGTAGGCTCCTCCAGGTATCCGAGGCGGTCATGCCGGCTAGACACCTCCCTAGCCTACCTCAATGCAGGCCCTGCCCCGGGGGCCGGGGGCGGGGTGTGTAGGAGCAGGGGCGGGGAGGGGAAACGCGGTAGGGGGTAGTCGGCGTGTCTAAGTGAACAGTGTAGACTTTGCCTGCAGCAGTTTGCTCCCCGGCAGCTGCTGGCGGGCCTGCTGATACCACTCCTCATAGAACTTCACCATGTCCTGGGTTATCGAGGGCCTCACTATCTCGAGCGCCCTCATGAAGTGCCTCATACGCACTCTGGTAGCGTTTATATCCTCGCGGAGCGCTAGCATTGCAGCCTCCCTTACCAGCGCCGCTAGGTCTGCGCCGCTGTAGCCCTCGGTCCTGATCGCCAGCAGCTCTAGGTCTACGTCTTCTGCTAGTGGCATTTTCCTGGTGTGTATCCTGAGTATCTCGAGCCTGGCCTTCCGGTCCGGCGGCGGCACGTAGATCACCTTATCGAACCTGCCGGGCCGCAGGAGGGCCGGGTCGAGTATATCCGGCCTGTTCGTGGCGGCTATCACAACCACGTTGCTGAGCGGCACTATGCCATCCAGCTCGGCGAGCAGCTGGTTCACAATCCTGTATGTTACTCCGCTGGTGTCGAAGGCGCCCCTCGTCTGGGCTATCGCGTCTATCTCGTCGAAGAAGATTATCGCAGGGCTATGCTGCCTAGCCTTCCGGAATATCTCCCTTATCATCTTCTCGCTCTCGCCCACCCATTTGCTGAGCACCTCTGGGCCCCTCACGGCGATGAAGTTCGCACCGCTCTCCGTCGCGGCCGCCTTAGCTAGTAGCGTCTTACCGGTGCCGGGCGGGCCGAAGAGCAGCACACCCTTAGGCGGCGTTATCCCCATGCGCCGGAAGACGTCGGGGTACTTGAGCGGCCACTCCACAGCCTCGCGGAGCTGCTGCTTAACATCCTCAAGCCCACCGATATCCCCCCAGTGGACCTCCGGAACCTCGATGTAGATCTCCCTCAGCCCGCTCGGCACTATCTCCCTCATAGCGGCCATGAAGTCCTCCATCCGTATCTCCATCTCCTCCAGGATCTCCGGGGGTATCCTGTCCTGGCTGAGGTCTATCCTCGGAAGGTAGCGGCGCAGCGCGTGCATCGCAGCCTCCCTTACCAGCGCCGCTAGGTCCGCGCCGCTGTAGCCGCGGGTCATCTCGGCAATTCTCTCCAGGTCCACGTCCTCGGCCAGCGGCATGCTCCTAGTGTGTATCTGGAGTATCTCAAGCCTACCCTGTTTGTCCGGCAGCGGTATCTCTATCTCGCGGTCGAAGCGGCCCGGGCGGCGGAGGGCTGGGTCCAGCGCGTTAGGCCTGTTGGTGGCAGCTATCACTATCACGTCCCCGCGGCTCTCCAGCCCATCCATGAGGGCCAGTAGCTGCGCCACCACGCGGCGCTCGACCTCCCCTACGACCTCGTCCCTCTTCGGCGCTATCGCGTCTATCTCGTCTATGAATATGATGCTCGGCGCATGCTTCTTAGCCTCCTCGAAGATCTCGCGGAGCCTCTGCTCGCTCTCGCCATAGTACTTGCTCATTATCTCCGGCCCGTTGATGGCTATGAAGTAGGCGTTGGTCTCGTTAGCTATAGCCTTAGCTAGCAGCGTCTTGCCTACCCCCGGCGGTCCGTAGAGCAGCACACCCTTAGGCGGCTCTATGCCAAGCCTCTTGAATATCTCCGGGTGCTTGAGGGGCAGCTCAACCAGCTCCCGGACCCTCTGGATGATGTCCTTCATGCCGCCGATGTCCTCGTAGGTGACCCTCGGTATCTTGCCCTGCTCTACCGGCTTCTCCAGCAGTATTATGTTCGTGTCATGGTTGATCACGACCACGCCCTGGGGCTTGGTGTGTATGACCACGAAGGGGATTGACTGGTTCAGCACCGGTATCAGCACCGTGTCGCCCTCGACCACAGGGTACTCGAGCAGCTTCTTCTTCACGTAGTTCACGAACCCGCTGTCAATGGTTATCGAGAAGTTCGCCGGAGCGAGCTTAACCAGAGAGGCGGGCTGCACGTCGGCCTTACGGACTATCACCTTATCGCCTATGCTCACGCCGGCGTTCTTGCGGAGAAGCCCATCCATCCTTATGATGTCCTGGCCCCTGTCCTCCGGGTAGCCCGGCCACGCTATGGCAGCCGTCCTCTTCCTCCCCTCTATCTCTATTATGTCGCCCGGCTCGACGCCTATCATCCTGAGTATGTCTATATCTATCCTCACCTTCCCCTTGCCGACGTCGCGTTGCTTGGCTTCAACAACCCTTAGCACTACCTCCTTCTTACGCCGAGAACCCGTCAGCACCATGGCTTACCCCTTTTACACCGTCTTCCCTCCGGCCTGGGGGCGCACCCTGGTGAGTAAGGGTATGGTTACACTGCGCCCCTCATTAACCGTGCTGAGCCCTGGAGCCTGGTATATATCATACCCCGCCGCGCGAGGAAGAGGCGTCTAGCAGGCCAGCCCTGGAACGGGTGGCGCCGAGGCCCGGCCCCCCGGGGCCTCAAAACATCCCGGTGGCGTGGGCGGCTAGTAGCTGGAGACCCTGTGGACAGTCTCTACCTCTATCTCCTCGACGCCCTCGACGCCGCGCAGGAGCTCCTCGAGCTTAGAGGTGCCTCCCTCGCTCTCCTCCGGTATCAGTATGTATAGCTTGAGGGCGTTGAGCCCGAATGCTATCGGGACCTTGTCGTAGCGGGTCACCTCGTAGTCTCGTGGCAGCTTCTCCTCTATCCTCTTTACGAGCTGCTCCAGGTCTATGTCCGTGCTAGACGGATATACCGACGCTACTACCAGTACCTTCGCCATGCTGCCACACCCCTGCAGGACCGTCCACGCCAATCCCGGGGCTAGAATGCTGCCGTGCCCTAGGGGCCCTCGAACCCGCACTTCGGGCAGCGGTAAGGGACACCCATCTTCCTGCAGCGGGAGCAGCGCCAGATCACTACCTCGCCGCAGTTGGGGCAGAGGAACGCCACTCCCTTCTCCCAGGGCGATATTGGCCTGTTGCAGCTGGTGCACACGGGTACCTTGGTGGCCTCTACTATGCTGGGCTTCCGCGGCACCTCAAGGCTCAGCGACACGGCCTCGACCCCGCCCCGGCCCCGTGGCTGCGGCCAGTTAATTACTGTCTTGCGCCGCGCCCGGCGCCCTGGGGATGGCAGCCGGTATGATGGGGCCTGGGCAGGAGTACAAGCAGGTCATAGCCGTGAGGACTGATATAAGGATGAGCAGGGGGAAGCTGGCCGCCCAGGTGGCCCACGCCGCGGTGGAGGCGGTGCTGCTCATAATAGATAGCGGCAACCCGGAGTGGAGCCGCTGGCTCCGCGAGTGGAGGATACAGGGCCAGAAGAAGGTGGTGGTGAAGGTCTCGAGCGAGCAGGAGCTGCTCTGGGTCCACCAGGAGGCCCGGCGCCTAGGCCTCCCAGCCTCCCTCGTGGCGGACGCCGGCCGCACCGAGCTCCCCCCGGGCACCAGGACAGCAGCCGCCGTGGGGCCAGCCCCCAGCCAGCTGGTGGACAGGGTTACGGGGAGGCTCAAGCTCCTCTAGCCGCCGGGGGCGGTGGGCTATAGGGCTCTGCAGGAGCAGGAACCCGCTAGACCTCCTCCTAGGCCTCGAGTACCGGGTACGCTGCGGCGAGCCCCTGGCCTGCGTGGCGAAACCCCGCGAGAGGAGCTTCATCGTGGCGGAGGAGCCGGAGCTGGCCCTAGAGCCCCGGGGCCGCTACTGCGTCTACCTCCTCGCCAAGAGGGGGCTCCCCAGCGGCGCGGCCGCGAGGCTCCTGGCGAGGCTCATAGGCGCGCCGGCGGAGGCGGCGATGATAGCCGGGCTCAAGGACACGGAGGCGACTACGCTCCAGTACGCCTGCCTCCCCTGCCCCCGCGACCCCCCGGTGCTCGTCACGGTGCCCGGCAGGCTCTGGGCCCGGCTCCTCGGGAGGGCCAGCCGCTGCCCCCGCCGCGGGGTGCTGAGGGGCAACAGGTTCACCATAGTCCTTGAGCCTCTCGGCTCCTGCAGGGAGCTGGAGGAGGCCCTGGAGAGCCTCCGGGCCGCGAGGCTCCCGGCGTACTACGGCTACCAGCGCTTCGGCACCAGGAGGCCGGACACCCACCTCCAGGGCCTAGCCCTCCTGCGCGGCGACCAAGCCGCCTACGCCCGAGAGCTGCTCGCCAGCCCCTACCCCGACGAGTCGCCCGCGGCGAGGAGGTGCAGGCGCAGCCTCTGGCGCGCCCCCGGCTGCAGCGGATCCAGGCTCTACGAGGCCCGGGCCGCCGGGGCCAAGGGCCCTGGGTGGCTCCGGCACCTGGTCCCCCGGCAGGTTCTAGAGCTGCAGCTGGCCGCGCTCCAGGCCTACATCTTCAACCGCTATCTAAGCCTCCGCATATCCATGGGCCACAGCCTCGGGGAGAAGCTGCCCGGGGAGAGGCTTCTCGGCGGGAGGCCCTACGCCCCGGTGCCCGGGATAGGCTACCGGCTCGGCACTGGCGGGGCTGCCCGGGAGCTCCTCGAGGAGGCCATCGGCTCGATCGGCTTGAGCCCCGAGGACCTGGCCAAGCCGCCTCCGGGGCTCCCCAGGCTCCGGCCCTACTGGCGCCCCGTCTACACGACTCCCCAGGGGCTGGCCGCGGCGCGGCTGCCCGGCTGCAGGCTGGCGGTGAGATTCAGCCTCGAGAGGGGTATGTATGCCACCCTCCTCCTCCGTGAGCTGGCCGAGCCCCCGGGCTGCGTGTAGGGTGGGCGGAAGGACGCCCAGGGGCGCAGCGGGGGAGGAGGCTGCCCGCCCCTCCAGGGGTGAAGAAAGAGCCCGGCCGGCCTAGTAGCCCGACTTTATCCTGGTCTTCTTGCCTAGCAGCTCGCTGAGTATCCTCTCGTACATCTCCTTGGCTTTACCCAGCCTCCTCTCATCCCTCCTCGGTATCCTCACGACGTACTCTATGCTGCCATCGGGCAGCCAGAGCGTGTTGACGCCCAGTATCCTTACCGGGTAGAGCAAGTGGGTGGCGAGGCCCCTCACGTCGCTGGCCTTCGGTATGATCTTGACCCTCTTCCCGAGCCTTTCCCTCAGCCGCTGCTCAAGCTCCCTGGCGTACTTCGTGAACACGGGCACGCTCGTGCCGACACCGAGGTCCATCACTATTATAACCATGTCGTCGTCTATGAAGTAGGCCTTGTAGTAGGTGGCTTTCTTCAGTATCCGCATGCCCTCGTCCTCCTCAAGCTCTATAAGAGCCTTCATTATATCTACTTCACGCTCATCCACAACGCCGCTGTCGATGAGGCCCTGGCACCTGGGGCAGAGAACGCCGCTCTTAACGCAGACGTAGTCAAGGGGTATCTGAACCGAGGTACACCACCTCCCTCCGCACGGCTGCCATGATCGTCATGGGCGGACTGATGCCTGTCAGTGGGTCTCCCGGCTGGCGTGCATGGGGCTTCTGGCCGGGGCCTTCAGCGCCCCAGCCTCCAGGACCCGCATAGTCCATGGTGGCCCGGTGCCCTGGGCTCCCTATAATTAATCCTATCCGGCCCAGGCCCGGGCCCGCCACAAGGCTTATAAAATGTCCCGGCCTCCCGGGGTCGGCATGGCTGAGACCCTCCCCTGGCAGGAGGGTGGGCCGGTAGCTCAGCCTGGAAGAGCGCTCGGTTGGCATCCGAGAGGTCCCGGGTTCAAATCCCGGCCGGTCCACCACCCCCACCAGCCTCTCCCGGAGCCCCGCGTTCTCCAGCCCCTCCGGGTTCCCCGGCAGCCGGTAGCACCCCGGCTCCTCCCCTGTACCACCCCGCTTGGCGGCTCCGGGAGCCTCCTACCGGGCCCTCGGGGCTTTAACCCGGCCAAAGCGCTCCAGCCGAAGCACTAGATGTGGGGGCTCTAGTGGAGGACATATTGGACGAGATCTTTGATCGAGTGGTGGAGTCCAGGATATTCCGCAACAGGGACATACTGAACCCCGACTATATCCCGGACAGGTTGCCTCACAGGGAGAACGAGATACGGAGGGTAGCTAGCGTCCTCGCCCAGGCGCTGAGGAACAGTAGGCCCAACAACCTCTTCATCTACGGGTTGACGGGCACGGGTAAGACGGCTGTAACCCTCTACGTGCTCCGCCGGCTGGAGGCGAAGGCGAGGCAGCTGGGGGTGGACGTGAGGTACGCCTACGTTAATACTAGGCAGCGGGATACGCCCTACAAGGTGCTCGTAGACATAGCATCCAGTATAGGGCTCCGGGTCCCCTTCACCGGGCTCTCCACCGCCGAGGTCTACACCCGGCTCGTCCGCGCCCTCTCCAGGGCCAGCGGCGTCCTGATAGTGGTGCTTGATGAGGTGGACTGGCTTGTCCGGAGGAAGGGGGATGACCTGCTCTACAAGCTTACACGCATAGGCTACGAGCTGCCCCGGGACGCGGCGAAGGTATCCATAGTGGGGATTACGAACGACGTGAAGTTTGTCGAGATGCTTGACGCCCGGGTCCGCAGCAGCCTCGGAGAGGAGGAGGTTGTCTTCCCTCCCTACAACGCTGAGCAGCTCCGCGACATCCTCTGGGAGCGGGCCCGGGAGGCCTTCCAGCCAGGCGCCGTCGACGAGTCGGTCATAAGCTACTGTGCGGCCCTCGCGGCGAGGGAGCACGGCGACGCCCGCCACGCCCTCGACCTTCTCCGCGTGGCGGGCGAGGTGGCGGAGAGGGAGAACGCTCCCAGGGTAACGGTGGAGCATGTCAAGAAGGCCTGGGGACAGCTGGAGAGGGACCGGGTCTACGAGGTGGTCTCAACTCTCCCGCTCCACGCCCGCCTCGTCCTAGCCGCGGTGATAGCCGCGGCGGGCAGGAGCTACACCACCACGGGCGAGCTCTACAGCGTCTACCGGGAACTGGCCAGCGCCCTAGGGGTGGAGAGCGTGACGCAGCGCAGGGTGAGCGACATAGTGAACGAGCTGGACATGCTCGGCGTACTCTCGGCGAGGGTTGTGAACCGCGGCCGCTACGGGAAAACCAGGATGATAAGCCTCGCAGCCGACCCCGAGACCATCGTGGAGGCCCTCTCCAGAGACCCCCGGCTCCGCCGCCTCCTAGGCCAGGTGGCCGTCCCCGGGGGAGGCGCTGGGGGAGGGGGAGGGCGAACCCCTGGAACCCTAGCCCCTAACCCTAATAAGGCCCGGCGTGGCGGCCGGTGAGTCTCCATGGAGGGCCGGTAGCTCAGCCTGGCAGAGCGGCGGGCTTTTAACCCGTTGGTCCCGGGTTCGAATCCCGGCCGGCCCGCTACGCCTCCAACAGGCAGGTGTCCACTATCGGGCCCACGGCCCGGCCCTCCCTCACCTAGGCTGCTGGCCCCGCGCCCTCCAGACAACCCCCTCCTCGCCCGTCTCCGGCTCCACGAGGCCCTCCCTCTCCAGCCAGGCGAGCAGCGATGCCAGCGCGGTACGGTTCAGCATGAGCTGCCTCGGCGTCGGCTCCGCCGACCCCAGCGAAACCGTGGCCATGTAGGTGAGCTTCTCGAGGGTCAGGGGCTTCTCCCGCAGCCTCTCGAGCACCCAGCCCCGCAGCTTCTCCACCGCGGCGATATTAGCCTCCACCATGGCGGCGGCGCGGCGCCCCCGGGCCACCGGGCCGTGGCCGGGGACTATCGTGTAGCCCTCCTCCGCCAGCTCCCGCAGCCTCTCCAGGCTCCGGACCCAGCCCTCCAGGTCGGCTGCAAAGGGCACGCCGAACCTCGCCAGCACCCTCTCCCCCAGCACAGCGTCGCCGGCGGCCACCACCCGAGACTCCTCATCCACCACCCCCATGTGGCCCGGCGTGTGCCCCGGCAGCGGGATGGAGCGAAGCCCCTCCGGCAGCCCCTCCCCGGGTTCAACCTCCCGGTCCACCCGCAGCTCCACCATGGGCATGGCGGCGAGCCTCTCCGTGACAAGGCCGCCGTAGACTACGAGGCGGCGGAGTACGCTGGACTCGACGAGGCCCCTGCAGAGCCTCGCCGCATACACCGGGCCCCCGAGCCCCGGCGCCGCCGCCAGGTGGTCGCTGTGCCCGTGGGTCAGCACCACAGCCTCTAGCCCGAGGCCCAGCCCCCGGAGGGCCTCCTGGATCGCCGTGCCACGGCCCTCGCCGATGCCGGGGTCGACAACCACGGCGCCGGAGGAGCCGGCTACTATCACCGTGTTGGGGCTCCCCGGGAGGAGGTACGCCCTCCCACCTATCCTGCGGAGGCTCTGCATCCCGCACGCGCACCGGGTATAGAGGGAGGTGAGGCGGCGGGCCTCTGGAGGCTAAAAGAAGGAGGTTCACGCCTTGCGTAGGGCGTTCAGCCCTCTCCCCGGGAGGTGCAGGCGCCCAGGTTCCTGGCGACCTCTATCAATAGGCCGAGGCCTTTCTGCACGTTCTTGTCGCTTAGGGCTCCTAGCAGGCCGAAGAGGCCTACTGGCTTGGCCTTGGCGGGGTCGGCGGAGGCTAGCGAGCGCAGCGTGCACTCGCTGATCTTCTCGAGGTTCATCTTCGCCGAGATTACCTCCTCCGGGTGGAGGCGGAGCATCCCCCTGGAGGCGGCGTCAACAACGGCCATTGCCCTGTATATGGCGGGGTCGTTGCTGATCATGGCGAGCAGGTCCATGCCCTTCTCCGCTATAATTCTCAGCATGTCGAGTATGCCGCTCCTCTTGAGGTATACAGCGACCTCTACGAGCTCCTCCAGGGCCTTCATGCTCTCCTCGTCGAGGTTGAGCTTCTCCTCTCCCTCAGCCTCCTGGACCTGGGCGGTCATCCTGGCTCACCCTCGCATAGTGCTACTTCATTGCGGCTATCCATGACTTGTAGAAAGCCTCCTTCATAAGCCTTATAATGGGGGAGGTCATTATGGTGTAGCAGTAGAGCTTGTTGCGCTGTTCCTTCTCGTCGTACCGGATCTCGCATGTGCCCGCGTAGCCCGAGGTGCCCCAGTAGCCGACGCAGGTCATGGTCTTTGCGTACCCTGCCACCGGGTAGCCGCCGGTTATCTCGCTGATTATCTGGTCGGCTGCGTAGTCGGCTGCAAAGTGCACTGGGATACCCGCAGTCGGCAGCCCCGCGGGCGGCATGGAGTGCTCTCCCACCATGAATACGTCGTCGTAGTCTGGGTGGCGGAAGTTCCTGGGCCTCACCGGCGCCCACCTCGGATCCTGCTTGAGCTGGAAGCCCTCACTCCTGGCCAGGGGCTCCGGAAGCCTACTAGGAGGCACCTTAATCAACAAATCATACCTCTCCTCAACATTCCCCGCACGAACAACACCCCTCTCACCATCAACCTCGACATTACCGTCATGCTGCACCATCTCCACGCCAGCAGCCTGTATCTTCTCCCACCACACCCTGGACACGTCTGTGCCAAGCGCGGCCAGCGGCTTCCCCGTCCTTTCCCGTGTGAGCAGCACCACCTCGGCCTTTATGCCGCGGTTCTTCATAGTCTCTGCAAGCTGCGTTACCGCCTCGTAGGGGTACATGCCGCAGCGGTGAGGCGTCTCGGGTACTAGTAGGACTATCCTCCCGCCCTTGAACCTGGCTAGTGCCTTACCTAGCTCGGTGGCCCCCTCGAGCGTGTAGTTGTGGTACCCGTAGCGGTCTAGGCCTGGGTAGGCCTCCCAGCCGTAGCGGACCCCGAGGCTCACGACGAGGTAGTCGTAGCCCAGCCTCCCACCCTTCTCAGTCTCAACAGCCCTCTCGCCGGCATCAATCCGGGTAACCCGGTCAACCAGCACCCTGAAGCCAAACCTCCTACCAGCATCAACAATAGAGGCGCGAACCTCATCCGGCACAGCAGCGCCGAGAGCAACATCTCCATAGAGGGGGCGGAAGTCGTGCCAAGGCTCATCAGCCACAACAGTGACTTCAAGGTCTAGGCCCTGCTTCCTCGCAGCCTCAGCAAGCTTGCGCGCAGCAACATAGCCCCCTGTTCCTCCTCCCAAGACGAGAATCCGCTTGGCCACGTTATCAACCCTGCTCTCGGTCAACAGTTCCTCGTAAACGGGTGCTAAGCATAAGGTAAAAATGCTTTGCATGAGTGCAACATTCGATATAGTAGTAGTGTAATGCTGAATCTAAAGGATTATCGGCTGTCATGAGCGCCTCTGGCGCCCGCTGCTAGAGGGGGCCCAGGGTCCTTGACAGCATGGAGGCTGCCTGGTGGGCTGTGAAGAGGGGCTCCGGGTGCCTCGTGTAGAGCTGGAGGCTGCACGCCAGCCTCCACGCATCCCTCGGCTCCATGCCGTAAGCTGCTAGGAGGAGGCGCCCCCTCCTGCACTCGGCGGAGCGTAGCCTGGACCAGGCCTCCTCCAGCACGGCTAGCCTCTCCCTCCAATCCGGGAAGTGGAGGCGGAGCGCCCTCTCCACCGCCTCGCGGCGAGGCGGGTACATGTAGACGGCCACGGCAGGGACCCCGGTCTCACGGTACAGCCTCTCCGGGTCGAGGATGTTGAAGCCCGCGAACACCACCGTGTCGGTCAGCACCGCCTCGAGCCGGAACCCCTCCCCGAGGGCCCGGCGGACTAGCCGGGCAGCCTTCCAGGTCGCGTCAAGCCCGTCGACCTCGACAGTGTCCAGGAGGACCCGGCAGGGGCAGAGGCTACCCTCCCTCCTGCAGTGGACAGCGAGCGCGAGGAGGGTGCGGCGCCACCCCCGCTGGAAGAACCCGTCATCGAGCCCGGCCACGCAGCCGCCCAGGACTCCCCCCTCCTCAGGGCTGCGGCTGTGGGCAGGCGCGGCGGAGACGTTTAGACCACTAAGACCTCCTCCCCCGGGCCCCGGAGGACCCCAGCCGTGCAGTGCAGGAGCTGCCTGGACGTTATAGGCAGCCACGCCAGTGTCAGGAAGTTCCTGCCCGAGCCCCTGGATCAGGGGGACCTGGAGCGGATCCTCGAGGCCGCCCGCCGGGCGCCCAGCTCGTGGAACCTCCAGCCGATCGTAGTGACCGCCGTCACTGATCCCGAGCTTAAGAGGAGGCTGTCGGAGGCTGTTGGCGGCCAGGAGCACGTGGCCCAGGCGCCCGTCTTCCTAGTGTTCAGCGTGGACTACCGTAAGCTCATCGAGGCGTCCCGGAGCGTGGGCGTGGAGCCTGCCGAGCCAGGCCTCGGGCACTTCATCGTGGGCGTGCTCGACGCCGGCATAGCCTCCGGCTGGGCGGCGCTGGCGGCTGAGACGCTGGGCTACGGGATAGTCTTCGTCGCGCTCTACGCCGACCCCTGCAGGGTCGCGGAGATACTAAACCTGCCCCGCTACGTTGTCCCCGTGGTGGGGCTTTGCATCGGCAAGCCCGCGGAGCGGCCGGAGCCGAGGCCCCGGCACCCTATGGAGGTGTTTGCCGCCGTCAACCGCTACCCCTCAGCCCCCGACGCCGTCGAGAATGTTGCGGGCATCTACCGGGGCCGCGGGGTCAAGCTGTTCAGGTACGTGCTCGCCCCGGGCGGCTACTACGAGGAGGTGGGCGGCGCGGTCCTCCGCTGCCTGAAGCAGCGGGGGTATAGGGTACCGGGGAGCTCCAGTAAGCATTATTAATTACATGTAAATATTGCGATATTTACTTAGGTTGGTAACGCTTTTATTTGCGTGATACTGTATTGTGAATCTGGTGGAGTTTACTTGGCCAGGCGGCTGCCAGCACTGCTCGCCGCCCTCGCAGCAGCCGCATTGGTGGCAACGCTCCACGTTTACGGCGGCTCTAGAGTCCTCAGTCCAGGCGGGAGGGGGGAGATCACCGTCTACCTCTGCGCGGCCGCCGAGAAGCCCTGGGAGGAGATAATAAAGGAGTTCGAACACGAGACAGGGATAAAGGTGAACGCGATCTACGGGTCCTCGGGCAGGCTCTACGCCATGATAAGGATGTCGCGGCGGGGCGACGTCTACGCCTCGGCCTCGCCCCTCTACATGGCTATGGCTGTGCTCGATGGCCTCGTCCGCCCTGACAGCGTCAGACCCGTAGCCTACCTGGTCCCCGTAATACTGGTGCCTCAGGGCAACCCGGCCGGGGTCCGGGGGCTCGCGGACCTGCTGAAGCCCGGTATCCGCGTGGCTATAGGAGATCCCAGCCATGTTGTGGTGGGTCAGTATGCGGTGGAGGTGCTCAAGCATAACGGGCTCTGGCCTCAGGCTAGGAGAAATATAGTCGTCTACGCTGAGAACTTCGCGAAGCTAGTAGCCCTCGTGGCTACCGGGGCTGTAGACGCGGCGATAGGCTGGCATGTTGCAGGCTACTGGTACCCTGGCAGGGTGGAGGTCGTGTGGCTGAAGCCTGGCCAGGTGCCGGAGGCCAGCTACATAGCGATAGGAGTGCTGAAAACTAGCAGGAACCCTGAGGCGGCCAGGAGGTTCATAGAGTTCGTCACCGGGTCTGACTACGCTAGGAAGGTGTGGAGTAAATACCACTACTTCACGAGCCCTCAGGAGGTTTGGAAGGTGGCGCCGGGCGCTAGTATACCGAGCATCGAGGAGGTTGAGGAGAGGCTGCAGCACTCGGGCGGCTAGGGGCTGGAGCCGCCGGCATCTAGGGCTTTGAGCACGCGCCTAGCCTCCTCGAGGGGGTACGCCTCGATGCTTCCATCCTTCCCTGCTACGAGCGCCAGGGGCCTGGAGAGCCTTGAGCCCTCGAGGTAGTCGCGGAGAAGGCCGTGGAGGAGGATGCGTAGCTCCGCCCTGGCCCAGCGCAGCTTCACCCCCCGCGAGTCCGCCTCCCTCAGCAGCTTCTCCACGAGGCTGTCAAGGGGTATCCCCTTTACAGCCTCGACCACTATGCCGGTCGCTAGCCGGTAGACCCTCAGAGTCTCCCTGGCGGCCTCCACGTTCGCCAACGCTCTCCGGTAGGTGGCTGCAGCATCCTGCCTCGTCGTGCCTAGCAGCCTCGCTATCTCCGAGAAGCCAAGCCCCCTTCCCTCCCGTAGGGCCAGTACCCTGGCCTGCTTGTGGGTGAGGAGGCCAAACCGCCCGGCCATGGAGGGCCCGGTTCCCTGCAAGGCCTCCTGGCGCCTTTAAGGTGCTTAGTCCGGCCCCGAGGCTCCAGCCGTGGCGGGGAGGTGGCCCGGAGGGTGAGGCTCGGCGGGCTAGTCCTCAGCGCCCCCGCGGTGCTGCTGGCGGCGGCCACCCTTGCCGTGCTAGTCTCCGTCTTCGCCTGGAGCAGCCCATCCGCTGTCGCAGCTGCCCTGGCGTCGAAGGAGGCCCTCTACGCTATATGGCTCAGTGTCTCCACCGCCCTCGCCGTGGCGATACTAGCCGTCCTGCTCGGCATACCGGTAGCCTACGCTATGGCGCGCGGCCTCCTGCCCGGGGGCAAGGCTCTAGAGACACTGCTCCTGATCCCCTTCGGCATGCCGCCGGTGGCCGTGGGCGCAGCACTCCTCATATTCTTCACCAACACGGGGCCGGGAAGCCTGCTAGACCGCCTCCTACGGGTGGTCTTCACCCCCAGAGGGCTCGTGGTAGCACAGTTCTTCGTGGTCTACCCCATAGCCCTGAGAGTCCTCAAGAGCAGTTTCGCCTCGGTGGACCCCAGGTACGAGGCGGTGGCACGGACACTGGGGTATACGAGGCTCCAGACGCTCATCCATGTATCCCTCCCCCTGGCGCGCCGCGGGGTGCTCTCAGCCCTCCTGCTCTCCTTCACCAGGGCCCTCGGCGAGTTCGGCGCCTCCGTCACGCTCGCGGGGGCCACGAGGCTCCGGACAGAGACCCTGCCGATAGCGATCTACCTCTCCATAAGCGGCGGGGAGCTGGACCTAGCGGTGGCTCTCATGGCGGTCTCGGTCCTCGTGGCAGGCGCATCGGTGGCAACTATGCTAGTGCTCGAGGAGGTGTAGACCTAGGGATGGCGCCCGCCCCGGCCCTCCGGGTGGAGGATCTCTGGGTGAAGCGTAAGAGCCGCCTCGTGCTCCGGGGTGTGAGCCTGGAGCTGGAGGAGCCCTCAATACTCGTCGTGCTCGGGCCCAACGGGGCTGGGAAGACCACGCTGCTAGAGACCGTGGCGGGGCTTGTCAAGCCGAGCCGTGGGAGGATAGTGGTCTCCGGGGAGACCGTCTACTCCAGCGCTCCCCCGAGGGTGAATACGCCCCCAGAGAGGCGAGGCGTCGCCTATGTTCCTCAGGATTATGGGCTTTTCCCCCACATGACTGTCTACGAGAACATTGCCTTCGGCCTCCGGGCCCGCCGCTGCCCCGGGGAGGATGTGGACAGGAGGGTGCGGGGGGTCGCCGGGGTCCTCGGGATAGAGCATCTCCTTGACCGCAGGCCCGCGGAGCTGAGCGGCGGCGAGAGGCAGCGCGTGGCGCTCGCCAGAGCCCTCGCAGTAGAGCCCAGGCTACTCCTCCTCGACGAGCCCTTCAGCGCTCTAGACGCGCCTAGCAGGGAGAGACTACGCTCCGAGCTGCGCAGCCTCCTCCGGAGGCTGAATGTTCCAGCAGTGATCGTGACCCACAGCTTCTCCGACGCCTGGGCCCTGGGGGATAGGATAGCTGTCCTCGACTCGGGCCGCGTGGTAGCCGAGGCTAGCCCCGGGGATCTGGCCTTGAGGCCGCTGAGGCACGGGGTGGCGGAGTTCCTAGGCTACATGGTGCTCGAGGCCCGGGTGCTCCGGGCGGAGGGGGGCCGGGCTTCCCTAGAGGCTCCCGGCCTCGGGCTGCTGGAGGCAGCCGTGGATGGGCTGGAGCCGGGCTCCAGGGTGCTGGTCGCCCTGAGGCCCGACGACCTGGTTGTCTCCGCCAGGCCCGTGGCTAGGACCAACACCTACCGGGCCCGGGTCGCCGAGGCCGTTGTGACCCGGCATGGTGTGCGCCTCCTACTAGAGGTCGGGGGCCTCGTGCTGAGGAGCGAGCAGGCCCGGGGGCCCCTCCTGGCCCTCCTCGGCCGCCTGCCGGGCCCCGGGGACCAGGTCTACGTCCACATACCCCCGGGGCTGGTAGACGTGAGGACCCTCTAGCCGGGCTTCCGCGCCACCACTATGACCCGTGTGAGGCTGCCGTGGACCCTCATGTAGTGCCTCTCCACCAGCCTGAGCCCGCTGGCCTCGGTCGCCTCGACCGCCCTCTCCTCAGCCCAGTGGGGGGTGGCGTAGGCGAGGAAGCCCCCGGGCCGCAGCACCCTGGAGGCCTCGGCCAGGAAGCCCTCAAGCAGCTCCCCGAGCGGCCTACCGTGGAGCGAGACGCTCCTGCCGTAAGGGGGGTCGGTGCCTATGCTCTGCACGCTCCCGCTCCTCAGGGGGAGCCTCGCCGCGTCCCACTGGGCCGGGGTTGAGAGCGCGTCCAGCGGGTAGGCGCGCAGGTTCACCCATGCCCCCTCCGCCAGCCTCCCGGAGAGCTCGCCGCAGAGCGTCTCTATCCCCATCTCCTGGGCCTCCAGGGCGAAGCCGCCCGTGCCGCAGAAGGGGTCGAGGTAGGGCCCGGGCGGCGCGGCGCGGGCGAGGTTGACGAAGAGCCTGGCCAGCCTGGGGTCGAGGCTGCCGGGGTGGAAGAAGGGCCTCCTCTGGGGCCGGTGGCCCTCCAGCATCCTCTTGGGCTGCTCGTCCTCCCTGAGCCCGAGCACGGCGACGCCCTCCGTGACCAGCAGCCTCACCGTCCTAGTGGGGCTCCTCGCCCCGGCCTCGGCGCCGCAGCGCCGGAGCAGGGGCGCGGCCTCGGCCGCGAGCCTCCTCGCCGCGTCGTCGGGGAGGCTGGCCCGGGCATAGCCCCGGACCCGGTGGAGCTCGAACCGCACCCGGTCCCCGGGGCCCGCGAGGCTGCACCAGTCTATGTAGGCCGCCGCGTCGAGCACGTCGCCCAGCCTGGCCTCAGAGACGGCCAGCACCCTGCCGGTCTCGTGCACCAGCCCGGCCCTCCACGCCACCCCCCGGCTGCTGCCGCAGCTGCACTCGAAAACCACCAGCTGGTCCAGCTCCTCCACAACCCGGTACCGGTGGCCCAGCGCCTCCAGTATGCCCCTCAGCTCGGCCTGGGGGAGGCTGGCATGTAGCCCGCTGAGCAGCGCGTAGTAGAGGAGCCGCGGCACAGCGGCCTCGTGACCCCCCGGGTCCCCGGGGCCCGGGGGCGCGGGGTAAAATTACGGGGGCTAGGGGGCGGGGAGCCTCTCCAGCGCCTCCATGGCCTCGCTGCCGCCGTCGTTGAAGCGGCGGAGGAGCTCCTCGGCGCTTGGCTCCCTCCTGCCCCGGGCGAACTTGCCCAGCACTAGGCAGGCGCAGTACTGGCCGCACATGTTGCAGGCCCTGGTGGCCGAGGGGAACTGGCTGTATATCTTCTTCGCGTGCTCCGGGTCCAGCGCGTAGCTCCACATCCTCTCCCAGTCGAGCCGGGCGCGGAGCAGGCTCAGCTCCGCGTCCCGCCTCGCAGCCCGGGCCCCGTACTTGGCCAGGTCCGCCGCGTGGGCGGCTATCTTGGCCGCTATGAGGCCCTCCTTCACCTGCTCGGGGTTGGGCAGGCTGAGGTGCTCGGCGGGCGTCACGTAGCATAGGTAGTCAGCGCCGCTGGCGGCGGCGACCGCACCGCCTATAGCGAAGGCTATGTGGTCATAGCCCATAGCTATATCGGTGACCAGGGGGCCGAGCACGTAGTAGGGCGCGCCCCCGGTCAGCGCCTTCATCAGCCTCACGTTGGCCGGTATCTGGTCGAGCGTCATGTGCCCCGGGCCCTCGACTATAGTCTGCACCCCCGCCTCCCTGGCGCTCCTCACCAGCCTGGCGGCCTCGATCAGCTCCCCCACCTGGAACTCGTCGTGCTGGTCCGCCAGCGCGCCCGGCCTGAGGCTGTCACCGACACTTATCACCGCGTCGTACTCGGCGAAGAGCTCCAGGAGGTAGTCCCAGTGCTTCCTATAGGGGTTCTCCTCCCCGTTCTCCAGCATCCATGCAGCCAGCAGCGCCCCGCCCCTGCTCGTTATCGGTATGACCCTGCTGCTCCGGACAGCCTTCAGCGCCAGCTCCCTGGTCAGCGCAGCGTGTATGGTCATGTAGTCTACCCCGTCCCGCAGCTGCCTCTCCACTATCCCGAGGAACCAGTCGCTGGGCATGGTGAGGCCGCCGTACTTGCGGATGCCCTCGACCCACGCCTGGTAGGTCGGCACAGTGCCCAGGGGGAGGGGCTCGGCCTCCCTCATTATCTTCCTCCTTATCTCGTCCAGGGACCCGCCCATGCTCAGGTCCATCACGGTGTCGCTCCCGTAGCGCCGCGCTATCCTGGCCTTCTCCAGCTCCATATCCACGTCCACTACCGTGCCGCTAGTGCCCAGGTTGACGTTAACCTTGGTGAAGAGGCCCTCCCCCACGCCCACAATCTTCACCCGGTCCAGGCGCCTGACGTTCCGGAGTATCGCTATCCTACCCTCGGCGATCCTCGTCCTGAGCTTCTCCACCGGGAGGCCCTCGAGCTTGGCCAGCTTCTCGATCTCCTCGGGTGTGGAGCCGCTCCTCGCGGACATCATTATAGTCTTAGCCATGAGCCTTCACCTCGGGGAGGCCTATGCTCCTGCCCGTGAGCTTCTCGGAGAGAATCCGGGCCAGCTTGGCCGCGGAGGCTATCATGCCCCCGAAAACGGGGCCCATGCGCCTCGTGTTGTATATCTCGGCCACCGACATGCCGGCGGCGTAGAGGCCGGGGAACACCTCGCCCGTGCGCTCGACCACCTGGCGCTCACCAGTCCAGACGTCGAGGCTCGACATGCCGGGCACCCTGATGCTCCCGGGGAGCCTCCTCTCCAGCAGCCGGGCGAGGGCCGCGTCGTGGCCGGTGGCGTCCACTACGGCCCTAGCCTCTATGAAGAGGGGGTCTACGTGCCAGCCGGCCTCCGACACCGGGGCCCAGTTGACCACGAGCCCCGCTACCCGGGCCGAGCCACCGTCACCCTTCACTATGAGGTCCTCCACCTCCACGCCCGGGAGTATGACCGCACCGGCTTCCAGGGCGCGGACGGTGAGCCTGGCCGCCGCCTCCATAGGGTCGAACGTGTAGATGCCATCCGCGGCCAGGCTCAGCCTCACGCCGGCTTTCCGGAGCACCTCCGCCGCCAGCCCCTCCTCGACGAGGCCCACCGGGAGCAGCATTGAGCCGCCCCGCATGCCGCCGCCAGTGCCCAGCCTCCGCTCAACGAGGGTGACGCGGAGCCCCTGCTCGGCCAGGAGCCAGGCGAGGGTGAGCCCCGCCGGCCCGCCGCCGGCTATCGCCACATCGGCCTCGACAGCCCTCGAGAGCTTCTCGAGGGCCGCCTGGAGCGCTAGGCGGGCGAGCGCCGCCTCGCTGTAGAGCTTCTCGATCTCCCGGGGGTAGAACTCCTCCAAGGCCCGGTGGCACCGTTAGCCCAGCATCTAAAAACGGTGTTATTAAGCATTCCTATAACCGGGTTCTGAGCGGTCATGAGCGCCATGGGCCCTAGCCGCTGCGCCCAGCCGCCGCCCAGAACAGCTCCTCCGCCAGCGGCCCCACGCTGAGAGCCAGCGCCGCCTCCTCCAGCAGGACGCGGCTCGGCGAGAGCCCGTAGGCGAGCAGCAGGGCGGGCCCCGCAACGGCTGTGAAGACCCAGGCCCAGCGGGCTATGGATGCGAACACCCCCACAATCTCGCCCGAGGCCCCTGCCACCTTGGAGCGGAGCAGCCCGGCTGTAGCAGCCAAGGCCGCGGCCGCAGCTGCTGCCGCGGCGCCCTGGCCCCCGGCAGCCGCCCGGAGGAACCCCATAGCGGCCACCCACACGATGCCCGAGACCACTAGCAGGTGGAAGACCCGGCGCCTCCCCAGCCGGTGGGCCAGGGAGTCCCCGGCCAGGCTGGTGAAGAGCCAGCCAACCGTCGCCGCGCCCATCGCGGAGCCCGTCAGCGCGTTCCCCGCGGCACCCGCCACGAGGCCGGCGGCGCCGACAACGCCTATGAGCCCGGCGTCGCGGAGCCCAAAGGCGGGCCCTTGGCCGCGTCCCCTAGCCCCTCTCGACCCCTCAACGCCCTTCCCGACAGCCATGGCTCTGCCCTGTCCAGCTGCAGTACGGGATCCGCCGAAAATATAGTAATGTATTTAACTGCTCATAGCACTGGCTCGGCGTAGCCGAGGGCCGGAGAGCAGCTAGCTAGGAATGGGGTGAAGCCAGGGATAATGCTGTTCTCGGGCATGTGGAGGATGTCGGGGACCGGCGGAGGCCATCATGAGGGAGGCCCTCCGCCCGCCGGCGGGGAGCAGCCCCGGCTGACACTGGAGCCCGGCGGGGAGCTGAGCCTCGGCAGGCTGGAGGCGAAGCTCGGCACGAACGGGCTCCTCGAAGCCTGCGACGGCTACAACTGCATAAGAGCCAGGCTGCCCCGTGGCGCGGCGGCCCGCCTGGAGCCCGTGCCTCCGGTCCACGTGCCCTCCCAGATGACTAACTGCCTCTACCTGGAGTTCGAGGAGCAGCTGGTAACCCCCGGCGAGCACGCCGTCTTCTGGGCCACAGTGCCCTATGAGCTAGCTATCTACGCTAACGGTGTCCTGCTCGGCTACCTCTCGCCCCTCCGCGTCAAGTACACGCTGGTAGGCGACGTCGTCGAGGGCACTGTGTGCCGCTACCACCGCTCCAGAGCCTCCACCGACCCCAGGGAGCTGCAGGCCGGCATGGAGGAGGCCCTCGCAGCCATAGAGTTCAGGGGGGCGCCCGGCAGGGTGCCCGGGGTGGGCTTCCACGTGGCGGACATACCCCTCTACGTGAAGGACGGCAGGGTCTACTACCCCCTGGTGAGGGCCGAGGTGGGCGCTTCAAGGGTATCCTCGAGGGTTGACCAGAGGCCCCCGGTGGAGGGGGCGCGGGGGGTCCAGCGCAGCCGCCAGAGGGGCATACTGCCACAGGTCTTCGTGGTGACCATCTGAGGGGTATTGACTGCGGGTGGTCGCCGTGGCCTCGGGCTCCGCACCCTCCCTAAACCTATCAGGTGTAAGGCTTGGCGACATGCTTGTGGCGCTGGCAATACTGGTCGCCACTATACTGATAGCGCTGTTCATAAGGCAGGTTATGAGGAGGAGTCTCCAGCACAAGCTGCCGAGCTATGTCTACAAGCCGCTGGAGAACATAGCGTTCTACGGCATTATAGTCACCGGGGTGGTGGCCGCCCTCGCCCCCCTCGGGGTGAGCCTCTCCGGCCTACTGGTGGCGGGCGGCTTCGCAGGCCTCGTGGTTGGTCTGGCCTCCCAGCAGGCGGTGTCGAACCTGGTTAGCGGCATCTTCCTGCTCATAGAGCAGCCGCTACGGATAGGCGATCCTGTAACCGTGAAGGATGTGAGCGGCGTTGTAGTCGATATAAACATCCTCTCCACCAGAGTGAGGACATGGGACGGCTATATAGTGAGAATACCGAACTCGACAGTATTCAACGAGCTGATAACCAACTACCAGCGCACCAGGGCTAGGAGGGTAGAGATAAGCATAGGCATCAGCTACGGCAGCGACCTGGACAAGGCAATGAGTGTTATAAGGGAGCTGATGGACGAGCACCCATACTGCCTCGTCAACCCCGCACCGGAGGTGTTCGTATCCAACTACGCAGACTCCGCCATAGTGATAACGGCCCGCTGCTGGGCCCCGCCCCAGGTCTGGTTCAGCACCAAGGTGCAGCTGCAGACGTCGCTGAAGAAGAGGCTCGACGAGGCCGGTGTGGAGATACCGTTCCCGCAGCTAGACCTGCACGTCAAGGACCTAGTCCCGCTCAGCGTCAGGCTTGAGGGAGCCACGGAGCCCAAGGGCTAGCCTGGAGTAGCCGAGGGCCAGCCTCGCCTCGTCTTTTCCACCGGCAGCCCTCTCCTCCAGCCCCTGGCCACGAGGCCTAGGATGCCCGGCATCAAGAGGCGTGTGCCACGGTACGCGAGCTAAGGGCGGCGGGGTCGGCGAGGTGTCCGGTCTCCACAGCCCCGGGCTCCCGGGGGGCTCTGTGGAGGTGCATCCCCAGGGCACCTCATCCCCCAGGGCTCCCTGCCCCCCGGGAGGCCTAGAGCTTTAGGCTGAGCCTCCGGAGCCTGTCCTCGAGCTCGGCGAGGTCCACGCCGTCCCTCAGCTTTATCACCGCGATGCCGCTGTGGCCTCCAATGTTCTCCGCTACCCCGTCACGGAGGAGCCCTACGGCCATCCTGTATGCGCCGCGGCCCCTGCTGCGGATTATGAGGAGTAGCGCGCCGTCATCCCTCTCCACGAGCAGCGCGACGGGCTGGCGGAGTATCTTGTAGAGCTTCGAGGCCAGCGCGCTCGCGCCCCTCCCGCTCCAGCGGCGGCGGGCGTCCACGAGCCTCACGTAGCCGACCCGCCTGGCCGAGAAGGCCAGGTCCTTCGCCAGGTCCTCCATCCTCCGGTCGCTCTCCTCCGCTACCCGTATCACCCGCTCCACCAGGTTCATGTCCACCGGCGTGTCCTGGGGCAGCGGGCTGGCCAGCCAGCGGACAAGCTTCCTCCACACCTCCTTGTCGCGGAGCACCGTGGAGGCCTTGGAGATGCTGGCGGCTAGCCTCACCACCCTCTTCTCGGCATCTGTCAGGGGCCTCCTGCTCCTCTCCAGCACGCCCACGGCCCTCATGAAGGCCTCCAGCCTGGGGGTGAGGTGCTTCACCCCAAGGCTTCGGAGGAGCTGGTAGGTCAGCACCGCGGTGGGCCTGTGGCCTAGGTAGACCTCCTCGCTCAGCTTGTAGAGCCTCTTGGACATGTAGAGGGTGGAGAAGTGGTGGTCAATGTATATCAGCCTTGTGGAGGAGCAGCTCCTGGCGAAGCCCTCCAGCGTCTCGTAGAGCTTCTCGGTGAGCGGTATATCTAGCACCGCCAGGGCGTCGGGGCAGTTGCCGCTGGCCGTCACGTTCTCCAGCGCGGTGGGGAAGCCCCTCGGCCCAGCCGGCTCCAGCGCGACCTCGTGACGGCCCTGGAGCGGGTAGACCTTCCGGTAGTGCTGCGCATAGTATATCATCGCGGCGGCGGTGGCGCCGTCGGCGTCCCAGTCGGCTATAACAGCAACCGGGTACTTTACCAGGCTCCTCGGCTTAGGCCCCTGCTGGTCCGCGGTCACGAAAACCCCCGGGGAGGTGTAGTGTCTAGCCCGCGGCCCCCTATAGCTGGACCCGGGAGGCCAGGCGGAGGAGGGCTCGGTGCTCGGCTGGACTCGTCACCCCCGGGAGGTAGGCATAATCCCTGGATCCTCACCGCCCCTCCCGGTGGCCGGGGAGGCCGGGGCCGGATAGCCTCCCACGCCCCCCGGCCGCTATACCCGGGAGCTACTAGCCCGCCATCCAGAACCCCCGCCGTCAATGCAGTATCCCATACCCGGGGGAGGTGACGCCAAGGATGCCGCTGTCCGGGCCACCGTGGCTGCTGCTGGAGGGCCTGGGCGCCGAGGAGGCCACGGAGGAGCTGGGGCTCAACATACTCGCGAGGCTCGCCGCTGGGCCGGCCGGGCTCCACCGGCTGCTCGACGACCTGCGGCGCCTCGAGGAGGCGGGGCTCCAGCCGCCCGGCTACACCCTCCGCGACGTGGTGGCGGAGCTGCGCCTCTACCGTGAGGCCGGCGTGGTCCAGGTGGACGTCGATGGCCTGCTCCACGTGGACCCCGAGAGGCTGGAGCTGGGGGCTAGGATGCTCGTATACTCCAGGGCTGCCGTGGTGGCCGAGGCCCTGGGCCTGGAGGGGGCGGCGCTGCCGCAGCCCGCCGGGGGCGGGGAGGCGGTGCACGCCCCGGCATAGGCGCGCCAGCTGCACACTGGTTTTATCTTTTGTCCCGGGTTCCCGGGATCTCCCTCCGCGGAAACACCTATTACCTCGGGGTCCGATGCCTCGGCGCTCGAGACGGCGTTGGCGGGGCCGGGCGTCCTGGAGGAGGGCTACGACCTAGCCTACGCCAAGAAGGCGGCCGCCCTGCTCGTCACGCTCCCGCTGCTGGTAATGTACACCGAGGCGGCCCTCATCCCAGCCCTTCCCGCGGTGCAGGAGCAGTACCACGTGAGCCCCAGCAGTGTTAGCTGGGTGCTCAGCATCTACCTCCTCAGCGCCGCCTCCAGCGTAGCGGTCATGGGGAGGCTCGGTGACATCCACGGGAAGAAGAGAGTCTTCCTGGCCGCACTGGCCATCTACACCGCGGGGGTGGCTCTCACCGGGTTCGCGCCGAGCTTCCCAGCCCTCCTAGCCGCCCGGGCCCTCCAGGGGGTGGGGATGGCGATATTCCCCCTAGGCTTCACCATGGTCCGCGAGGAGTTCCCGCCCCGAATGGTGCCCCAGGTCCAGGGGCTGATAAGCTCGATGTTCGGTGTGGGCGTGGCCATAGCCCTCCCCCTCGGCGGCTACGTAGACCAGCGCCTGGGCTGGCAGTGGACCTACCGCACCGCGGCGGTGCCCGCCGCGGCGTTCCTAGCCCTCTCGGCCAGGATGCTCCGGGAGAGCAGGTACCGCAGCCCCGGCCGCCTGGACGTGGTGGGCGCCGTCCTGCTAGCGGTGGCTGCTGCAGCCAGCCTGACGGCAGTGACCATGGCGCCCTACTCCGGCTGGGCCTCCCCCCACACGCTAGGCCTCTTCGCCGCCTCGGCAGCGGTGCTTGCGGCGCTGATCCTCCACGAGCGCCGCGCCGAGCACCCCCTCGTGCCGCTGGAGCTGTTCCGGGAGGCAAACGTGGTAGCCGTCTACATGGGCGTCTTCCTCGTAGGCTTCACAGCCCAGATGAGGAGCCAGGCGCTCTCCTACCTGCTCCAGATGCCCCCGCCCTACGGCTACGGCAGGACGACCTTCGAGGCAGGGAGCCTCATGGCCCCGGTGGCCCTTGCAAGCATAGTGACGAGCCCCCTCGCGGGCCGCGCCAT
Source organism: Pyrodictium occultum (assembly GCF_001462395.1). Taxonomy (NCBI): domain Archaea; kingdom Thermoproteati; phylum Thermoproteota; class Thermoprotei; order Desulfurococcales; family Pyrodictiaceae; genus Pyrodictium; species Pyrodictium occultum. The sequence goes on from NZ_LNTB01000001.1 coordinate 270,677, forward strand.
AGTGGCGGCGGGGGCCAAGCCCGTGGCGGGCCTCGGGGCCCTCATCTCCATGGTGAGCCTCGCAGCCCTCGCCTACAACCCCACGGGCGCGGGCCTCTGGTGGATAGTGGGCTTCACCACCCTGACGGGAGTGGGAATGAGCCTGTTGAACGTCTCCCTGATAAACATCCTGGTATTCACGGTGGACAGGGGGGCGATGGGCGTGGCCACCGGGCTCAACACGCTCTTCCGCAGCCTAGGCTCGGCGTGGGGCCCCGCGGTGGCGGGCAGCGTGATGAGCCTCTACTCGGCCAGGATACTGCTCCACGGCTCGGAGGTCGAGGTGCCCCTGCCCCAGGCCTACACGGTGCTCTTCCTAGCCGCCGCGGCCCTCTACGCGGCCCTAGCGGCGGCCAGCCTACGGGTCCGCGAGGTGGTGAGGGTGAGGGTGCAGGGCTAACCGCCCGGAGGCTCCCGCGGCGCCTCGGCCAGGAGGCGCTCGAGGAGCCCCCGGGCGGCCTTCAGGAACTCCTCCACCGGGCCCTCGTTCACAAGCATATAGTCGGCCAGTGCTATCACGCTCCCTAGGCTGAAGCTCAGCTCGGTCATATCGCGCTCCCGGAACTCCTCCCAGCTGCCGGGGTCGCCCGGCCTACCCCTCCTCCGGAGCCTCTCGAACCGGGTCCTCGGCGACGCGTGGACAGCCACCGTGATAACCCTGCCCAGCCTCTGGAAAACCTCCACCTCCACCAGGCTCCGGACGCCATCGACCACCACGACGGGCGAGGAGCCCCGCTCCAGCCTCCCCGCAACCCTCAGCGCCACGGCAGCGGGCCCCTCCTCCTTGCGGAGGAGGCGGGCAACCATGTTCAGGTTGGAGGGGGTTGGCTCCAGCCCCCGGCGCCGGGCCTCCTCCCGGACCACATCCCCCATCACGTAGACCGGGAGCCCCATCTCCCGGGCGACGCTGGAGAAGAGACTCTTACCGCTCCCCGGCATCCCCGCGACGAGGATGATCAGCCGCCCGGCGGCCACACCAGCCCCCTGGGTAAGGGGTGCCGGGGCCCTAGGAGCTAGAGGCTAAAGAAGGCTAGGCAGCCCCCGGGAGCCGGGTCAGGAGGCGGGAGGGCGTTAGGATGGGCTGGAACGAGTAGAGGTACGTGCAGGAGAGGGAGCCCCTGGGGCCGTAAAAATCACGGTAGGAGGTATGGGGTGCCTGTAGGCCCCGCCGAGGCTAGCAGTTGGCGACGCGCTTGAGGAACTTCCTGGCCTGCTCCTTCTCCTCGGCGCTGGCCTTGTCCTCGTAGCAGAACCACCAGTCGAAGCACTTGAACTTCTGCACCCTCTCCTTCGCCTCCTGCTCGGTGGATGCAGGCGGCACTATCAGGTTGTCGCCTATGAGCTCGTTGTTCGGCCAGTTGGCTGGCAGGGCGCGGCCGTACTTGCTGTTCAGCTGGAGCGCCAGCACCAGCCTCAGTATCTCGTCGATGTTCCTGCCGACGTCCAGTGGGTAGTAGAGTATGGCCCTTATGACGCCCTTGTCGTCCACTATGAAGACGGCGCGGACGGTGACTACGCCGCTCTCAGCGTGTATCATGCCGAGCTTCTTGGCTACCTCGCCCATGGGGTCGGCGATTATCGGGAAGGGTATCTCGACGCCCAGCTTCTCCTTGATCCACTCCTTCCACTTTATGTGGCTGAATGTGTTGTCGACGCTGAGGCCTATCAGCTCAGTGTTTATCTTCTTGAAATCCTCGTACCTCTTGGCGAAGGCTACGAACTCGGTAGTGCACACCGGCGTGAAGTCGGCCGGGTGGCTGAAGAGGACGAACCACTTGCCCTTGAAGTAATCGGGCAGCTTTATCCTGCCGCGGTCGGTGTTGACCTCCATCTCGGGGAAGCGCTCGCCGATTAGAGGTATGGTTCCGGGCATGCTTCTCGCACCTCTCTTCCCGCTCTTCTCTCCAGGCTGATTCCTCTTAGAAACCATTTCGAGTATAAATGCCTACCGGCGCTGAGGCATTACGGCATATCTTCTTAAACCGGCTCCCCATCGCCCCTATAGACTTGTGTTGATTCAGCTGACGGCAGCTGCTAGGGCGGCTGCAGCGGCACAAGCGCTATGAAGACATCGTTCACATTGGTGCCGGTGAAGCCGCCCGTGTCTATCACTCCCCCGGACTGGCTGAAGAAGCCGTAGCTGTCGTTCCCCTCCAGCGCCCTCCAGGGGTCCAGGCCCATGGAGAGGGCCCGGGGCAGCGTCTCCTCGTCCACCAGCGCGCCCGCGGCGGGGCTGTTGCCATCCACCCCGTCGGTGCCCATGCAGGCGGCCGCGTAGCGGGCTACGCTCCTCCCCCGGTGCAGCTCCATGGCAAGGGAGAGGCACAGCTCCTGGTTCCTGCCTCCAGTCCCGCCGCCCCTCACTGTGACCGTTGTCTCGCCGCCGGCTAGCAGCGCGGCCGGGGGCGCGGCCGGCGAGGGGCCCCCGGCGGCCGTGGACTCGACCACCCCGGCCAGGGGCTTAGCCGCCTCCCTGGCCTCGCCCCTCAGCCTATCGGTGAGGATCACCGTGTTGTAGCCCCTAGCCCTCAGCAGCCCGGCCGCCGCCCGGAGGGCGTCGCGGTTGGAGGCCACGAGGAGGCTCGTTGCCTTCTCGAACAGCGGGTCACCGGGCTTAGGCGTCTCCGGGGCCAGGCCGCGCAGCCCGGCCTCTATCCAGCTCCTCACCGCCTCCGGCGCCTCCTCCCACACACCGTAGCGGCGGAGTACCCTGTAGGCGTCGCTGAAGCTGGTCTCGTCGGGCACCGTGGGCCCCGAGGCCACCGTGTCAAGCCTGTCCCCGACCACGTCGCTGACTATGAGCGAGACCACCCTGCCGGCCCTGGTATAGCGTAGCAGCTGCCCGCCCTTCACCGCGGAGAGGTGCTTCCTCACCGCGTTCAGCTCGTAGATGTCGGCGCCGCGGCGGAGGAGCCTCTCCACAACCACGGCCTCGTCCTCGAGGCTCACCCCGTCGGCGGGGACCTCGAAGAGGGAGCTGCCCCCGCCCGAGACCAGCACCAGGAGGAGCGCGTCCCCGGGCACCGAGGCGAGGAACTCGAGGAGCCTCCTGCTGGAGCGCAGCGTAGCCTCGCCGGGCACGGGGTGGTCGCCCTCGAGCACCTCCACCGGGCCAACCCGGCCCCCGTGGCCCCGCGGCGCCACCACCACCCCTGCCTCCACGAGCCCGTCCAGCGCCTCAACCACGCCCTCGGCCATGCCCCTGGCCGCCTTCCCGAAGCCGGCTAGGTAGACGCCAGCCCGGGGGCAGAGCCTCCCCGCCCCCTGGATCTCGACGCAGCCGCCGCTGCGGCGGAGCCGCCGGCGCATCAGCCTCCGGGGCTCCACGGCGTCGAGGGCCGCCTCGAGGGCGTCCAGGAGGTCGCGGTGGAGGCCGCTCCTCTCCAGCTCTCCACGGTTGCGGATGAACCCCAATGCCCGAGCCCCCCGGGCTAGGCTCCTAGCCCCCAGCTCTTACCCCTCCCGTGGCGAGCAACGAGGAGGCCAGCACCATGGCGGCGCCCAGGGCCTGGAGCGGGGAGAGCCTCTCGCCCAGGAGGAGCCAGGCTAGCACAACAGCAGTGACCGGCTCTACAAGGCTGACCACGGCCACCCGGTGGGCCTCGAGCCTGCGCAGGGCGCGGCTGCTGAGCGTGTAGGGGACTAGCGTGCCGGCGCAGGCCAGGTAGGAGGCGTAGGCCAGGTCTACGAGGCCCGGCGGCCCCCGGGGCCTCGCCACCGCCGTGACGCCGAGTGCTGCGAAGGGGAGGCTGTGGACGGCCACCCCGGCAACCCCGGCTCCCCGCAGCTGGGCGTAGCGGGAGAGGAGGATGTAGGCGGCGTAGCTGACCCCGGAGGCGAGGCCCAGCAGCACCCCGGCGGCGTCGAAGCTGCCTCCCCCGGGCCCCACGGCCAGGACGGCGCCGGCCAGCCCCAGGGCCATGGAGGCGAGCCCCTGGCCCCCAGGGGGTTCCCCGAGCAGGGGCCCCGAGGCGAGCGCCACCCAGGCGGGAGCCGTGTAGAGTAGTATGCTGGCCAGCGCGGCGCCTATCCTGGAGACGGCGAGGAAGTAGGTGGCGTAGAGCGGCGCGAGCCCGAGGAGCCCCACCGCTATACTCCACTTCCCCGGCCTCCCGGCCCCCAGCAGCGCGGCCACCGGGCTGGCGAGCGCCGCCAGCAGGGGCCTGCCGAGGATGAGCCAGGCCCCGTCGGCGCCTGCCTGGACGCCTAGCCTGTAGGCCACGCCTATGCTGCCCCATAGGACGGCCGCCGCGGCCGCTTCGGCCACGCTCCTCCAGTAGCCCCTCCCCCTCAAGGCCCGCTGCCCTCTGCGCCTCCCCTGGGGGCGGCGGGATGACGGTAGCACTCTTTTGGCTTGGCAGCGGCCTCTGCCGCTCCGCCAGGGGTGCCCCCCGGGTGGCCAGGATAGTCGTGGTCGGCAGCGGCTTCGCCGGCGTCGAGGCGGTGAGGAGGCTGACTGGACTCGGGCTCTGCGAAAGGGGGGAGTGCGTCTGGGTCACCTCCAGGCCCAGCATGGTCTTCCTGCCCCTGGTGCCCGCGCTGGTGAGCCGCCGCTACCGGCCCGAGGACGTGGAGTGGAGCGTCGAGGCCTACGCGGGTAGGCTCGGCGTGTCGCTGGTGGCCAAGCGGGCCACGGCTGTCGAGGAGGGGAGGATCCGCCTCGAGGACGGCGAGACCATCGACTTCGACTACGCGGTGATAGCTGCTGGCGCCCGGCCCGCTTTCTACGGGGTCCCCGGGGCCGAGGAGCTCAGCCTCACCGTCTACGGGGCCGAGGAGGCCTGGAGGCTCGGCGGCATGATAGAGGAGGGGAGAATCCAGAGCATGGTAGTGGTGGGCGCCGGGTTCGTCGGGGTCGAGGTGGCGGCGGAGGCGCTCTGGCTCGCCAGGAGGCTGGGGAGGGAGCTGCGCGTGACCCTTGTGGATATGCTGCAGGAGCCCCTCCAGCTGCTGGGCAATGAGAAGGCCTCCAGGCTGGCCAGGAGGCTGCTGGAGGAGATGGGCGCCGGGTTCAGGATGGGGCAGCCTGTGACCAGGGTGTACGAGGGCGGCGTCGAGCTGAAGGACGGGAGCAGGGTGGAGGGCGACGTCGTTATCTGGTCCGCAGGGCTCAGGGGCCCCGGGATAGAGGCGCCCAGGGAGGCCCTGGCGAGGGGAGGGTTCCTCCGGGTGGACGAGTACCTCCGCGTCCCCGGCCTAGGCGGCCGCGTCTACGCCGCAGGCGACGCCACAGAGTTCAGGAGGGGCCAGTGCGTGGCCCTCAAGATGGCCAGGGAGGCTCTGAGGAGCGCGGCGAGGGCGGTGAATAATATAGCCGCGAGGATGCAGGGGGCCGGGGAGAAGCCCTACCATCCGCTCATAACCAGCTACAGGCCCCTCGCCGGGATAACGCTGGGCCCCGAGGAGGGCATACTGGTGCTGGGCAAGAGGCTGGCGCTCCGCAGCAACCTGGCGCACTGGTACCACGAGAGGGTGAGGCGCCTCTACCAGGAGCTCCTCGCCGGCAAGCCCTAGCCGCCGGTGTACCGGTAGAGTATCAGACCCGTGAGCCTACGGCCGCCGGGGGCGGCGGGACGGTAGACCATCTCCACGCGGCCGCCGAGAAGCCCCGCCACCGCCCTCGCCGCCTCGGCCGCCGCCCCGGCGTCGAAGGCGTCGGCGGTGTAGACCGCTACCTGGGCGGGGTCCCTAGGCTCAAGGCTAGTCTCCATCCTCAGCAGCCACCTCTCCCCCCGCCCAGCGGCCTCGGCCAGCCCCTCCACGAGCCCCGGCCTGCGGCTGCGGGGCACCACTAGCACCCAGGCGCCCTCAAGCAGCTCCAGCGCCTTGTGGACCGGCAGGCTGCAGGCCCTGAGGCGGAGGCTGGCCGCGTGCACAGCGAGGCTCCGGGCCTCTGGGGCCAGGCCGCGGGCCCGCGCCTCCTCGGCGACGCGGCCCGGGTCGAGGCCGCCGCTGCAGAGCCTCTCCAGCGTCTCCGCGGCCCTGGTCCTCTGCTCCTCGACGCTAGCGCTCACCACTAGGAGCTGGCTCCTCTCCACCAGGTATGGGAGGTTGGTGAGCAGGTTGGCGAGCCTCTCGAGGGCCTCAGCCTCGCCGCGCTGGAGCCCGTGGCGCCGGAGCCCGGGCAGCTCGACCCGCCAGTGCTCGACGGCGAGACTCCTCCCCCACTCCTCCAGCACGCGCTCCACAACCCTCCTCGCATGCTCCACCGCGACCCCATTGACCACGGCCAGCCTCTCCACAGCCTTCTCGAGCCCGCCGCTCTGCCGGGCCTTCTCAACCCGGTAGGCCTTGAGGAAGTTGCCGCAGAGGGGCAGGAGGTCCTCGAGGATGGCCCTGCCCCCGCCGTCGAGGAGCCATATGCGCCAGTAGCCCGCCACCCTGAGCGCCGGGGCGCCGCAGTAGGCGCAGCCCCTGCCGAGCAGCCCGCCGAGCAGCTCCCGGAGCCTCTCCACGGCCCCCGCGGCCCCTGGGCCCGCCAGCCCCTCTGCCAGCGCCGGGTCGAGCCTGGCGAGGGTGGAGGGCTCCGCCCCCCAGAGCCTTGGGGGCAGGGGCCGCGGGCAGAGCCTGAGGCCGCGGCACGCGTCCTCGTAGAGAGGCTGCATCACAAGGCACCGTCACAAGACTAGGCCGGGTGACGCGGCGATAACGGCTCCCCTGGCTGGTACCCTCAGCCCTCCGGGTAGCGGAGGAATTCGAGGAACTCCCCCTCCTGGTCTATGAGGAGTGCACCGGCGCCGGCCCCGTGGTAGAGGCTCGAGAACACTGTCACCACCGAGCCCTCCAGCTCCCTCATCCCCATACGCTCCCCGTGGCCCACGCCTTTGAGCAGCCTCCCCTCCCGGGTCCACACAGCGTGAGCGTCCACAGCCTCGTGGGCCCGGACAAGGAGGCTCAGCCCATTGGCGCGGAGGAAGCTGGTCCAGGCGAGCCGGCCGTAGTAGTAGACCCCGGGGCCCCGGATGCTCGGCGCGAACCACTCCAGGTCTCCCCTGGGGTCGTTCCAGAGCAGCTGGGCGGCGAGGCTGTCGCTCCACTCGTCCAGCTCGGGGCGGCAGTGGAGCCTCGAGAGACGCTCAGCCAGTTCCTCCAGGGACACGGGCTCCTCGGGGCCCCCGCTGCACTCGCGGCAGGGGACCCCGCCGTGGAGGAGGAGCACGCCCCGGGACCTGGCGGCGTAGGGGAGGCAGGAGTAGAGGCGGCGGAGGGGGGCCAGCCTGCCCGGGCCCAGCTTGGAGTAGTACTCTTCAAGGAATCCGTAGTACCTGTTCATCTCCAGCGACTCGTGGTTGCCGCGGAGCAGCAGCAGCCTCCCCGGCTCCGCCAGCATCCTCTCGAGGAGCAGCTCCAGGTTCTCCACGCTCCAGGGGCCGCGGTCCACGTAGTCCCCCAGGAAGACGACCGCCTCCGCCCCGTGCTTGTCCGCGAGCCGCAGCGCCCACTCAGAGACCTCGGGGTAGCCGTGGGTGTCGCCGACCACTAGTATCCTCCCAGCCTCCACCTCCACCACGGGGCCACGGCTGGCCAGGAGCCCGGCTGCATCCTCCATTAGCTCCACTAGCCTCGCCAAGCCTTGACCCGGCTGGCTGTGGGAGGGCTGGGCCGGGAATGGGTGTTACCCCGACGCCGGCCCGGGGCGGGAAACGGGGCATGCGGGCTAGCCCCTCTGGGCGTGCTTCTCCGCCAGGGGCACCGCGTCCTCTAGGCCGAGGCGGCGGAGGGTCTCCGGGAGGGGTACGCCGTTAGGCGCCCAGCCCCTCTCCTCGTAGTACATCCTCAGCATCTCCAGGAACCTGTCGCGGTCCAGCTTCGCGCCCTTCAGCGGCCCCTTAGTGAGGGGCTCGCGGAACCAGCGCTCCGGCGGCATGTCCATCTCTATGCTCCAGCCCCCATGCTCCCTCACCCATATCATCCTTATCAGCGCGTAGACGCGGTCCGCCACCTCGTTCATATACTCCATCGTGATGTCTAGCCCGGTGGCGGCGCGGAGGAGCCTTATGAAGTACTCGGGGTCTATCCCGGTCTCCACGACGGGGAACCGGCAGGCCACGGCGGTCTCGAAGAGGCCGCCGCGGAGCCTCTGCAGCTCTATAAGCTTCCTCACCTTCTCCCTGCTGTACTCCATGCGGCCGTGCTGCACCTCCCAGGCTATCAGCCAGGCGTCCTTGTGGTGGGCTCCTATCGGGCTGGTGGCGTAGGCCAGCGCCATGCCGGGGGCGGCGTGGCAGTCGTAGGCGCTCACCTCGAGCCCCTTCACGTGCATGGCGTACCAGGTCTCCCCTATCTTCCTGGAGGCCCTCGCGCTCCCCTCGGCCAGGAGGTCCCCGACGCCCCTGCGGAGTGCTATGTCCTGGACGAGCCCGGCTATCTTCCTGGTCTCGCCCCAGCCTGCGTCTAGCTCCAGCTTACCCCTCTCCGCCGCCTCCAGCGCGTAGCCGAGAGTGCCGCCGAGGCTTATCGTGTCGAGCCCGTACAGGTCGGCAAGCCTGTTGAGGACCGCCGCCTCCTCCAGCCTGGATATCCCCAGGTTGCTGCCCAGCATGGCGACGTTCTCGTAGTCGAGCTCTACCCTCCTCCCCTCCTCGTCCTCTATCACGTGGCCGCAGGGCATGACGCAGAGGGGGCAGCTGCGGAGGTCCACCTCTATCTTCTCCATGTAGCTGCCGCTTATCCCCCGGTAGCCCTCGAACACGCCCTCCCTGAAATTGTAGGCTGGGAGCACGCTCGCCTCCTGCGCCCACTCAACCGTGGCCATGGTGCCCTGGCGCATCCAGAACCCGTAGCTGGGGCTCTGCCGGACGGCCCTTATAGCCTCCGAGGCAGCCTTCATCAGTGCGTCCCTATCGAACACCTCGGGGCGCCTGCTGCCCCGCACGACTATAGCCTTCAGCCTCTTGCTGCCCATGACCGCGCCTAGGCCGGGCCTGCCGCCGCTCCGGCCCTTCTGGGCCACGACAGTGGCGAAGCGTACCAGGTTCTCCCCCGCTGGGCCTATGAGGAGTATGCCTGCATCCCTGCCATAGCGCTCCACGAGCCGGTCGTAGGCCTGGAAGGTGTCGAGCCCCCAGAGGTCCTCGGCGGGCTCCAGCCACGCCTTGTCATCCTCCACGACCAGTATCGAGGGCTTCTCCGCCGCGCCCTCAACCACTATGGCGTCCCAGCCCGCGGCCCTCAGCTGGACGGCCGCCCAGGACCCTATGTTCCCGTCCCCGTAGCCGCCGGTCAGCGGGCTCTTAGCCGCGACCACAAGCTTCCCCGTGTTGGGCCCGGGGAGCCCCGTGATTGGGCCCACGGCGGCGATGAAGAGGTTGCGGGGCCCGAGGGGGTCGGCGCCCGGCTCGAGGAATTCCCAGAGGATCTTGGCTGCGAAGCCCCTGCCGCCTATGAAGAGCCGGGCCATCTCGCCCGGGTAGCGCCACTCCCGGAACTCTCCCCGGGAGAGGTCGGCCCAGAGGATCCTGCCGCTCCACCCGTAGGGGTTTGAGCCCACTAAAAAGCCACCGCGTAAAGCCGGGGCTGGAGGGGCTGAAAAAAGCAGCCGCAGAGCAGCGCTAGTGCCTCCGGGCCGGGTGCACTGGGGCCTCGAAGAGGTACTCGAGGCTTATCAGCGCGTAGATTATGCCCCAGACCTTGTCTCCCTGGATCTCCGTGGCAGCCTTGTAGGCGAAGAGGAGGGCCAGGGCCATGTAGAGGAGGAGGCGGAGCCTCCCACCTACTATACATACCTACCCCGCGTGATCCTCGCTAGAGCAGCCATGCTCTCCTCCCTTGCGGCACGTACCCACGCATACTAAGGAAGGAACGCCCCCGGGTAATAACCTGCCGCGGCCGGGGAGGGCCCCGCCTTTATACCGAGGCCTCCCCGGGGAGGCGCCTCCCCTGGGGGCTGGCCGTGGCGGCCCGATACGTCGTTGTAGCCGCGCCCGGCGTCCCCGAGAGCTTCGCTGAGGGGCTCGCCAGGAGCCTGGGCGCGGAGCTGGCCCGCGCCGAGCACAAGCTGTTCCCCGACGGGGAGAGCTACGTCAGGATACCCGCCGGCCTCGATGGCGCCGTGGCGGTGGTAGCCTCAACCGGCTACCCGGAGCCGACGAGGAGGCTCTGGGAGGCGGCCCTCCTTGCCGAGGCCTCCCGGGGGCTCGGCGCCAGCCACGTGGTCGCGGTGATGGGGTATACCCCCTACAGCCGGCAGGACCGCCGCTTCATCCGCGGCGAGCCGGTGAGCATCCGCGTCACCCTAGGCCTCCTAGCGTCCAGCGGCGCCGAGGCCTTCGCGGCCGTGGACCTGCATAAGCCGGAGAGCCTCCACTGGTTCCCGGGCCCCGCGGCCAGCGTGGACCCCAGCCCAGCGTTCGCCGAGAGGCTCCGCGGGGCCGCGGAGGCCGCCGAGAAGATCTACGTGATCGCCCCCGACCGGGGCGCCTTCCACCGGGCCCGCAGGCTCGCCGAGAGGCTGGGGGCGGCCTTCGACTACCTTGAGAAGAGCAGGGACAGGGTAACCGGGGAGATAACAATGAGGCCCAAGACGCTCGACGTCAGGGGCGCCACGGTAGTGATAGTCGACGATATAGTGAGCACCGGGGGGACCATGGCCAGGGCCGCGGAGATCCTCCTCCAGCAGGGAGCCCGGGAGGTCATAGCAGCCTGCACCCACGGCCTCTTCGCGGGCGACGCCCTCCAGAAGCTTAGGAAGGCAGGGGTATCCAGGATACTAGCCGGCAACACCGTGAAGCCCCCGGAGGGCGTGGAGGAGGTGGACGTGAGCAGGCAGGTAGCCGCGGCGATCGACAGGCTCGTGGAAGCCGTGGCGGGCTACGAGCAGGAGAAGCCCCAGAAGCGGGGCTAGGCACAAGCCCCCCGCACCCCCTACCAGCCCCCGGAGCCCCGTGGGCAAGGACGCCCCGGCGAGGGGCCCGATGAGTCCACGGCCTCCTGGGCGCCCGCCAGCCCCTCCCCGCTAGGGGCGCGGCGGCGGAGCCGGGGAACCCGTAGCCCGGCGCGCAGCCATTATTATCCCGCCCGGCAGCCTACACTAATCCAGGAGCGTTTATCCCGGCGCCTCCTCGGCCGACACCCGGGGGCGAGGCCGCCGAGGCCCCGGCGGCTCTATGACCCCGGGGCCGGCTAGGGGCCGCGGTCAAACCCCCAGCCCCTGGGCCCGACGGTGGACGCAGCCTCGGGGCCAGGCTTCTAGGCCCCCGGGGCTGCGGTGGCGAGTTGTGGGGCCTCCACACGCGGACCCTCCCCGGGGAGGGGCTGAGGAGCAGGCTAGGCACCGAGCAGCCCCCGGGGGGCCTACCCGTAGATCAGCCTCGTGAGGCGCTCGAGGCCCGGGTGGAGCTTGTACCTGGGCTCCCTCACCCCGTCCCTCTCCGCCGCCTCCGCCAGGCAGCCCAGGGCCCAGGCCGGCTGGGAGAGCACCGTCTCCCAGCAGCTCCTCCCCGGCGGCACAGCGCTCACCGGCACCCCGGCCTCCCTGAGGGCCTCGAGCACCTCCTCCTGCCTCCCCCGGGGCGCTGTGCTCGAGAGGTAGAGGGCCACGCTATCCGCGGCGTAGACGGGGGCGTGGACCAGCTGCTCAAGCCTCTCGCTCCTGGCGGGCATGGCGTAGGCCTCGTAGAGCTTGAGCACGGTGTACAGCGCGCTGCTGTAGGCCTCCGCCGCGCCCGCGTGCACCCCGGCCATTAGCGCGCCGCAGCCCGCGGCCGCGGGGCCGGGCCAGGAGACCCTCTCCCCCATGGCGGCCGCCAGGGCTGCGAGCATCGCCAGGTGCCGGGCCGCCCCCACGCCTGCAGCGAGCCCGGTATAGGTGAGCTGCACCACGCTGCCGGCTAGCCTCGCGAGCGGGGTGCCGGGCCCCGTGACTGCCACGACGCGGCCGCCTAGCCGGCGGTAGGCCTCGACGGCCTCCAGGACGCTGCGGGTCCTGCCCCCGACGCTCAGCGCCAGGAGGAGGCAGCCCCTCCCGGCCGCGGCCTCCAGGGCGCCGGTGGTCACCGCGTCGAAGGGGTCGAGGGCCCTGGCCCGGCCGCGGCTGCAGGCCTCCAGGGCCAGGGCCGCGGCGTAGCTGTCGCCGGCCCCCACTGCTAGTATGCACTCCTCGCCGGCTAGTATGGGCTCCGTCGAGGACGCCTGCTCCGCCACCAGCCTGGGGGCCTGAGCTAGCTCCCTCCGGAGCGCCTCCGCCAGCGGGGCTCCGGCCACTCCGTGGCCACCCCGGGGGGCCTGGCGCCCCGGCCGGGTATTAGGAGGGGCCCGGCTACTGTGCAGCGCCGGCCCCCGTGTGGTTCGACTATCGTGCCAGCTGGCTACTACAATCAGGCGCTGGGAAGGGATAGGAGTTATTAGTTAGCCCACCACTGTAGCAGTGCAGCCCCGGGGGCTTCCTCCAGCCCTCTCCAAAGCCCTAAGGTATAGTAGTGCCTGGGGCTCTCCAGAACACGTGTGACCGCCCTGGTGGTAGGCTTGACGCGTGTAGAAATCAGGTTCCACGGCCGGGGAGGCCAGGGAGCCGTCACGGCTGCCGAGGTGCTCGCCGCCGCCGCGATCCGGGAGGGCAAGTACGCTATGGCCTTCCCCGAGTACGGCGCCGAGCGCCGCGGGGCCCCGGTGCTCGCCTTCGTCAGGATAGACGACAAGGTTATCCTCGAGAGGGAGCCGGTCCTCGAGCCCGACATAGTTGTAGTCCTGGACCCGAGCCTGGTGCCCAGCATATACATGAGGGGGCTTAAGCCGAGCGGGCTAACGGTGATAAATACTAAGAAGAGCCCCGAGGAGGCCGCCGAGTTCATCAGGAGCCATGGACTGAACCCGCCCCGCTGCGTGGCGACCGTCGACGCGACTAGCATAGCTCTCAAGCACCTGGGGGCGCCGATAGTGAATACCTCGATGCTCGGCGCCCTGGCACGGGCCTCCAAGGTCGTGGAGCTCGACTCGCTCGAGCATAGTATAGAGGAGTATTTCGAGGATAAGCCCAGGATTATTGAACCCAACCTGCGCGCGGTGGAGGAGGCCTACTCCTCGACGGAGGTGGTCTGCCTGTGAGCATGGACCGCTACCTGGGTAAAAAGTACCCCGAGACCATGGAAGACCTCCCGATAGCGGCTATCGTGCCCTGGCCGGGCAGCACCGAGGAGGTTGACGTAAGCTCCTGGAGGACATTCCGCCCGGTGATAAACCAGGAGAAGTGTATCCGGTGCCGCCTCTGCTGGGTCTACTGCCCGGATAGCGCTATCCTCGAGCTGGACAAGGAGTACACCAACAAGCAGGGCAAGAAGTTCAGGATAACTTTCGAGGTTGACTACCAGCACTGCAAGGGCTGCGGTATCTGCGCCTTCGAGTGCCCCGTGAACGCGATAGAGATGGTGCCGGAGGAGAGGTGAGGAGGGCAGTGGCGGCGCTGGAGGCCAGGAGCCGGGAGCGGGCTGAGGCGCGGCAGGCCCAGAGGATAGCCGCTAAGGGTAACTACGCCGCCGCTCTCGCTGTCCGCGACGTCGATATAGACGTGGCCGCTATATACCCGATAACCCCGCAGGCCCAGATAGCCGAGAAGATAACCGAGATGGTTGCCAACGGGGAGCTCGACGCCGAGGTAATACCCGTCGAGGGCGAGCACAGCGCTATGAGCGCTGTCATCGCCGCAGCCGCCACCGGCGCCAGGGTGTTCACCGCCACGAGCAGCCAGGGCCTCGAGTACATGCACGAGATGCTCTACATAGCCAGTGGCCTCCGCCAACCAGTGGTCATGGCTATAGCTACTCGCGCGCTCAGCGCGCCGCTGAACATATGGAACGACTACAGCGACGTCATGGGAATGAGGGATACCGGCTGGATAATAATATTTAGCGAGACCGTGCAGGAGGTGTACGACAACCTGATCCAGGCCTACTATATAGCCGAGCACCCGGACGTGCTGCTCCCCGTAGCCGTGACGCTCGACGGCTACATACTCAGCCACACGGTGGAGCCCCTGGAGCCTATACCCAGGGAGGAGGTGCTGAAGTACGCGGCCAAGAGGCCCAGGGGGTACCGGCCGGTGCTGGACCCCGACAAGCCCATGACGTTCGGCGTTGTCGGCGGCCCCGACTGGTACTACGAGGCCAAGGTACAGCAGGACCTGGCGCTCCGCGAGTCGCCCCGCGTGATAGAGGAGGCCGCGAGGGAGTTCGAGAAGAGGTTCGGCCGCCGCTACGGCCTCATAGAGGAGTACATGATGGAGGACGCCGAGGTGGCTATAGTGAGCCTCGGGGCCACCGCGAGCCTGGTGAAGGCCGCCGTCAACAGGCTGCGCGAGGAGGGCGTGAGGGCGGGGATGGTGAAGATCCGCGTCTACCGGCCCTTCCCCGCCGAGCAGGTGGCCAAGGCGCTTGAGAACGTCAAGGCCGTCGGCGTGCTCGACCGCGCCCTCGCATTCGGCGCCGCTGTGGAGGGACCCCTCTTCCTAGACGTCTCGGCGGCGCTCGCCGTGAGGGGGATCACGAAGCCTATGGCGAGCTTCGTCCACGGCCTCGGCGGCCGCGACATATACGTGAAGGATGTGGTGGAGATGTACAAGAAGCTCCTGAACATCGCGGAGACAGGCAGGAGCGAGCCCCGCACACTATTCTACGGGGTTAGGAGCAGGATGAGGCTCCACTAGCCCCCACGCTCATGGACCGGCCCGTCTAGAGGGGTGGGATTCGATGGCCATAGCTAAGCCCATACGCACAGTCTGGGACATACCCCGCGAGGAGCAGTTCGCCCCCGGCCACAGCATGTGCCAGGGCTGCGCCGCGGCCCTCATAATGAGGATGCTGATGAAGGTAGCGGGTAAGGACGCAATAGTGGTGATGGGCACTGGCTGCGTCGAGGTAACCACCACCCTGTTCCCCAGGACCGCGTGGAGGAACCCCTGGCTCCACCTAGCCTTCGAGAACACCGGCGCCGCGGCGAGCGGCGTCGAGGCGGCGATTAAGGCGCTGCAGAGGAAGGGCGTGCTGGACCCCAACAGGAGGATAAAGGTGGTGGCGATAGCAGGTGACGGCGGCACCTTTGACATAGGGCTGCAGAGCCTCAGCGGCATGATGGAGAGGGGCCACGACGTCATGTACGTGGTCTACGACAACGAGGCCTACATGAACACCGGCATACAGAGGAGCAGCGCCACGCCATTCGGCGCCTGGACCACCACGACCCCGGTTGGGAAGAGGATGAGGGGCGAGCCCCACCCGAAGAAGGACATAATAGGAATAGCGCTGGCCCACAGGATACCCTACATAGCCACCGCAAACCCCGCCTACCCGACCGACATGATGGAGAAGTTCCGGAAGGCCTACGAGACCCGGGGCCCGAGCCTTGTACACGTGCTCTCGCCCTGCACCCCTGGCTGGAGGATAAGGAACGAGCACAGCATCCATGTAGCGCGGCTGGCAGTCCTCACCGGCATGTGGGTGCAGCTCGAGATAGTGAACGGGAAGCCCAGGGTAACGGTAAAGGTGCCCAAGAGGAAGCCGGTCAGGGAGTACCTCAAGCTCCAGGGCAGGTTCCGCCACCTGACCGACGAGGAGATAGAGCAGATCCAGAAGATGGTCGACCACTACGTGGAGGAGATCAACCGCTGGGTGGGCGAGCAGGCCATAGGCCCGGTGGCCGAGTAGGATCCCCTGGGGGCCCCACCCGCATCCCCTCTTTTTAAGGCTCCCCGGTGGAAGGGGTGCCGGCAGCCCCCTGGGGCCTCTTCGACCCCGCCGTGAGGTGTGGGCCCTGCCCCTTCTAGAGAAGGCTCTGCAGCTCATCGAGGAGGTGCCGTGCATAGCCGACGCCCATGTCCACCTGGTTGATAACCGCAGCCCCTGGGAGCTGGCGCTGGAGCTGGCCGGCTACCGCGTCTCCCTGGCCCAGGTCATGGAGATCCGGCCCCCTGCCGAGCTTGTGGCGGCGAGGAGCCAGCGCGTGCTAGCCAGGGCCTGGAGGGCGGCGGAGCCCGTGCTGAGGAGGCTCGCGCCCTGGCTGCTGGAGCACTACGAGACCCCGGACCGGCTGCTGGCCGAGACCCTCATCTTCCTCTCGCGCTTCGGCCCCGTGGAGCCCCGCGAGAGCCCCAGCGGGGCGAGGCTCGTGTTCTACGCCGACCCGGAGCCGAGCCGGGGCCCCGGGGAGGTGTATGAGGCCGCCCGGAGGAGGCTCGGGGAGGGCTACCGGGGGCTCAAGCTGATCACGACGATGCACATGGTGTGGCCGGACTCGAAGGAGGTCGAGGAGGTGTTCGAGGCCGCCGAGGAGAAGGCCGTGCCCGTCCTCGTCCACGCGGGCTGCGACCCCGGCCTCTGGGAGCTGCCCGCCTTCTGCAGCCTCGGCAACCCGGAGCGGCTCGAGAGGGCCATAGCCACGCACCGGGACGTGCCGGTGATAATAGCCCACGCGGGCGGCTACAGCGCGGCCGCGCCCGGCGTGTTCACCGAGGAGGCGGTGAAGCTGGCCCGCCGCTACCCCAACGTCTACCTCGACACGAGCGCCGTGCCCCTGGATGTCCTCGAGATAGTAGTCTCGAGCCTCCCGGCCGGGAAGATACTGCACGCCAGCGACTACCCGGTGGTGGAGGAGGACACTCCGGCCAGGAGCGCCGCCCGGCTCGTGGCGGCTGCACTGCGGAGGGGCCGGGGGCGCGGCGAGCTAGAGGCGATGCTCTACCGGAACCTCGAGGAGCTGCTCGGCGTGGAGTGCAGGCCTCTGGAGCCGCCCTAGGGCCCCCAGGGTAGCCCCCAGGGGCCAGGATAAGAGGGCCTGGCCCCCGGGAGGCACTGTACGGGGTGGTATCGTGGGGTGCGTCTGCGTATCAGTGGCGACGGATGACGGGGAGAGGGTCAAGCTAGGCCACTTCGGGGATGCCCGCTACTACCTCCACTACGTCCGCTGCGGCAGCGAGGGCTGGAGGCTGGAGAGGAGGGTTGAGAACCCCTACGCCAGCCGCGGCCACGGCTCCGAGGAGCACGGGGAGCACGGGGGGAAGGGCCACGGGGGTAAGAGGGCCAAGATACTCGAGCTGAACAGGGGCTGCAACGCTATAGTCGCGACCGCGCTGGGGCCCGGCGGCAGGGAGTTCATGGAGAAGCACGGGCTGCGGGTGATAATAGTCAGGCCCTATACCAGCATCGAGGAGGCGCTGAGGAGGGCTGAGGAGGAGCTGGGCCTGGCCCGCGCCGCCAGGGGCTAGCCCCGGAGTATCCTCTCGGCTATCGAGTCCACCTCCGTGCGGAGCGGGTCCACGGCCGGCGCCATATAGGTCCTCGTGTACTCCTCCTCTATCCTCTTTGCCTCCTCGGGGCTGTAGGCGCTGGTGTTCAGCGTTATCCCGGCCAGCACGGCGTCGGGGTAGGGGTTGAGGGCCCGGAGGAGCGCCAGCTCCTCGCCGGGCTCCGGGACGCGGAGGGGCTTCCAGGCGTGGCTGAACGCAGCCCTCCAGCGGCGGCCGGGGACGTGGGCCACCACTATGTGGGTCGGCGAGGCGCCGCGCAGGATGCCGAGGGAGACGTGGCCATAGGCCTCGTGGGTCACCGCCGCCTGGCCCTCTATAACCGCTATCTTGCAGCCCCTCTCATACTCCTCCACTATCACCTGCTCCAGGGCCCCGGCCACGAAGTCGCTCGGCACCGCGTCCATGACCAGGCCCCGGGCGCCTAGGAGGAGCATGGTCTGCCCCGTCCCTATCATGCAGGCGCT
Organism: Pyrodictium occultum; assembly: GCF_001462395.1. Lineage (NCBI taxonomy): Archaea > Thermoproteati > Thermoproteota > Thermoprotei > Desulfurococcales > Pyrodictiaceae > Pyrodictium > Pyrodictium occultum. Next base: position 288,410 of record NZ_LNTB01000001.1, read on the forward strand.
GGCCCCCCTTTCCTCTAGGGCCCGGTAGAGCGTGTAGGTCGCAATATTCTTCCCGGCCTCGCAGTCCGTCCCGGCTACGAGGACGCGCTTCATCTCCGTGCCCAGCACCCTGCCGTCCCAGACCCGGAAGTACCGGGGGTCGGGCTTGCGGACGTCAACAATCCTGGCCCCTCCCCTCTCCGCTGCCTCCCGCAGCTCCGGGTCGTCGGAGAGGAAGGTGTGGAGCCCGCTGTAGACGTCGAGCCCCGCCTCCAGGGCGTCGCGGATGTCCCTCCTCCACTCCCCGGGCAGCCTCCCGCCCACCGGCGCGGCGCCCAGGATGATCGCCTCCGCGCCGGCCTCGATGGCCTCGCGGAGGCTCCTCACCACCGGTATGCCTTTCCTCCCGAGCCCCAGCACCTCGCCGGCGTCGCGGCCGGCGTTGAATGGGTCAACCACGGCCACAAGGTTCCATAGGAGGCCCCCGTCGAATATTACCAGGTCGTGGCCCGTCTTCCCCTCCTCCCTGCCGTAGGCGCCGGGGGCGTAGACAGCCGCCCTCCTCCTACCCTCGTGGTACACCATGGGCACGGCGCGGCACCCTGCAGGGGCCTGGCTGCGCGGGTTCTCAGGGGAGGCTCCGCCCATCCTCTTTTTGAACCCAGCGGGCGCCCGGTGGGCTGCCCGGGGCCGCGGGCTTGCCGCGCATAGAGAGGGTGGAGGCCTGGAGGATCCGCGCGGGGCTGCGCGGGGTCTTCCGCATCTCCTACGCCGCCCACGCGGAGCTGGAGAACATCGCCGTGGCCGTCGCGCTGGACGACGGCACCACAGGCTACGGGGAGGCCGCGCCCGCGCCCAGGGTGACGTGGGAGAGCCTCGAGGCGGTCGAGGCCTACGCCAGGGAGGCTGGGGAGAGGCTCCGGGGCCTTAGGCTCCCCGACGAGCTGGGGGAGGCGCTCCGCAGGGTCCACGCCGGGGCCCCGGGCTTCTCCTCCGCCCGCGCCGCCCTCGAGGCCGCGGTGCTGGACGCCGCGTCCAGGGCTCTCGGCGTGCCGCTCTACACGCTCCTCGGGGGCAGGCTCCGCTCGGGCCTGGAGACGGACTACACCGTCTCCCTCCCCGGGGGCGAGGCGCTGGAGGAGATCCGGAGGGGGAGGGGCAGGCTCCGGGAGGCCTTCATAGAGGCCGTCGAGTACCTTGTCGGATCCCGCTCCCAGCCCCCGGGAGACGCCCCGTTTCCCCTGCCCCGGGTCCAGGGCTTCCGCGTGCTCAAGGTGAAGCTCGGCACAGGCAGGCTTGAGGACGATGTGCTCCTCGCCGAGACGGTCTACGAGGCGTCCGGGGGCAGGGCGGTGGTAAGGGTCGACGCCAACCAGGCCTGGAGCCCCAAGCAGGCTGTCCGGGTTATCCGGAGGCTGGAGAGGAGCCTGGGGACCGCGCTCGAGCTCGTCGAGCAGCCCGTGCCCGCCGGGGCCCTGGAGGGGCTGGCCGAGGTCAGGAGGGCCGTGGAGACCCCGGTGGCGGCCGACGAGTCAGCCAGGAGCCTCGAGGAGATAGCCAGGGTTGCCTCGATGAGGGCCGCGGACGTGGTCAACATAAAGGTGGCCAAGGTGGGCGGCCCGCTCCAGGCGGCCCGGGCGGCCTCGCTCCTAGAGGCCCACGGGCTGGAGGCCATGTGGGGGTGCATGGTGGAGACCGGGCTGGGCATCGCCCAGGCGCTCCACCCGGCCCTAGCGAGCGCCGCGACCAGGTACGTGGACCTCGACTCGCCCCTCTTCCTCAGGGAGAACCCGGTGGAGAACCCGCCCAGGTACCGGGCCCGGGCCGGGAGGGTGGAGCTGGAGCCCCCTGGGGGCCCAGGCCTGGGTCCCAGGCCCCGCCGCGGGGCTACTGGGCCAGCTCCGCAGTCCTCCGGGCTATGAGCCTCCTTCCCTGAGGGGCACGGCTGCAGAGGCTCCAGTGGATGGCGTAGAGCATGTAGCTAGCCGCCTCCAGCAGCATGGAGATGCGGCTGGCCAGCTCCCGGGGCACCTCCCCCTCCTCGTGGGCCCGGGCGATCAGCCTGTCGCCGGCCCGGAGCCTGGCCATGGCGAGCACTATGTCGGGGTCCTCGGGGCTGCAGCCAGTGAGGCTCCAGCCGCCGGGCCGCTCGAGGCCCCGGGCGGCCTCCTCTATGAGCCGCAGGGGCTGCCCCGGGTCCACGGCGCCTGCCAGGACGCCGGGGAGGAGGCGGATGGCGCGCTGGAGGAGGTAGAGCCTCTCCGCGGTGGCGGGGTCGCGGGCCTCCAGCTGCAGCCTGGCCCTGGCTATGAGGGCCTCGGCCTCCTCGACCGCGCCGTAGAGCTCGATCACCGGGCTGTGCTTGGGGAGCCTCACCAGCCTCCCTGCTATCACTGCCTCCGTGTCCAGGCCGGTCCCGCCGTGGCAGGCGTCGGCCATCTGCACAGGAGGCTCCCTCAGAAGTAACACCCTATAAGTGCAGTATTTATTCGTATCTATGGAGAGGCGTGGAGCCCATGCATAGCCATGTATGATGCCACGGCGGGGCCATGCGCCGGGAGCAGCCCGGCGTGGTAGGCCGCCAGCAGGATGGCCAGGCTCACCAGGGGCACGCTGATGTTATCGTCGACGAGCCCGGACTTCTCGGCCAGCGCGGCCGCGGCGGCGGCGAGGCCGCCCACGGGGCCCAGCATGGCCAGGCCCGCGGGGAGGCCCACCGCTAGGAAGCCGAGGGTGCCGTCCCAGCTCTTCACCCGGCGGCGCTGCCTTATCCCCCTTATTATCCCGGTGACCCCGTCGCCGAAGCTCATGAGGAATAGGGGGAGCACCGCTATCCTGACGTCGAAGGGCCAGGCCACGAGGACGGCTAGAGCCCAGCTTATGCAGTAGTAGACCTCGCTAATGTTACCGGGGTCCTGGAACCAGGTCATCAGCCTCCCCGTGCGGTGGGGGAGGTAGACGTAGGCGGCGAGCAGCAGGCCGAGGATGAAGGGCACCCAGGGCTCGCGGAACACGAAGGGGACCAGGAGGGCTACCAGCCCGCCGGCCGCCATGTGGATAACCTTCCTGGCGAAGTAGATGCCCACCGCCTCGCCCCAGCGGCTGCGGGCCCGCTCGTAGCTCCAGCGGGCGAGCCCGTGGATGCTGAAGAGCACCCAGGCTGCCAGGGGGAGAGACCTGAGAAGGTCCTGGAGGAGGAGCCCCGTGTCGGCCCGGTAGGCCCCGAGGATGTCCAACGCTATTGCCTACCTCCAGCCCTCTAGGGGCTGGATACCAGGGCCCCGGGCGGCTTATATACTGTCCCTCCACCCCGGCAGCTGTCAGGGGAACGGATAGCTTTAACTGTGGGCTTCGCGTGGGCCCTGGCGCCGGGGCCGCATCGTGGCGCAGGTAAGGCTGCTGGCAAGCTATAAGCCGCCAGTCGGCGGCGGCAGGACCCCAGAGTTCTGGAGCCGCGACAGGATACTGGCGGTGAGGTACGCCGCCACCAAGGGCTTGGAGAGGACAGTAGTTAGCATGCCCCGGGCCCGGGGCAGGCTCCTGGACAGGATGGGGATACGGGGCCTCAGCCCCAGGGAGGTCAACGAGCTGGCCAGGAAGCTGGGCCCGGAGGGGATAGACAGGCTGGACGTGGACGTGGGCCTCGAGTTTGCCGGCGCCAGGCTCCGGGTCCCAGTCTACCTCGGGGACATGAGCTTCGGAGCCCTATCCGGCAACCCCAACATAGCGCTCGCCAGGGCAGCCGACCTGGCCGGGGCCGTGGTGGGCGTCGGGGAGGGCGGCCTCCACCCCGAGGTGGGGAAGCACCGCAACATAGTGATCCAGTGGGCGAGCGGCCGCTTCGGCGTGGACCGTGACATGCTCCGCCGGGGGCTCGCGGTGAACATCAAGATCGGCCAGGGGGCCAAGCCGGGGATAGGGGGCCACCTGCCCGGCAAGAAGGTGGTCGGCGACATCGCCAGGCTGCGCAAGCTCCCGCCGGGGAGCGAGGCGCTGAGCCCCGCGCCCCACCACGACATCTACAGCATCGAGGACCTGGCGCAGAGGGTGAAGATGCTCCGCGAGCTCACGGGCCGCCCGGTGCTGGTGAAGACAGCTGCGACCAACCAGGTGGGCTTCGTCGCCCTCGGCACGGCCAGGGCGACCGCCATGGGGATTATAATCGATGGCGCGGGCGCCGGCACGGGGGCGACGCCGAGGATAGTGAGGGACCACGTGGGGATGCCCGTCGACTACGCCGTGCCCGTGGCTGACAGGCTCCTCCGCGAGAACGGGCTCAGGGACGGCTTCCTGGTGATAGGTGGGGGCATGGTTTCGAGCGGCGAGGATATAGCTAAGCTTATCCTGCTCGGAGCCAACATGGCTAATATCGGTACCGCCGCTCTGCTGGCGGTGGGCTGCATAATGTGCCATATATGCAACACGGGTAACTGCCCCACGGCGCTCACCAACAGGGTAGACAGCCCCCTGAAGCTCGACATAGACTGGGCAACGGCCAGGCTGGTTACCTGGCTTAGGGCGGTGGAGAGGAGCCTCAAGCTCATAACCTACGCGCTCGGCGAGGATAGCCTCCAGAAGCTCGTGGGCCGCCGCGACCTCCTCGAGCTCCACAACGCGGACGAGCGCGTAGCCAAGGTGCTGGGCGTGGAGCTGGCGGAGCCCGGGCAGGTGGCCTGGTACGGCGACCCCAGCGAGGAGCCGGTGCCCCGCGAGGTCTACATGGAGGCTAAGACCCCCGTGCTGGGGATGGGCGGCTACGTGCCCGGCTACACGACGCCTGCCGAGAGGCCGCTGGACCTGCTCCGGATAGAGGCCGCCCAGGTGACGAGGCCGAGTGTGGACCCCTACCGGGAGGAGATAGACCTCAGGGTGAGGCTGCCCGGCGGCAGCGTCTACGAGGCCCCAATAGCAGTGCCCTGCCTCGAGGAGCCCCTGGCCGAGGCGGCCGAGGCGCTCGGCTACCCGCTCGAGTGTAGGCTGATGGAGCACCCCCATGCTGTGGCTGTCCCGCCCGGCGCCGAGCCCCCCGCGGGCGCGAGCCTCGTCATCGTGGACGAGGAGCTGAGGGGTGGCGGCGGCCGCTCCAAGCCCTGGCTGGAGGAGTGGGTGGTGAGGCTCGACGACGAGGCCTGGCGCCGGGGTGTGAGGGAGAGGGTGGCCATCGTCGCGGCCGGCGACCTGAGGAGCGCCGCCGATGTGTACAAGCTGCTGGCGCTGGGCGCTGACCTGGTGTCTGTGAGGAGGCCGCTGCGCTGGCTGCGGAGGAGGCTCTCGGGCTGGCCCTCAGAGAGGAGGAGGGAGGCCTACGAGAACACGCTGATAGCCATGACCTGGGAGCTTAAGCTGCTGATGGGCGCCGGCGGGCTGACCAGCTACCAGAGCCTGCAGGGCAACCGGTGGCTCCTCCGCAGCCTCGACGGCGCCGTGGCCGAGAGGCTCGGGGTGCTGGTGGCCGGCGAGTAGCCCGGGGCCGCCACGACCCACTCTTTATAACACTGCCCGGCGCCTATCCAGCCCCCTAGGCTCCCACCAAGGTGTAGTGTCGCCCCCCGGGCCCCGGGGAGAGGGCCTAGGGTGGACGCCACGCTCCCGGAGGGGTGGTGCAGGCGTGTGCGGCATAGCCGGCGTGGCCAGCCTCGACGAGAGGCCGGTCAGCTCCAGGCTGGTCGTGGAGGCCCTGGAGGCTATGAGGGAGAGGGGCACCGAGCACGGCGCGGGCTACGCTGCCTACAGCCCCGAGCCCCGCGGCCTAGTGCGCGTCCGCGTCTTCACCCGCGTGGGGGTGGACGAGGAGGCGGAGGAGAGGCTCCTAGGCCCCCTGGCCGTCTCCGGCCCTAGGAGGCTGGTGGACCTCGGCCACGGGGTGGCGGTGGACGAGTGGCTCCTGGCCGACTATCCGCCGGCGGAGGTCCTCGGGGGGCTCTGGGTCCTCCAGGCCTCCCGCTACCTGGAGGTGTGGAAGAGCATAGGCTGGCCGGGCGAGGTGGCCTCCGCCTACCGGCTCGGGGGCCGCGAGGCGAGGGCGTGGATAGGACACACCCGCTACCCCACCAACAGCCCCGGGTTCCAGCCCTGGCTCGCCCACCCCTTCTCCATGGGCGAGACGGTGATAGTGCACAACGGGGACCTCAGCAGCTACGGGTCAAACCGGAGGCTCGTCCAGTACCGCCTTGGGCTGAAGAAGTTCACGGGCAACGATAGCGAGGTGATAGCCTACCTGATAGAGATGCTGTTCCGCGACGGCTACACGGCCGCCGACGTGGCCGAGGTGCTCTCGGGCGCCCGCGGGCCCCGCTGGGCCCGGCTCGACGGGCCCCACGCGGTCATATACATCCACGGTGAGGCCCGGGGCCCCGTCTTCGGCGCCTTCGTGGACCAGCACCACCTCCGGCCCCTCTACGTGACCGTGACCGAGGACCGGGTCTACGTGGCCAGCGAGGCGGCGGCGGTCAAGGCGATGAACCCGGCCGCCAGGCCCCGGATGCTGCGCGGCGGGGGCTACGTGGTGGTCTACCCGGACGGCGAGGTGGAGGCGCGGGGGCTGGCCGGGGGGAAGCCGCTCCCCGAGCCGCCCAGGCCCCCCGCCTGGGCGGTGGACGCCAGCAGGATGAGCAGGGTTGAGCTGAACCAGGCCCTCGCAGCCATGCTCGAGCGGGCAGGCTACGCGGCCGCCTACAACCTGGCCGGCCACCGCTACGTGGCCAATGGGCTGGGCCCCGGGAGGCTCGAGCTGTGGGGCATCGTGGGCAATGCTAGCCTTAACCTGGTCCGGGGCCTTGACGCCAGGATCTACGGGGACGCCCAGGAGGACCTGGGCGACAGCATGGAGGGCTCGCGGGTGGTAGTCTATGGCAGCGTCGGGGACACCGCCGGCCAGGCTATGAGGAGCGGGGAGCTCCACGTACTGGGGGACGCTGGCAACAGGCTGGGGGTCCAGATGAAGGGCGGGGTGATAGTGGTTAGGGGCGACGTGGGCGACTACCTCGGCGAGTTCATGGCGGGGGGCACAATAGTGGTCCTCGGCAGGGCCGGCCGCTACATAGCCAGCGGCATGGTGGGCGGGAGGATCTACATCCGTGGCCGCGTCCCCCTCAGCCACATAGGCAAGGCGCCGCCGAGGAGCCAGGTGGAGCGCTACATAAGGGCTATGGCTGAGCGGGGCGAGATATCCAGGGAGCAGATGAGCCGCGCCCTCCAGAGCCAGACCGTGGACGAGCTGCAGGAGGCCCTGGGGGAGAAGTTCGAAAGGCTGGCGAAGCTCTGGGGCGTGCTCCACGTGGGCTACCCCCATGCAGAGTACCGCTACCTCCGCGGCGACGAGGTCGAGGAGCTGGGCAAGATACTGAGGAGCCACGTGGACGCCACCGGGGTGGCGCTGGACGTTGAGGAGCTGCTCACCCACAAGTACACCGTGATAAACGCCGCCAGGGTGGGGCACTAGCCCCCGGCCTGGGGGCAGCCGTCCCGCCACGGCATATCCCTCGGGGTGACCACCGCGGCCGCCTCCACCGGCTCAGGGCCCCGGAGCCCCCGGAGGTAGAGGGCCACCTCCGCCCGGTAGCCGTGGTAGCGGCGGGGGAGGGCGGCGTAGAGCCTCGCCAGGGTCTCCCTCGCCACCCGGGCGGCCTCCCCGCCCGAGAGCAGGGACCACTTAGCCTCCACCGCCAGCAGCCTCCTGGACTCCTCGTCTACTACGACCTGGTCCACCTCCAGGCCGCGGTGGAGGAGCCTGCCGGCCAGCGTGGGCTCGAGCCCCAGCTCCCTCGATAGCCTGGAGACAGCGTGGCCGGCGGCAAGCCTCTCCCAGGCCTCGGCGGCCAGCTGCTCGGCCCTCCGCACCGCCTCGCGGCGGGCCCCGGGCAGGCCCTCGGCCAGGCCGCTCCAGAGGGGCTCCACCAGGTAGAGCCAGGAGCGCAGCAGCCTGTCCCCGACCCGGTAGAGCCCCCGGCGGCTGAAGAGGGGCGTCTCGCGCTCCACCAGCCCGAGGTCGGCGAGCACGCGGAGGTAACGGGAGGCGTGGCTGGCCGGCATCCCGGCCCTGGAGGCCGCCTCCCCGACGCCCGTGGCGCCCTGGGCCAGGGCGCGGAGGAGGGCCAGGTAGGGGTGGGGGTCGCGGAACTCCTCGCGGAGGAGGAAGAGGGGCTCGTCCGAGAGGGCGCCCCCGGGGCCGAAGAGCGAGAGGTAGGCCTCCACGGGCGCGGTGGAGTCGTCTATCAGCCGGAGGTATTGGGGCACGCCGCCCAGCAGCGCGTAGAGCCTCACCAGGTCCTCCTCCCCGTAGCGTGGCGCGAAGTAGGGGAGGCACCAGGCCGGCAGCTCGCCCAGCCGGAGGCGGAGCCTAGCCCTCCCGTAGAGGGGGGCGCCGCCGCCCAGCAGGTCCCTCTCGACCAGCCCGACCAGGCTCCCGGAGATCACTAGGAGCAGCCGGGTCCCGGGGAGCACGTGGTCCACGAACCACTGGAGGTCGGAGGCCACGGAGGGGGAGACGCGGAGCCAGTAGGTGAACTCATCCAGCACTATAGCGGCCCTCCTCCCCTCGAGGAGCCTGGAGGCGAGCTGGAGGAGGTCGCGGAGGCTGCGGAACCCGAGCCTCGAGAGCCCCCCGAGCCCCAGCTGCTCCTCGAGGCTCCGCGCCAGCTCCTCGAGGTTCTGGCTGCTGCTCCAGAGCCCGGCCTGGAAGTAGGCGTGGGGCCTGCCGCGGAGCCACTCGAGGATGAGCCTCGTCTTCCCCACCCGCCTTCTCCCGTAGACCACTACGAGCCCGGGCTCGCCCCGGCTCCAGAGCCTTTCCAGCGCCTCCAGCTCCCCGGCGCGGTCGATGAAGAAGCCCGGGTCCACCACTCCCCGGCGCCCCGGGCTCCCGGATGCTACACGCCGAGTATTATACCCTGACTGTACTACATCCAGAGGTAACCAGATAACATGTCAATCCCTGTTTTTACATGTTCTCGTCTCCATCCGCGCGGCGCGGTAGAGGACCCTCCCATCGACCACAGCCCTCTCCACAAGCCCCATCGACTGGAGCTTGTGGAGCTTCCGGGAGGCAACAGACTTGCTCACACCGAGGAGCCGGGCCACCTCGCTGACCCCCAGGGGGCCGCGGCGCCGGAGCAGCTCGAGTATCCTCCGGTCCCTCTCATCCAGCCCCGGCTCCACAAGCCTCGGCTCCTCGCCCCCATTCCCCGCCGCTAGTAGCTCGGCCCGCATACTACCCCGTGTAGACACTGGCACCTGGGTCAGCGTTATACCTTAGGACGCTGGTCCCCCGGGCCCCGTACAGCCTGGGGTGCGGGCCCCGTGATAGTCGGCGTTGTGAGCGACACGCATGACGACCAGGAGGCTGTGGCCAAGGCGGCCCGGCTCCTCCTGGAGCAGGGAGCCGAGCTGGTGCTCCACCTGGGCGACATAGTGGCCCCCTTCACGCTCCGCAGGTTCAGCAGGGAGGGCGTGAAGAGGCTGATAGCGGTCTACGGGAACAACTGCGGCGAGAGGCTGGGCCTGCTGAGGACCGCTGAGAGCCTGGGCTACGAGATACACGACTGGCCCCACGTGGTCGAGCTGGCGGGGAGGAGGATAGTGATGGTCCACGGCAAGGGCCCCGCGGGGGAGACCCGGGAGCTGGTGGAGGCGCTGGCCCGCAGCGGCCGCTACGACGCCGTCCTCTACGGCCACACGCACGAGGTGGATGTGAGGAGGGTTGGCTCAACCCTGGTCCTGAACCCCGGCGAGGCCTGCGGCTGCCTGACCGGGAGGAGGACGGCCGCCATACTGGACACAGAGACCATGGAGGCCAGGGTGCTCGAGCTCTAGGCCCGGGCGCCCCCGGCCTGGAGGAGCCTCCACCGTTTTTTCCTCTCCACCGCCCCGGGGAGCCAGCCGAGGAGGTCGAGGCGGCCCCTCCGGTAGAGGAGCACAGCCGCGGCCAGCTTGTGGATGCAGAGCGGGTCCCCGGCCAGCCTAGTCGCCGGGCAGCTGCAGGAGGCGCCGCTCGGAGTGACACGGACCAGGTAGAGCTGCTGCTCCTCCGGCAGCCTGCCCACCCTCGCAGCAGTCACCCTGTGGCCGCCGCCCCGGAGCAGCTCGAGGAGGTCGGTGTGGCTCACCAGCCTCTCCCTGGGGAGCAGGCCTAGCCTCTGGCTGGGCACAGCCACGACCGCCTCACGGTTTATGCTGACCAGCGTCGAGCGGCGGGCGAGCCGGAGCGCCCGGATGATGTCACGGTCCTCGACGCCCAGCCTCCGGAGCCAGGTATACTCCCTCGAAGCCCTGAGCACAGCCACCGCCGCCGCCCCCTGGGCCCGTCCTGTAGAGGCGCGGCGTAGCCTTATATAGAGGCGTGACGAGGGCCGTGGAGCCGCCGCGCCGGAGGCCCTAAGGGGGCCGGCCACGCAGCGCCTAGGGAGGGTCCCGGGCCGTGGAGCCGCTGGAGACCCTAGACCTGGGCTACGCCCTCGTCCAGGTGCTGGATGCGACACCCGAGGGCTTCGGAGTCGACTACATACGCTCCTACATAGTCGACGCCGGCGGCCCGGCGGTGGCGGTCATAGACACGGGCCCCGCCTCCACCGCCGAGGCGGTGGCGGAGGCGGCGGCCAGGGCCGCGAGGGGGAGGCGCGTAGAGGTGATAGTTACCCACGTCCACCTGGACCACGCCGGCGGCGCCGCCCGGGTGGCGAGGCTCCTCCACGCGAGGGGCCTGGAGGCGAGGATCCGGGCCCACCCCAGGGGCGCGCCCCACCTGGTCGACCCGGCCTCCAGGCTCTGGCCGGCCGCGCGCAAGACCCTCGGGGAGCTGGCCCTGCTCTACGGCGAGCCCGAGCCGGCCCCCGCCGGCGTGGTGGCTGAGACGGGGGACGGCGAGGAGATAGCACTGGGGGCGGCAAGGCTCCGGGTGCTCCACACCCCGGGGCACGCGAGCCATCACCAGAGCCTGGTGCTCGAGCCCGCCTCCGGGGGAGACGAGGAGAAGCTCCTCTTCACCGGCGACTCCGCCGGCATGTACGACCCCCTGGATGGGGGCCTGGCGCCCACCACGCCGCCGCCCCTCAGGCTGGACATGTACCGGGAGAGCCTCCGCCGCATGAAGGCCCTGGGGCCTGGCAGGGTTGCGCCAACCCACATAGGCGTGGGGCCCGGGGAGGTGCTCGAGCTGCACGAGAGGCAGCTCGATGCCTGGGAGCAGGCGGCCCGGGAGGCGCTGGAGAAGGGGCTCACGGCCGAGGAGACGCTCCAGGCTATAGCCGGGCGCGACGCCTACACCAGGAGGCTCTACGAGAGGCTCGGCAGGAGCCCCTACGGCCGCCTCATGCTCATACTCTCGGTCCACGGCTTCGTAGACTACCTGAAGCGACTCCGGGGGAGGGGCTAGCCCCCCGGGCGGCCACGACACAGCGATACCCGGGTTATGGTAGCGTTGAATAGCCTCCTCTACGGCGCCCGGCCCCGGATGGAGCGGTGGAGCACCCGGCGGAGGGAGGCGCGGCGATGGCCTCTAGGAGCCTCTACTTAATAGCCGGCGCAGTGCTCGTAGCAGCAATCATAGCGGCCGCCTACTACGCAGCCTCCAGCAGAGAGGCCGGCACAGCCGCCAAGACGGTCACCGTCACCACCACTGCAACGGTCACCAGGACTGTGACCAGGACGGTGGCCACCGGTGCCACGGGCACCTGGGCCACCGCGGCTGGCACAGCCACCACCAAGCCGGCGCGGGAGCTCCTGGTCTACGTCTACGAGGACTTCATGGCCTGGGGAGAAGACCCGAAGCTATTCGACAAGCTCGTGGAGAACTTCACCCGGGAGACCGGGATAAAGGTGGTGCTCCGCAAGTTCAAAGGCGCCCGCTCCATGGTGGCCCAGGTCAT